>DAOTCE010000003.1 GCA_035452965.1 Candidatus Paceibacterota bacterium | reverse complement strand
CCGGTGGTGTGGGAGGACGGTGAGGTTCTAACCCTCACCTCCTACCCGATTTCTTTGCGGATTTCCGGGGAATACCGATGGCAATTCGCCCTCCCGGACTTCCCTTTTCGCCGCCTGCGCCACCGCCGGACGGGTGTTCTAACTGCTACGCTGGCCGCCGCCGGCGTTGGCTTGCGGTGGGCTGGAGGATGGCCTGTTGGTGCGGTCAGGCTACGGTGTGGTTCCCATGGGGGTCGGCCCCCATGGGAACCACACCGTAGCACTACAGTCCAGACACCGTAATCACAGGCCGAAGGTGCAGGAATCAGCGGGGACTCAAGAAGGCTGACAGGCAGGATCACTGTCCCAAATGTGGACAGTGTTGGGATGGTGAAGGTCGAGGGGCCATCCAAGTCGTGCGGCTAGATACCACCGTTGGCACTCCCCGGGAACCTGTGATGGACCTTTCTTTGTGCCGAGATCGTCCCACCTCGCCAGGACGCTACATGCCTGAGCCAACCAGTCGCCCTGCGTGCTGAGAGTGCCATTAATGACCAGGAAGGGGCGTGAGAGCGGCACCGAGACGGCCTAATGACGGCCTAATGACGGCCACTGGACGGCCACCCCATGGCCACGTGATGGCCGGGGCCAAATTCGGGCCCCGGCCATCGGCGGCTTTAGCGCCGGCTGTGAGGGCAATGGGAAAGGCGCGGCCCACGTAAGGTCTTCCCCCGGCGCTCTCGGTGAGAGCGGCCTGCCTTCATAAATCGGATGCATTTTCGCAGTTCGCCAAGGCCTGGGGTATTTGCGCCTCGGGCCTTCTGTTGGCATGCTTGTCGGCCGAATTGCGATGGTGCCAGCGGCTTGTTACTCCTGAGGATAGACGATGACGCGGTCGTGAACCAAGATGATAAGGTCGTTCTTGTTGTCTCCGGTCACGTCAGCGACAACGGCTTCGCGCGGCTCGGCGAAGTCGCTCCGGCGGCTGCGGAAGGTGCGTTCTTCGAAGACTTGCCAGCGGTCGGCGGGAACGAGCTTGCTGCGAGCGTCGAAGAGCACCAGGTCGAGGTAGTTCCTGGCGGTTTCCAGGAAGACCAGGTCCTTGCGGCCATCGTTGTCCAGGTCGCCGCTGACGACGTCAGTAAGGTGGCCATCCTTGATCGGGGTTTCGTATCCGTCGAGCTCGTTCAGTTCCCAGACCTCGCCGTCCAGCCGGAGGCAGGCGACGGCATTCAGACCGAGGAAGGTGATAGCGGTGGTCTTGCTGGCGCCGAGGGCGAGAGGTTGCAGGCTGGTGAACTCGGAGACGGGCAGCGGCACGTTGCGCACGACCTGCCATACCCCGGCGTGGTCGCGCTCGCAAAGGGTGAGGGCCTTGCGTTCGACATCAAGCAGGAACAGCGAGGGGATGGCATTGGGCCCGTTGGGGACTGCGGTGGCGCCGGCAAGCCGCGAGTTGCTGCCCGCGCCGTTGATCTGCTCCTTGACGATGAAGGTCCAGGCGGCTTGGTTGGTGGAGCCTGGCGCCAGCGCTTCGCGTTGCAGAACGACCGCGCGCAGGAAGTTCTTCTGGGTCAGCAGCAGCTCGGACTTGCCATCGCCGTCGATGTCGGCGGCGCTGAGCCACGGTTGGGCCAGTTCATAGGCGCCGCCGGGGGGGGCGACGTCCAACTCCTCGAAATCCTTGCCCGGAACCTGACGGAGAACCTTGACGTTCTCATAAGGCATTAGAATTACCAGGTCAGCGTGTCCGTCCTGGTCGGCATCGTGGAAGGCCAAGGTGGTGGGGTTGGACTTGAAGTCCCTGGTGAGCTTCTGGAGCCTGAACTTGCCGTCGGCGGTGCGCGTCACCAGCAGGCGTTGGCTTCCCTGGTCGCCCTTGCTTTCCGGCTCGACAATCACCGCCAGGACGGGCTTGGCCCCGGCTTGGAGAGCGCCGGCCGCCAGTGCGAGGGGCCTGCCATCGAGCGGGATCAGCGCAGGAAACGGCAGCCGCTGTTTATCATCCAGCCGGGTTACACCCACCTGGCGTTCATCGGCACTGAGCATGAAGATGTCCGGTTGACCGTCGCCGTTCCAGTCTGCGACTGCCAGGTCGCTGATGCCCGCGAGGGTGGGGAAGGCCTTGGAAGCGGCGAGCGAGCCATCCGGCTGCTGGAGACACAGGGAGACCTGGCCGTCTTCGGGCTCGGCAACAAGCAGGTCGGGCAGGCCGTCGCCGTTGACGTCGGCCCAAGTGGAGCCGCGCCTCGCCTTGTTGGTCCGGGCAAGCGGCCAGACCTGGAACTGGCCCTGGCGGAAGGAGCCGGAGAGCGTTTCGGCGGGTTTGCGGGTGAACTCGGAAACCTGCGCCCGGCCGGAGTTTTGGGCGATGGTGATGACCTGGGTCTGCTTGTCCGCCACGAGGTTGTCAGCCCAGTAGGAGCGAATGGACGGCATGGCGAAGTAGATCTCGGGGCCCAGTGAGCGATCTTGCTTCTGCAGCCGGAACCGGAAGGGGTTGCGGTCGTCCCAGTTTACCAGCAACGAATCACTGCGCGCGTCACCGTCAACGTCCACCACCTGAATGGATTTGACCGTGCCGGAAAGGGGAATCTTCTGTGGCTCCTCCAACACATGATCCTCTCGCTGGGCCAGGAAATAGAAGCAGTTTTCGGCCAACAGGACCAGGTCCGCGCGGCCAGTGCCGTCCAGGTCGCCAGTGGCGAGCGCATTCTGTGAGAGTTGGCCGTCATCAATGGACCACCGTTTGGGAGCGCTCCACTCGTTGGTGCCCTGGCTATTGAGCACGATCAACTCGCGGGGATCGCCATAGTAGGCGAGGTCCGGGCGCCTATCGCCGTTCAGGTCGGTGACGGCCATGGAAAAAATGCGTTTCTCGGAGGCAATCGAGTCAATGCGGAAGCGGGCATCCGGGGGCAGTTCGTTCGGCTCGCGCTTGCCCGCCAGCCTGGGCTTCCCGGCCAGGTTGGTCTTGCCGGTTTGGTTGTAGAGCAGGTTGATTTTGGAGCGGGCGTTGTTGACGACGATCAGGTCGTTTAATCCGTCGCCGTCGAGGTCGGCTACGTGCAGTTGGCTGATCTGGCTATCAATGGGGAATATCTCCCGGCCGGTGAAGCCGAAGCGATTGGTGCTGCCGGCGGCCAGGCAACTCACCGCGAGACCCAGACCGGCGGCGCAAATCACAGCGCTGCCGACCTTGGGTGGGGACCAGGCAATCGTCTTCAAGCACGGCGAAAGTGCCAACGGAATACGGCCTTGAAAAGGATATTGTGCGGCGAAGGGCCGCGCCTGAGCTTACTCCCCCACGAAATGGGCGTTGACCACGCGCGAGTGCGGCGCGCGACGGTGTTCCCAGAGATAGATTCCCTGCCAGGTGCCCAGCGCAAGCCGGCCGTGATTGACGGGAAGGGAGAGGTTGACGGTTGTAAGCGCGGTGCGGATGTGGGCGGGCATGTCGTCATCGCCCTCGACCGTGTGTACGAAGAGGGGATCGCCGTCGGGCACCAGGCGGGCGAAGAAGCGTTCGAGGTCGCGGCGCACGTCGGGGTCGGCGTTTTCCTGAATCAACAGCGAAGCCGAAGTGTGGCGGAGGTGCAGCGTCACCAACCCGCTGCTGCAGCGGTTCAGCTTGAGCCACTCCGCGACCTTGTCGGTAAACTCGTACAGGCCGCGACCGCCCGTGAAAATCCTGATCTCGTGTAAGGCCTGGCGAAGCATGTGAGCGACGGTCACCAGGACCGAGAACGACCGTCCGGGGCGCGGCGGGGGCTCACGGTGTGGCGGCGGCGGGCTTTGCCGCCTCAATTATCTTCTCCAGATCCGGATTGCGGGGATGCCCGTTGTCGAGAGCCTTCTGGTAGTGCCAGCGGGCCAGTTCCACCATTGGCGGCTTCTGGGAGATGTATTCCACGGCAAGGTTATGATGCGCGCCCGCATAGTTGGGATCGAGTTGGATTGCCTTGCGCAAGGCTGTTTCAGCGGGCCCGCGGAGGCCCTTCTCGCTGAGGGCGAGGCCGAGGAAGTTCTGCACCTGGGCATCCTGGGGATCATATTTCGCCGCAAGACCGAGCGCGTCAACGGCTTCGTCGTATTGCTTCTGGCGAAACCTCAGGCGGCCCAGGACAAACTGACTGTAAGCGTCCTCCGGGGCGAGAGCGACAGCCTGCTTGATGTTAATCTCAGCGGCCTCGAGATGGCCCAGGTCGAGTTCAATGGCGGCGAGATTGGCCAGGGCGGGAACGTTCTTGTTGTCCTGCTGCAGCACTTGCAGATACTTCTCCTCCGCCTGGTCGAACTGCCGGTTGGCGTAGTGGCGCTGCGCCTCAGCCGCCAGCGCCACGGTGCCGGGAGGAAGTTCCCTGGCTGGCACCTTCCCGGCGCTGCGAGTGGGTTGCGCCAGTTTGATTTCCGGCTGCTTGAAGAGAGCCAATTCCTCCGCCGTGTAAGGAACCTGGCGCGCTTCATATACCTGGAGGCGGGCGCGCAGTGTGGTCAGTTGATCCTCCAACTCCCGCAGGCGGGCTGCGGCCGCCTTGCCTTTGCGGCTGTAGAGTTCCTTGTTGGCGGAGTCGAGCGATTTCTTAAGCTCGTCTCGTTCCTGTTCAAGCTGCTTGATTCGGGCGGCGTCCGCGGCCCTGCTCGGCGCCGGGGATGCCGGCTGCGCGGACGTTTGCTTGACGCGGTTCTCCAGAGCAGTCTTTTCGAGCTGGAGCATTTCCTTGTCCGACTGCAAGGCGGCGATCTGGGCCTGGGCTTGAGCCAACTGCCGGCTCGCTTCCTCCGCCTTGGAGCTCGGCGGCGGGGCGGCCTTCAAGTCGGCGACCTGCTGCTTGAGGAGCTGATTCTCGGCGCGCAGCGCAGCAGCGGCTTCGGCTTCGGTGCTCAACGCCTTCATGCGGGCTTGCAGCGTCTCCTTGTCCGAGGCCAGGTCGGAAGCGAGCTTGGATTGCTCGGCGAGCTTGAGGTTGGCAGTTTCCAGCGCCTTTTTGGCCGCTTCGAGTTCAGCCGCATTAGCGGGACTGGGGGTAAGGCTATTCAGCTTCTCTTGCAGGAGGGTTTTTTCAGCGGCCAGTGCGTCGGCGGCTTTGGTCTTCTCAGCAAGGCTGCGATTCGCTTCAGCCAGCGCCTGGCGAGCTTCATCCAGCGCTTTCGTATCGGGGACGGGGGCGGCTTTGGTCTTCACCTGCTCCAGGCTCACCTTGAGCAGGTCGTTCTCTTTCATCAGCTCCTTGACCTTGTCCTCCGCCTTGGCCAGCTCGCGCGGGTCAACGGCGGCGGGTTGGACCGAGAGCGCCTCTTTGAGTTTGGCCTCCGCTACTGCTTTATCCGCCTGCGCCTGGCGAATCTGGTCCTTGAGGGTGTCGAGCTGTGTCTGCCCATCAGCGGGCGTCGGCTGCGCAGGCTGGGTAGAGCCGATGCCAGGAGGCGCCCCGGGCGCCTTGGCCGATTGCGCCGGAGCTGCCGGCGTGGCGGCAGCAGGTGATTGGGCGGACAGCGCCGCGATTTGGTCGGTGACGTAGTTCATCCGGAAGGTCACCACTTTGGTGTTCCAATTGGGGTACCCTTTCTGGATCCGTTGCAGCGCGGCCTGGGCTTCGACATACTTGGACAACGCCTCGCTGGACTGGCCGGCGTTCTTCAGCTTGTCTGCCTCCTGGATGAGGTTGTATAGGTGGACATACTGGTCATCCGCTCCCGCCGCTCGCGCGCCCGCCAAACCCAGGAGCAGCACGAGGATGACTGAAAACCATTTCATGACCAGAAGGATAGTGCATCCCGGACCGGTTTGGCAATGCCTTCGTCAATTGCCGCAGGCGGGCTTTGGGTATGGGAATACCGGGGATCGTCGTCCGCAGAACCCAATTGGGTCCATCGAAGACGCCAGTTAACCTTGAACTTCGCGGGCGGGCAGTGCAGCATCAGGACCGCTATAAGGCATCGAAGGATGACAACGCAGATTGCCTCAGGATTCGTGAATGGCGCGCAACACTGACAGACTCAGCGAGGAGCCAGATATCCGGGTGATGCTCCGCAATGCGCAAGGGAATTACCTGGCGCAGGATGACTATGGGTTGTACTTCACTGACACCCGGACAGCAGCCCTGGTGTTCAACTACCGGTCAGATTGTGTGGCCGATCAACTGGCGATACTGCAGAAGTCGCAGGGGATTGCTTTGGCGGTGGAGCCGGTGCCCCCGGAGGAGATCTACGAAACGTGTGACCGGTGTAATGACCTGTTCATGCCGTTTATGACCTACTTTGACGGGAAGCAATTCCTGTGCGCGGATTGCCGGCGACGCGGGCCAAAGCGGCCGAGACGCGGCTGAAGTGTTGGCGAGGCGGCCTGATTCGTGGCGTAACACCGGACAGAGCTGGCGCTTGTTTACGTTCTTCGCGCTGCGGGCAAGCACTGTCAATTGGCCCCCCTGCAATTGCGCACCCCCGCGCCTTGACGAAGCAAAAAACCGCTTGCCGCCGTCCGCCTGGCATGCTAAATTGCACGCGTGAATGGCAAGTTGAACCTGCTGCTTAAGAGCGCGCTGCTGCTGCGTAGCGCGGCAGTTGGGTTGTAGCCTTTCACCAAAGTTTACTAAACCCCACTGCCGCAACCGGTGGTGGGGTTTTCTATTTCCCTTACCACCCGGCCGTGTTAACAAGAAAGCGATACGACCATGTTGAAAGAACCGTCTGCCAAATACCGTCCGTTTCCGCCGGTCCACTTGCCCGACCGCCAGTGGCCGAACCGCACTCTCACGCGCGCCCCCATGTGGTGCAGCGTGGACCTCAGGGATGGCAACCAGGCACTAGCCATCCCCATGAACGTCGGCCAGAAGCTCGAACTGTTCCAGACGCTCCTGAAATGCGGCTTCAAGGAGATCGAGGTGGGATTTCCTTCGGCCTCGAACACCGAATTCACTTTTAACCGCCGGCTCATCGAGGAACGCCGTGTGCCGGATGACGTTTGGCTCCAGGTGCTGGTGCAGGCGCGCGAGGACTTGATTGAACGCACCTTCGAATCGCTGGTCGGGGCGAAGAAGGCCATCATCCACCTCTACAACTCCACCTCGCCCGCGCAACGCCGCATTGTATTCGGCATGACGAAGGAAGAAATCCTCCGCGTCGCCGTGCGCGGCGCCAAGTGGGTGAGCGAGCGCCTGCCCCAGTTAAAGGGCACCGAAGTCCGGCTCCAGTACTCACCCGAGAGCTTCAGCGCCACCGAAGTCGAGTTCGCCAAGGAAGCCTCCGAGGCTGTGATGGAGGTTTGGAAGCCTACGCCGCAGCACAAGATGATCCTCAACCTGCCCGATACGGTGGAGGTCGCCACGCCCAATGTTTATGCCGACCAGGTTGAGTGGATGTGCCGCAACATTCGGAACCGGGATTCGATCATTATCAGCCTGCACACCCACAACGACCGCGCGACGGGTGTCGCCGCGACTGAGTTAGGCTTGCTCGCCGGCGCCGACCGTGTTGAAGGCACGCTCTTCGGCAATGGCGAGCGCACCGGCAACCTCGACATTGTTACCGTCGCACTCAACCTCTACATGCAGGGCATTGATCCCAAGCTCGACTTCACCGACCTCAACGCCCTGTGCAATGTGTACGAGCGCTGCACCGGCATGACCATTCCGCCGCGCCACCCTTACGCCGGCGAACTGGTCTTTACCGCCTTTAGCGGCTCGCATCAGGACGCCATCAAGAAGGGCCTCTCCGAATGGTCCACCGGGCGTCAACAGTTCTGGGAAGTGCCTTACCTGACGATTGATCCGGCCGATCTCAGCCGCGAATACCGGGAGGTCATCCGCGTCAACAGCCAGTCCGGCAAAGGCGGCGTCGCCTACCTGCTGGAGAGTGAATACGGCATCGAACTGCCCAAGGAAATGCAGCGCGAATTTGGCCCCATCGCCAACGAAGAGGTGGATCGCCTCGGCCGCGAAGTCAGCGGCGCTGAGCTCAAGGGCATGTTCTGGCGTGAGTACATCGAACGCACCGCGCCGTGGCAGCTCCAGGGATTCGAGACCGAAAGCCGCAACGGCCAGGTCCGCTGCCGCGCGCGCCTGCTGCGCGATGGCAAGCCGGTCGAGCTTGCCGGCGAAGGCAATGGCCCGCTTGCTGCATTGGTCCACGGCTTCATCTCCGCCAGCGTGCCGCGCTTCGAGATTGTGAGCTACAGCGAACACGCCCTGAGCGCCGGCGAGGAAGCCGCCGCCATCGCTTACATCCAGGTCAAACACGCGGACGGCCGTACACGGTGGGGCGCTGGTGTGGACACCAACATCGAACTTGCCTCCGTCCGTGCGGTCCTTAGCGCCTTGAATCGGTCGTAGTCCGGCGAGATGTTCAGGTAGTTGCCTCCGACGCAAGGAGGCTCGGGCTTGCCGAGCGCAGAAGACTGAGCTTCCTCGGTTCCGTTGCTGCCTTAGCGAATAGGCATGAGTTAGCGCTGCCACCAGCGGGGACAGGCTCTTTTTGCTTGCCCGCCAACCTGACTCCGTGCAAGCAGACGGTATGCGTCATATGATACTCGTCCTGGCAGCGCAACTGGTGCTCCTCCTCAGCGCTCCGGTTCCAGCCCCCGCCGCCGCTGCGGCCCAGGCTGCCTCTCCCGGCGTCCATAAACTGGGAGACCTCGTCATCTATCGGGACGATAGATTCTACAGCAGCTTTCCTTCGATCGTGCGGCGCCCCAACGGAGAGCTGCTCGTGGCGTTTCGCCGCGCGCCGGAACGCCGTCTGTTGGGCGAACGCAGTACGAGCCACACCGACCCGAACAGTCACCTGGTGCTCGTCCGCTCGCGTGACGACGGCAAGAGCTGGAGCCAAAACCCCGAGCTCATCTATGCCCACCCATTCGGAGGCTCGCAGGACCCTTGCATGGTCCAACTGCGCGACAATACCATCGTCTGCAGCAGCTACGGCTGGGCCCTGCTGCAGGCTGGCGCTGTGGCCAAGCTCAAGAACCCATTCTGCCACGGCAACTTCGTCTTCATGGGCGGCTACCTGCTCCACTCCAGAGACGGAGGCCGATCCTGGCAAGGCCCAACACTACCGCCGCCAACCCCGGGGGAAACGGTAATGGATCCGTTCAACCAGCCTGTGCCCGCCTACAACCGCGGCGCGATGTGCCAAGGCAAGGACGGCAGACTTTATTGGGTGGTAACTTCCAAGACCTCGACCACGCCGGGCGCTCAGGGAACGCACTTGTTCATTTCCCAGGACAACGGCAGCACCTGGCGCTACTCTTGTCCGGTCGCCTCCGATGCGAAGGTGGTATTCAACGAGACATCACTCTACGAAACACCCAAAGGCGATCTGGTGGCCTTCATGCGCACCGCGGACTTTGACGATCACACCGTTGTCGCGCGCTCGACTGACCGTGGTCAGACCTTCCAGCCATGGCAGGACGCCGGTTTTCAGGGCCACCCGCATTACGCGCTACGCTTGCCGGACAATCGCGTATTGCTGGTGTACGGGTACCGCCACTCGCCGTTCGGCATCCGCGCCCGCGTGCTCGATCCCGAATGCGCTAATCTGGCTTCCGCCCCGGAAATCGTCCTGCGTGACGACGGTGGCGATGGCGACCTCGGCTACCCCTGGGCCGCCCTGCTCTCGAAGCACCGCGCCCTGATCGTCTATTACTTCAACTCCGCCAACGGCACCCGCCACATCGCCGGAACACTCCTTGCCGTTGACAGATAGTTCAATTGCCCGGCGTAGCGTGCCAGACTGGATACCAGACAACTCAGTCTGCCCACACAGAAAGTCGCTAGTTGCGCGATTCAATTACGGTGAGGCAGGCGACGTATTGAGCCATTTCGAAGAGGGCGCGACCGGCGTTCTTACCGGCGTAGACACGCTTAAGGCGGGTCTTGATGCGGGCGATGCAGATCTTGCGCATTGCGCCGGGGTCGGTTTCACCGGGGGCCGCGTGCGCGAAGAACTCCTGCCAGTGCGCAGTCTGCTTGGCGACCTCCCCCCAGAAGAGCGGTGGCAGGTCCGGCAAGGGCGGACACGACGGCGGCAGCGATTGCATCATCGGCACAGTGCTGCAAGGCCGGAACCCCGTCAAGGGCTCCGCGGTGCCCTCACAATCCAGGCGCATGCATGTTTCTCATTAATGGGGCGGTCCTTCCGCGTCGGGTCTTGCGGGGGTGGCGTTTTCAGCTACGCTGGCAGCGAGATGGAAGCAGTTGAATTGGTCCCATGCGCACACTGATCAAGCACCTTCTGGCAGCTGCCAAACCCGCAGAAGCAGTGACCGTCAAAGGCTGGGTTCGCACCCGGCGGGACGCGAAAGGCTTCTCCTTCCTGGAACTCAACGATGGCTCCTGCCTTGGGAGCCTCCAGGTGGTGGTGGACGCCGGCACGCCCGGTTCGGAACATCTCCCCCACCTCACCACGGGCGCTTCGGCGGTTGTCGAAGGGAGCCTGGTGGCGTCCCCGGCGCAAGGGCAGAAATGGGAGCTGCGCGCCACGCGCGTCGAGCTGATCGGGCCGGCGGATGCGAGCTATCCCTTGCAGAAGAAAGGGCACACGCCGGAGTTTCTGCGCACCATCGCGCATTTGCGCCCGCGCTCCAACCTCTTTGGGGCCATGTTTCGCCTGCGCAGCCGCCTGGCGTTCGCGGTGCACCAGTTCTTTCAGGAACGCGACTTCGTCTATGTGCACACGCCCATCATCACGGCGAGCGACTGCGAAGGCGCAGGTGAGATGTTCCGCGTCACCGCTCTCAAGGGTAACATTGACGAGAAGTCGCAAACGGATTTCTTCGGCAGACGCACCTACTTGACCGTAAGTGGGCAGTTGGAAGGGGAGACATTCGCCTGCGCCCTGTCCAACATCTACACGTTCGGCCCCACGTTCCGCGCGGAGAACTCGAACACCGCCCGCCATGCCGCTGAGTTTTGGATGATCGAGCCGGAGATGGCTTTCTGTGACTTGCAGGGCGACATGGACCTGGGAGAGGAGTTTGTCCAATCCATGGCACGCTACGCGTTGGAGCACTGCGCCGAAGACCTTGGGCTCTTCGGCAAGTTTGTGGACAAGGGTTTGCACGAGCGGCTCAAGTTCGTGGTCGAGCGGCCCTTCGTGCGCGTGCCTTACGCCGAGGCCATCGGGATTCTGCAGAAATCCGGCAGGCAGTTCGAGTTCCCGGTCGAGTACGGGCTGAACCTCCAGTCCGAGCACGAGCGGTTCCTCACCGAGCAGCACTTCAAGTCACCGGCCACCGTGTTCAACTACCCGCGCGAGATCAAGCCGTTCTACATGCGCCTGAACGACGACGGGAAGACGGTGACAGCGATGGACGTGCTGGTGCCGGGGATCGGCGAGGTCATCGGCGGCGCCCAGCGCGAAGAGCGTCTCGATCAACTGCAGGAGAACATGAGGCTCCACAAGCTCAAGCCCGAGGATTACTGGTGGTATGCGGACCTGCGCCGCTACGGCACGGTGCCGCACGCGGGGTTCGGCCTGGGATTCGAGCGGTTGCTGATGTTCCTGACCGGCGTCTCGAACATCCGCGATGTAATCCCGTTCGCCCGCACACCCGGCAACGCGGAGTTCTGACCCGGCGAAGCGTAACGAACGCTCGCGCTGTCCGAGCCTGTTTACATCGGCTTGCGCTGCGCCTGCTCCCGGCTCGGCGCCTCGGCCAGACCGGACCGCCGGCCGTTACGGCGCTCGATGATGTGTTTGTCCACAGCCGGGTCAAAGGGGACCGGGTAGTCCCCATCGTAGCAGGCCATGCAGAAGGCGTTGGCGGGCAGGCCGGTTGCCTTGACCATGCCCGCCTGGGAGAGGTAGCAAAGGGAGTCGGCGTTGAGGTAACCGCGGATTTCCTCCAGCGAGAGATTCGCCGCCATGAGCTTGTTGCGGTCGGGGAAATCAATGCCATAGACGCACGGGTTCATATGCGGCGGGCAGCTCACGAGCACGTGCACCTCCCTGGCGCCGGCTTCCTTGAGGTTGTTTACCCGGGTCTTGCAGGTGGTGCCGCGCACGATGGAATCGTCCACCACGATGACGCGCTTGCCCTTCACCAGCTCCTCGATAAGGTTGAGCTTCACGCGCACATCGAAGTCACGGATGAGCTGCGAGGGCTGGAGGAAGCTGCGTCCCACATAGTGGTTGCGCACGAAGGCCATCTCAAAGGGGATGCCCGATTCAAGCGAATAGCCCAGGGCGGCGCAGTTACCGCTGTCGGGCACGGGCACGACGACGTCCGCCGCGATCGGATGCTCGCGCGCGAGCTGGCGGCCCATCTCGACGCGCACTTTATAGACGCTCCGGTTGGCGATGGTGCTGTCGGGCCGCGCGAAATAGACATACTCGAAGATGCAGAACGCGCGGCGCCCGTGTCCCGGAAACGCCTGCATGCTGGTGAGACCATCCCGGTTGATGGTCACGATCTCCCCGGGCTCCACGTCGCGCACGTAGCGGGCGTTAATCAAATCCAGGGCGCAGGTCTCGCTGGCCAACACCCAGGCGCCGTCGATCCGCCCGAGGCATAACGGGCGGAATCCGTGCGGGTCGCGCAGGCCGATCAGCTCGGTCTCGGTCATGATGACCAGCGAGTAGGCGCCTTCGATGCGGTGGAGGGTTTGGACGAGACTGCTCCCCTGCCCCGGCAAAGTCGGCTGCGCCAGCAAATGCAGGATGATCTCGCTGTCCACGGTGGTCTGGAAGATCGAGCCTTGGGCCTCCAGTTCCTCGCGCAATCGGGCGGCGTTGGTCAGGTTGCCATTGTGGGCGATCGCGATCTGCCCGCGAACGCAGTCCACCGTGAGCGGCTGGGCATTGCGCAAGTGCGACGAGCCGGTGGTCGAATAGCGGGTGTGGCCAATGCCGATCGAGCCGGCCATGTCCTGCAGAACGTTCCCCTTGAAGACCTGGGACACGAGCCCCATGCCTTTGTGGGGGTGGAACTGCTTCCCATCAGATGTGACGATCCCCGCGCTCTCCTGCCCGCGATGCTGCAAGGCATAGAGCCCGTAATAGGTCAGTTCCGCGGCATTTGGATGGCCGTAAACGCCAAAGATGCCGCAATAGTGCTTCGGATAGTCATTCATTAAGCGGTTCGGCTTGCCGCTATCGCATCGTCCGGGCGATGGAATTCCACCACAGGTCGTGCAATTCGCGCAGATCGCAATTCAATGTAGCCCCGGCGGTCTTGATTTCCAACGTCTGGCCGCCGACGGTGCCGATCCGCGCTGCGGGCACGCCCAGGATCTTGGCCTGGGCCAGGACCTTGACGGCGTTGACGGCGGCCACGGAAATGATGACGCGGGCTTGAGCCTCGCCGAACAGCAAGGCGTCCAACCGCATTCCCTGTGGAGCCTGAGCCGCACCGAGGTCAACCTGCGCGCCGATCAGGCGCGGTGTCTCGCGGGCAACCAGTTGGCTAATGCAGCTTTCGGCGAGCGCCACCGCCAGGCCGCCTTCGCTGCAATCATGGGCGCTCTTGACCGCGCCGGAGTGAATCAGCGCCCGCAGCGCGAGGTGCAGCTCCTTTTCCTTCGCCAGGTCGCACCGCGGCGGCGTGCCGTTTTTGATGCCACGAATGCGCTGCAGATAGGCCGAGCCGCCCAGCCCAAGCAGGGGGTCGCTGGAGTCAATGACCTCGCCCAGCAGGATAATCGCGTCGCCCTCGTCCTTGAACCATTGCGTTGTGATATGCTCCGGCTTCTCAACCAGACCAACCATCGCCACCGTGGGGGTGGGATCAATCGGGCCGGCGGGATGCTGGTTATACAACGAGCAGTTACCGCCGGTAACGGGTGCGTTGAACACCCGACACGCCTCAGCCAACCCGCGCACACTTTCCTTAAGCTGCCAGAACAGCTCCGGGTTGTGGGGGTTGCCGTAGTTGAGGTTGTCGGTGACGCCAAGGGGCGCCGCGCCGGAGCAGGCGAGGTTGCGCGCCGCCTCGGCCACCACGATCTTGCCCCCTTCGTAGGGATCGAGATAGACATAGGCGCCGTTGCCATCCACCGAGAGCGCGATGAACTTCTCAGGCACAGCCGTCGGCGTCGCTCCGGGAATAGAATCGCCTTTGACGCGCAGCACGGCGGCATCGCTGCCCGGACAGACCGCCGAGTTGTCGCGCACCATATGGTCGTATTGGCGATACACCCAGTTCTTGGAGGCAATGGTGGGCCAGGCCAGCAACGCCTTCAGGTGCGCCGCCGGGTCCTGCGTGTCGGGCACGCCGACGAGATTGAACGCCCTAACTTCTTTCAAGTAATGCGGTTCCCTGGCCTCGCGTTGATAGACGGGTGATTCGTCAGCGATCTTTCGGGCGGGGATATCAGCCACCACCTTGCCGTGGTGCCGGACCACCATTTGCCCGGTGTCGGTGACGATTCCTATCTCCGCCCACGGCAGGTCCCACTTGTCGAAGATGCGCTTCACTTCTTCTTCGCGGCCCTTGTGGACGATGATGAGCATCCGCTCCTGGGACTCGCTGAGCATGATTTCGTAACTGGTCATCCCGGGTGCGCGCTGAGGAACCTTGTCCAGTTCGATCTCGATGCCCGTCCCGGCGCGCGCGGCGGTCTCGCAGGTCGAGCAGGTCAAACCGGCCGCGCCCATGTCCTGGATGCCCGCGACCGCGCCCGTGGCCAGCAGCTCCAGGCAGGCTTCGCAGACGAGTTTCTCCATGAAAGGGTCGCCCACTTGCACCGCGCCGCGCTGCTGCTCGGCGGATTCCTCGGTCAGGTCCTGCGAGGCGAAGGCCGCCCCCGCCAAACCATCCCGGCCCGTCGCCGGCCCGACATAAAACACCGGATTCCCAACGCCCTTGGCCTGCCCGCGCACAATTTGATCGTGGCGCAGCACGCCCAGGCAGAAGGCGTTGACCAACGGATTGCCTTCGTAGGACTTGTCGAAATAGACCTCGCCCGCCACAGTCGGGATGCCAAAGCAGTTGCCGTAGTGCGCAATGCCGGCGACCACCCCGCCAAACAACCGCCGGTTATTGGCGACGGCTTGTGCGTCCTCGGGGTTGGCGCTCTCGATCGGCCCGAACCGCAGTGAGTTGACCGAGCAAACCGGCCGCGCGCCCATCGTGAAGATGTCGCGGACGATTCCCCCCACGCCCGTCGCCGCGCCTTGAAAGGGTTCGACCGCGCTCGGGTGGTTATGCGACTCGATCTTGAACGCAATGGCCAGTCCGTCCCCGATGTCAATGATGCCCGCATTTTCCTCGCCCGCGCCGACCAGGATTCTGGGCGACTTGGTGGGAAACGTCTTCAGCAGCGGGCGGGTGTTCTTATAGGAACAGTGCTCGCTCCACATTACGGAGAAGATGCCCAGTTCGGTGTAGGTCGGCTCGCGGCCGAGGACGGCTTTGAGCTTCTGGTATTCGTCGGGCGTGAGGTTGTGCTGCCGCACTAACTCGGGTGTAATCGCTGGCTCAGTCATCGGAATTCCAAAGGCAAAGTTTGCGGATCAAAGGCTGGCACGACCTGCAACGCCTACCCGGCGCTCGCCGCGGGCTCGCTTGCCAACGCGTGGACCATGCTTTCCAGCACCAGGCGCCCATCCGCCGAGCCCAGGATTGCCTCGCCGGCTCGCTCGGGATGGGGCATCAGTCCAGCCACGTTGCGCCGCTCATTGCAGATACCGGCGATGTTGTCGAGCGCGCCGTTCGGATTGGCGGCCTCGGTCGCCTCGCCCTGGGCATTCACATAGCGCCAGAGGACCTGATCGTTCGCTCTGAGCCGCGCCAGGGTCTCCGGGTCGGCAAAGTAGCATCCCTCGCCGTGGGCAATCGGCAGCCGCAGCAGCTTGTCGGGCGGAATGCGGTTCGTAAACGGCGAGTTGGTGGTGGCGGTCTTGAGAAAGATGTGCTCGCAGCGGAACTGAAGCGACCGGTTGCGGATCAACGCCCCGGGCAGCAGTCCCGCCTCGCACAGAATCTGGAATCCGTTGCAAATGCCCAGCACCAGCCCACCATCCGCGGCGAAATGCTGCACCGCTTCCATCACCGGGCTGAACCGCGCGATGGCCCCCGTGCGCAGATAGTCGCCGTAGCTGAAGCCGCCCGGAACCACGACCGCATCCGCCCCGCCCAGGGAGGGCTCTTTGTGCCAAAGCAGCTCCGCTTTATGGCCAAGCACATTGCGCAGCACGTGGACGACGTCCTGGTCGCAATTGGAACCGGGGAACTGGAGGACCGCGAAGTTCATTGCGCGTTACGTTTTTACTCCAGCTCGAACCGGTAATCTTCGATTACCGGGTTGCTGAGGATCTTGTGGCAAGCCTCGTCAATTTGCTTTCGCGCGGCGTCTTTGTCGGCGCCCGCGAGCTCGACTTCCAGGTATTTGCCCACACGCACGGCGCCGATCCCGGTAAAGCCCATGTGTGCCAGGGCGCTCTGCACCGTCTTGCCTTGCGGATCAAGCACCGCTTTCTTCGGCATAACAACAATCTTTGCTTTCATAGGTGAAAGGGGGGCCCACTATTTGAGCCGGCGAGATGTTGGACAAGGTATTGTTGCGAAGCCAGAGTTTTTTTGGTTCTGCGCGGATTTCCGGGAAGCACCGATAGCGATTCGTCGTCTCGAACCCCCTTTCCTGCCTCCGCCAGCACCGCCGGACGGGCGACGGCCCCGTTGCCGTGGTCGCACGCTGGCGCTTGCTTGCAGTTGGCTGGAGGATGGCTTGTTAGTGCGGTCGGGCCCCTGTGTGTATCCCATGGGGAGCGCTCCCCATGGGATACACACAGGGGCATCACCGTGCCGCCACCGTAACCTCAAGCGAAAATCGCCAGGGGCAGTGTGGGAATTGGCGAAGGCAGGCAGGCAGCATTACTGTCCAAAATTTGGACAGTGCAAGGGTTTTAGGTCGGAGATGCCCATCTGGTTCTGGCTGGGGGGCAATGCTGACCTGTGGCTGCGGAGCCAGGATGGGGCGTTGAAACGAACGGAACCTCCGCTCCAGCCATGCCTCATGACGAGTGGTCAGGCAGCAAGCTCGGCGTGGTCGCGTGGTTCGTCTGGCCGAACGGTAAGCACCACTGTGCCGTGAGGACCAAATGGCGCGTTCTGAACCTCAGTTGATTCGCTTGGCGGGTCGGCGAAGAGAAACAGCGTGTGGCCGGCCATGATCCAGTCGTTGTGGCGGAGTTTTTCCTCGAAGACGCGGTATCCGCCCACCCAGGTGCCGTTGCGGGAGTTCAAGTCCTTGATGAAATAATCCTCTCCCGCGCGCTCGATGAGGAAATGTCGTCGCGACATCCCCTCATCCTTGATGTTGATCTGGGCCTGCTCGCTGCGGCCCACCACCAACGGCTCCTGGTCAATCCGACATCGCTCAACTCGGGAGCCGTCCTCGCCGATTTGATAAATTGTAGCCATATTCATATTAACTCCAGACCGGCTGCCTGGCTTCCAACATCCAGTGGCAGCCTCTATACCTATTACTTAGGCAAAACCGGCCAAAGGTTACAATCGCCCGCCGGCACGAACCGGGCCAATCCCGGCCAAACTCCGGCGTATAGGCAACTCTCACCAATACGACACTCGGGTAGCGGCTTTCTTAGCGAATCGAGGAGCAACTGATCACCTCCGCCCGGCGGCGACGGTCATCCTGCCTCTCGCCGCAGCTCGCCAGGCGCCAAATCCGCGCTTTGAAACAGGCCCACCGTCCCCTATAGTAGGCTGCAAATTCGCTCATCTCGCGTAGTATGGCTGTCGAAATCAACATCACTTACGAGGGCGGACTTCACTCCGCCGCCACTCACGGACCCTCCCGGCAAGTCCTCAACACCGACGCCCCGGTGGACAACGGCGGCAAGGGCGCGGCCTTCTCCCCCACCGACCTCGTCGCCACAGCCTTGGGCACGTGCATGGCGACGGTCATGGGGTTGGTAGCCCAGCGGAGCAACCTGTGCCTCAAAGGACTGCAAATACAGGTGCTCAAGGAAATGACGGCCGACCCGGTCCGCCGCATCGGCACGCTTAAGACACGGCTGATCTTCCCGCGGACCACGGTGCTCAAGCCTGACGACCGCGCCAGACTGGAAGCCGCCGCCCGGGCCTGCCCGGTCAAGCAGAGCCTGCACCCTGACGTCAAAACGCCGATCGAGTTCATCTATCCGGATTGATGGCCAGGTTATTCGGAGAGCCGGATAATACACGCAGCGAGCCTTGACACCTGACCGACCTTCGACGACCATTCCAAGTACGGCCAGCCTTTTAGGCTGACGGCAAACCCAAGGGTTCGGCAGCGTGTGCTGTCGAAGGTAAACGCGGATGGTCGGGCCGCCATCTCAAGTTATGAATTGCTTTGGTGCAATGAAGCTTCGGATACAGTGGTCTGAGCAGGGGGAGCGCCCGCTACGCATGGGGATACTTAAACGTTGGGATGCAGTTCGCATCCGACAATTGCTTCGAGGCCGAGAGCAGTTCACGCCTTCCCATTCGCGTGATGAACAAAACCATCGGTCTTCTACTTGTCGTTTACGGCCTGCTGCTTGCCGGCCTTAGTTACCTCGTCTATCACCTGACCGCAGGGGCGGCCCGCACCACTCTCATTACGGGACTGGCCGGAGGCGCGCTCTGTCTGGTCTGGGGCTTCCGCGCGCTCGCGGGGAGTACAAGGAAAGCGCTGCCCTTGCTCACGCTCATCCCCGTGTGTTTCACGTTGCTGCCGCAGACGTTCATGTGCTGGTCTGGCGGCAACACGGGTCTGCCGGGTGGCCAGACAGCGGCGGTGATCACCACCCTGCTGCTCGTGCTGTCGCTGGGGATGCTGCTGCGCATTGCCTGGTCGGGCATGGTGTTTGATCTGCCGCCCGCCGGCCAGATGAAGGAAGGAAATGGCCAACCAGCGCCAAGCAGGCCGAAGAGGGATCAGGGCAGCGCCGGCCGGGTGCCGCGCCGATAGCAGCACATTCGGAAACGGGCAGTGAGTGGATTGAGCATACCAGAGCCAAGAAGTTGAATGCCGAGATTTCCACGTTGCGCGGGAAGAGGACGAGTCGCCGGACTTCGAGGAGCTCGTCAGTGGACCGTCCACACATGCTGAACGGAGTGTCCCGGAACTCATAAATGAAACAAAGTACAGGCTTGACGGGATGGCGCGCGAGGGTTGATCGTCTGGCAATCGAGGCGTCTATTGTCCTCGTTCAAGGGTCCGGCGGCATGTGCCGTCGGAGGAAAACCTGGGTGGTCGGGCCGCCATCCGAAGTATTGAATTGCTTTGACGCAATGAAGCTTCGGGCACAGTGGCCGACGGCGGCTGGTCCGGCTGCACGGGTGCGGACTTGTTCCTGTTCCCGTTCCTGTCGCATTGGCCGGTGGATTGCGCGCAGGGCAATTAGTCCCTTGTGGCGCTAAACGAAACTCACGGTTGACTAACGGAGAAACTATGGAACAACTCGCTCAAGCACTCAACAGTCTAGGCAGGTGGATCATACCGATAATCGTCTTGGGGGCGATCGTGCTGCCGCAAGCCGTCCGCATCCTGCGCGAATACGAGCGCGGCGTGATATTCCGGTTGGGCAAATTGCATCGGCAGGGCGCAAAGGGGCCGGGTCTGATCCTGCTGATACCGGTGATTGACCGCATGGTGAAGATGGACTTGCGCGTGGTGACGATTGACGTGGCCAAGCAGGAAGTCATGACCCGCGACAACGTGCCAGTCACGGTGGACGCGGTGATCTACTTCCGTGTGCTTGATCCGGTCGCGGCAGTCATCAAAGTGGAGAACTTCTGGAAGGCCACGTCGCTAATTGCACAAACGACGCTGCGCAGCGTGCTGGGCCAGGCTCCGCTGGACGACCTGCTTTCCCAACGCGACGTGATCAACCAGAAGCTGCAGGAGATCATTGACCGACAGACCGACCCGTGGGGCATCAAAGTCACGGCGGTTGAAGTGAGGGAAGTGGCGCTGCCCGACAGCATGAAACGGGCTATGGCCAAGCAAGCCGAGGCCGAACGCGAACGCCGCGCAAAGATCGTCAACGCCGAGGGCGAATTCCAGGCCGCGGAGAAAATGGTCCAGGCCGCCGCGTTAATCAGCCACCAGCCGATCGCGTTGCAACTGCGCTTCCTGCAAACGATGCGGGAAATTTCGAGCGAACATAACACAACCACATTTCTGCCGGTGCCAATCGACTTCTTCAGCCCGTTCCTCAAGCAGGTGGGCGAGCAAAAGCACCAGGGTCCCGGGTTTGGGCTCTCCCAGGAAAAGGGGGCGGCCTGAAATGGGGCAATAGCAGCTCCTGATTTATGAAGGTGATGTTCGCGTTGTTTAGCCTTGGCGGCGGGGAGATTATACTGATTCTGGCTTTGGTATTGATTCTGTTTGGGGCCAAGAAGCTGCCCGAACTGGCCAAGGGCCTGGGCACCGGCATCAAGGAATTCAAGAAGGCGACGCGCGAAGTCACCGACGAGATCCACACCGCGATGGATGAGACGCCGTCCCAGCCCTCGGCGCCCAAGTCTTTGCCCGCCGCCGGCATCCAGCCCGAGGCACAACGGAACGTTCCCCAATCCACGCCTGGCGCGGGGGAATGATTCGGTAAGCGGTTCCTCGCATGGCTGACGAACCTACTTCCTATTTGAACTCTGCATCTGGATTGCATGGTACTGGGAGCGGAGAGACAGGAAACGCGAGGCCGCGGAGGCCGCGAAGGAGCTTGATGGCCACTAACAGCTCCCGACGCAGAGTGCGGACGGCAAGCGAGTATGACAGGCCGTCGTTTAACAGGAATCGTCGTGCAGGCAGCTGCGTTGCATGTGGCGGCGGCGCAACTCTTGATTGCGGCGCTGGCTGGCAATGCGACAAAACAGGCGAAACGAATCTGGAATTTGCATGACCGGTAGCAAAGCATGAATCCAAGCTCCACCGAACTGCTCGCGACGGTGTTCTTTGGTTTAGCGGTGCTGCATACGTTCTGCGTGAAACGATTCGCGCACTGGGCACACCAATACCCGCCCGGGTCAGTGCGCGAGAACCTTTTGCATTTCCTGGCGGAAACCGAGGTGGTGTTTGGGCTGTGGGCAGCTACGCTTTTCCTTGGGATTGCGGCACTCACAGGATCGGTTCACGACGCGGTGACCTACATTGATGGCCTCAACTACACCGAGCCGAAGTTTGTATTTGTCATCATGGTGGTTGCCGCCACGCGCCCGGTGGTCAATCTGGCCGAAACGCTTATATCACTGGCCGCGCGTCTAATTCCGGCGCGCGAAAGCGTGGCGTTTTACTTCGCGGCGTTGTTCCTGGGGCCACTCCTGGGGTCCTTCATCACCGAGCCGGCGGCGATGACGTTGCTGGCACTCCTGCTCAAGCGCCGGTACTTCGACCGGGGCATCAGCCGCAAGCTGGCATACGCCACGCTGGGGTTGCTGTTCGTCAACGTGTCCATCGGGGGCACGCTGACGCATTTCGCCGCGCCACCAGTGCTGATGGTGGCGGGCAAATGGGATTGGGACATGGTGTTCATGTTTCAAACGTTCGGCTGGCGGGCCGCCGCGGCGTGCGGAGCTTCCGCCGCCATTGCAGCCGCGATATTCCGGCGGGAACTGAGCCAGGTGGAAGTGGATCGGGAGCCAGGCAGCCGAATGCCGGTATGGCTGACGGCTTTGCACGTGATATTCCTTGCGCTGGTTGTGGCCTTCGCGCATCACCCAAGCGTGTTCTTTGGGATATTCGTCCTGTTCCTGGGATTGGTGACGGCGACGCGGGAATATCAGGAGGCGCTGAAATTGCGTGAAGGGTTGCTGGTAGGCTTTTTCCTCGCCGGTTTGGTCACGCTCGGGTCGCTGCAAGCGTATTGGCTGAAACCGCTGATTCAAAGGCTGAGCGGCGATGCCCTCTTTTTTGGCGCTGCCGGGCTGACGGCAATCGTTGACAACGCGGCGCTGACGTACCTCGGGTCGCTGGTAGATGGCATGCCGAACGAGCTGAAATATGCGCTGGTGGCAGGCGCGGTCGCCGGCGGCGGGTTGACGGTGATTGCCAATGCTCCGAACCCCGCGGGAGTTGGCATCCTGCGGGACGCGAAGGTATTCGAAGGCGAGGGCATCAGCCCGCCAGGTCTGTTCCTGGGGGCGTTGCCGCCCACAGCCGTCGCCATAGTGTTCTTTTGGCTGCTGCGCTAGCAGCCTGTCGGGCTTGGTAAGGCAATTTACTGTTACAGTCCCCTGTTCTTGGACTGCATAGCCGTCCCGTTGCGACAACGGTGTGACACCCGTGATACCCCGGTGTGGTTCCCATGGGGGCCGACCCCCATGGGAACCACACCGTAGTCTAACCGGATTGGCACCGTGTTATAGTCGTGGCCGGCTCGAGCGGGGGGTGCCTCAGGCTTGGGGGACGGGTGGAACCGGTAGGAGGTTGGGCGACCGTCAGAGGACTTGACCCGACCGCGGCAGCTACTTCTCAAATTCGATGCCCTTGCGGGCGGCCTGGGTCCGAATGCTGGCGGCCACCATTGCGTCGAACGAGTCGCCTTTGCCTTGCTGGGCGCGGCGATTGCGCTTGGCAGCGAGGTTTTCTTCGCATTCCTGGCTCAGCTTTTGAATGCGCACTTGCAGCCCAGGGGGGGCTGGTCCTTCTTGAGCGACGCGAGCTTCACCTTGCCGCTGTTCAGGC
Source organism: Candidatus Paceibacterota bacterium (assembly GCA_035452965.1). Classification (NCBI taxonomy): domain Bacteria; kingdom Bacillati; phylum Minisyncoccota; species Minisyncoccota bacterium. Next base: position 309,562 of record DAOTCE010000003.1, on the reverse strand, counting down.
TGTCGAGCAGTTCGCCTTCGCCTTGCACCGCGACACCGTACCGCGCGTTAACCGCCAGCCGGCCAGGAGCAACATCACGGCTAAGAAAGAGCTCGCCCGACCGTAATGGTCCCCAGTCCGTCCGCGGCTCGCGGTTCGGGACAGTTGGCTGAAGAAGCCTGTGAGAGTCTTCGCTTTCATTCGCAGATCTCGTAAACGGTGTTGTTAAGGACGAACTGGATGTTCTGGCCGAGGGCCAGCCAGGGCAGCGTCTCAGCATGTTTCGCCGCCAGCTCGAAGTAATCCGTCGAGCCGAACTGGATGCGCACACGCTTGGCGGTCTGGTGCTTTTGGACCGCCGAGTCAATCCACAGGTTCTCGTTCTGGAAGAAGTTCTTGCCGCCGACGAACTGCGTTTGCTGCGAATATTGCACCAACCGCTCCTTGTCGCGGGCCACCGGTGAGGCTGGTGGCATGGTGCCTGAGACGCTGGAGAGCCCCAGCGCCTTGCGCGATTCGAGCGCTCCGGCGGTGGCCGCAGGTGCTGCCGCAACCGCGTCTTTCAGTGCCAGGCCATACCGCGCGCTGGACACTGCCCGGGCCCCGGAACGGTCCCTCTTGTAGTCCTCCCAGGCCTGCGCTGCCTCACGGCGCGCCGCGCCATCGGCGTCAAAGCTCTGCAGTGAGCGCATCGGCATCGGCACGTTGCGCTGGGTTTCGTCCTCCAGAATCAGGTAAGCGGTATAGGGTGTCACGATGCCGTACTTCCGCGCGAGTTCCGTCACCTCATCGCGCAGTTCGCTGTTCTCGCCATGCAACCGGATTTCGTCCAGCAGGTAGCCTACCCTCCGCGTGGCCCACAAGCGCGGGATGAATTCGTTCTCAGTCTTCTCGCCGGCAAAGCTCACTTCGGAAGTGAACTCCTTGCTGGCGCCGTTCACGGTCCCTTGGACTACTACCGCCGCATCGCCCCGGCCCGAGTAGCGCCCCACCAATACCAGTTGTTCACCCTTGAACAGGTCGGGCAATGGCGAGGGATAGAGCTTCGTGGTGCGAATGCCCCCGGTGAACTTGAGCGTGGGATTTGCCAGGACCGGCTCCTTAATCCTGGCGAAGAAGTTGGACACCTTTACCTCCAGATCTTCCTCCGGCAGGACATACTGGCTGGAGGCGCGGGTTTGCTCCGTGACGCGGTCCAGCAAGTGCGTGTTCACGTCAGTGCCGATGCCGAAGCAGAAGACGCGCGTGCGGCCTTCGTTCTCCTTCTTCACGTTGGCGACGATGTGGTCCTCGTCCGTCGTGCCGATCGTGGGCCGGCCATCCGTGAGGAAGATGACGACGAAGGGGCGGTCCTCCCCGCCGGGCCGCAACGCCAGTGCCTTGCGCAGCGCATCGTCAATCGCCGTGCCGCCCATCGGCTTGAGATCCTTGATGAAATCATCGGCCCGGGAACGGTTATCCCTGGAGGCGGTGACGAGCTTGTCGAAGAGCGGCTCGACCTCGGTCGAGAAGCGGATCAGCTCGAACCGGTCGCCGTCGTTGAGGTTCTCGACGCAGAACTGCAGCGCCTTCTTGGCCTGATCGAGCTTCTTCCCCGCCATCGAGCCTGAGGTATCCAGCACGAACGCAACGTCTTTCATCACCAACTGCTTTTCCTGCACATCCACGCCCGGCGAGGCGAGCAACAGGAAATAGCCGTCATCATGGCCCCGGCAGTGGGTGAGCAGGTTGACACCCAGCTCATCCTTCTCCGGCGCAAAGTAGAGCACGAAATCAGTGTCCGGCTGGACGTCGCTGGCTTCATAGCCGGCGGTGGCGCGCCGGGCGCCATCCCGCTTGACTTCGACCGCGTGGCTGGGCGAGTAGATCGTCTTGAGCGGGCGCTTGCTCTCCAAGTCCACCTTCACGCTCACGCTCCGCACCGGCCGGGCGGAGAACTTCTCCGTGTTGAGGGGCAGGAGGTAGCTGACCAAACCGTTTTCCGACCTGAGCAGCTCGGTATAGGAGAGCGTGATACGCTTCTTGCTGTTCGGCTCGATCGGGAAGATGCGCACCTTGAACAGGTCGCGCCCAGCGTATTCGAGCAGCGCGGGGTCTTTGAGCTTGCGCACGATGCTCTCGTAGATCCGCCGGGCCTTGTCGGCCGGGAGCAGCTCGGCCTCAACCTGTTTTCCATCAATCTCCATTGTGAACTTGTCGAGGTGCGCTCCTTTGGGAACGGGAAACACAAAAGTGCCTTCCAGCCTCGCGGGATTCGGATTATAGAATTCCTGGTCCACGGACGTCACGGCCACTTGGTCGGTGATGCGCGTATGGGCCTTGACGTAGCTCACCTCCAGCGGCGCGAAGATGTGCGGGCGCGGCGGCGGCCACGGTCGTGGCGGGTGCGGCGGCACAACGGACGGCGGCCACGGCCCCGGATGCCAGCGCGCGTCCTCAACAATGACCAGCCCGGCCCCAAAAACCGGTGCCATCAGCCACGCCAACCCCAACCCAACCGCCAGAATCGTCCATCGTTTCATGCCCCGTTAGACGGGGAAGGGCTGAGATATGCTCCCGGCCCGAATCCGCACCAGAGGCTGGAAGGCCGAAAACCGAAACCCGACATCCAAGATACCTACCCCCGCGGCCGCACGCGCTGACCCGCAGCAACTGTGTGCTCGGTCTGAGTCAGGGTTCCCAGCAGAGCTGTTCGATCCGGGCTGGCTGGCCCATTTCGGCGTGGCCGTCGGCAAAACCCAGGACGTAGGCGTCGGCGTGCCGGGGCTTGGCCGGGAGCAGTTCGTGGCCGCCGCTCACATTCCAGCCGCCGTCGCACTCGAAGACCAGCACCGTCTGGGACCGCCGCGCCTCGCTGTCCGTCAGCTCGCGCCCCGCCAACTGGGCGTTGAGCGCATAGTGGCAGCGCTGGTTCGGCGCGCCTTTGGGACAAATGAAGGCATTGGTCATCCCTCCAAGATAGGGAATGAGGGCGTCGCACCAATTGGTGCCAGCGGGAAACTGGTCATGATGATCGGTTGCATACATCAGCAGCGCCAGGTTGAGCTGCCTGACATTGCTGATGCAGTGGTGGCTGTTTGCCGTGGCTCTGGCCTTGGCATGGGCGGGCAAGAATATCGCCGCGGTTATTGGGGCCAGCAGCAGGAACACCGCCGACACGATCGTGCCGGCCAATGCCAAGCCCCGCCCCCCGAGCTGCCCGTTCTTCTTCTTGATGCGCACCAGCGCGATGATGCCCAACACCAGGCCGACCAGCGAAGTGAGGCCACAGGTCAATATACCCAGGCAGCCCAATACCAGGGACATCACAGCCATGCCGTTCGCTTTGGGTGCCGCAGTTACCCGGTGGGGCGCCCTGCCTGGCGGCGAGGATCTAGCGGGCGCTCCCGCCGACTTGAGGGCTTCAGCGAATTCCGCGAATTCGGCCAGCGGTTTCCATTTGGTGGAGCCGGCGGCCTGAAGTTTAGAACGGGCATTGGCGCGCCCTTGCGCAATCCACGCGCGGACTTGGTCCGCGCGCACCGGGCCATACTCCTTTTGATCGGAGCCGAGAAGTTTGTACATAGGCTAAGAGCCTTCGAGCGGCATGAATCGCTAATACGCCACCCCGGCCCAGCGAGGTTCCACCGGCTCAGGCGTCCCAGCCGGCGCGGTTCTTGCGTTTGACGAACTGAGCGGCATCCGGAACGTTTGGCGAGCGCATATTCGGGCCGTCCCACTCCATGCGAACGCCTTCACCCACGCGCAGGGCGACGCAGCCCAGCAGGATGATCTCGGTGAGGTACGCCGCGATGTCGAAATTCGAATATGAGGGCACACCCTCCTTCATCATGCGGAACCATTCCTCCATATGACCGGGAGAACGGGGGATGGACTGCGGCACGGCTTTGCAGGTTTCGTCCTGATCGCCCGCCACATATTCCTCCTTGCCCTTCATCGCCACAAAGAAGCGGGCGCCATAGTCGTCCGGAGAGAACAGCTTGCCCTTCTCCCCGACGATGAGCGCGCCGCTGGTCGGCAGCTTGTCGTAGGTCGTGATGACCTCGCGAACAGCATCACCGTCCGGACGGAGAGGCTTAAGAGCATCACCCGGGTTGCCGTCGTACCACCAGAACTTGAGGGGCGGCAAGTCGCCGCGCTGCGGAAACTCAAAGCGAATGCGCGAGGTCTTGGGGAAGGTCTCCGCGTAAACTCGGGAGGCCAGTTCGCACTCGACCACGTTCGGGTAGCCCAGGTTGAGCGCCCGAAACGGCATGTTGACGGTGTGGCAGGCCATGTCGCCCAACGCGCCGGTGCCGAAGTCGTACCAGCCGCGCCACTTGAACGTATGATAGACATCCTTCTTGTAAGGACGTTTCGGGGCCGGGCCGAGCCAGAGGTCCCAGTCAAGGCTGGCCGGGACGGGGTCCTGACCCTTGGGACGGTTCAGTCCCTGCGGCCAAACCGGGCGATTGGACCAGACATGCAGTTCGAGGGGGTTGCCGATCACCCCCGCTTGCACGAGCTCAACGGCGCGGCGCACGCCGCTTTCCGCGCTGCCCTGGTTGCCCATCTGGGTCGCCAGGTTCTTCTCTTTGGCAAGCTGCCGCATGATGCGCGCCTCGTTGACAGTCTGAACAAGCGGCTTTTGGCAGAAGCAGTGTTTGCCCATCTTCATCGCCCGGATGCAGGCTACGCCGTGTTGATGGTCCGGCGTGGACACCGTCACCGCGTCAATGTCTTTGCCCAGCTCGTCCAGCAGCTTGCGGTAGTCGCGGTACTGCTTGAGCTTGGGGAACTTCTCCGTGAACTGCTTGGCTTTCGAGCCGAGGATCTTCTCGTCCACATCGCAGAGGGCTACGAGCTGGCCGCCGCATTTGGCGGCGTCGCTGGTGTCGCTGTCGCCTTTGCCGCCCACGCCGATGCAGGCGACGTTAATGCGGTCATTGGCACCCAGCACCCGGCCCACATAGGGGAACGAGAGAGTGACCGCGCCCGCGGTCAGCGCGGTGCGGCGGAGGAATTGGCGGCGGGTGAAGGAACTCACTTTAGTAACATTTGCTACAGTTTCGTATTGCATGGTTAAGATTCTATATAGTGTCGCGCGGCAGGCGCGACCAGAGATTCGACGCGGATAGGTAATACACCATTCATCGGTCGTGTCGAGCAGGAAAGCGCCCGGATGCCGGTTGAGCGGCTTCGTCCAGCAGGTTGCCCCCGGCGATACAGGGATGCTCCCGCCCCGGCTCGAATTAAGGTCTCGCCGTGCGCGCCAGGCTTTGGTAAAAGTCACCCAAGCCGGTCAACCGCCGGCTGGCAAGCTAAAAGCCGTTATTTATGCAGCCTGAAATGAACCGTCGCTCGTTCGTCAAAGGAACCCTTCTCTCCTCCGCCGGAATCGCCCTGGCACTGCACTCGCAGGCCGAGGGTCAATCCAAGCCGGCCGCCCCGCCCGACGCCGCCCCCGGCGCCCTGCCCAAAGGCAGGATCGGCAATCTCGAAATCAGCCGCCTCATCCTGGGCGGCAACCTGCTCACCCACTACACCCACAGCCGCGACCTCAAATACGTTTACGCGCTCGCCGCGCACTACAACACCGACGAGAAGATCATGGAGACCTTGGCCAAAGCGGAGGCTGAGGGAATCAACACCGTCTCGATGCACAACCCGGAGCACCCAATGTCCATTTTGCGGCGCTACCGCAAGGAGCGCGGCGGCAAGATACAGTGGATCATCTGCCCCACCGCGGCTGTCGAGCCTGACATGGCCAAGTATCGCGAACATGTCGAGTCGCTGGTGAAGGACGGCTGCGAGGCCATCTACTTGTGGGGCGTCCACGCCGATTCACTTGTGGCCCAAGGCAAGATGGACCTGGTCGCCAAGGCTGTCGAACTGCCCAAGGAATACGGCCGGCCCTCCGGCGTCGGCTGCCATTCGCTCGACGTGGTCAAGGCGTGCGAGAAGGAGGGCGTGAAGGCCGACTTCTACATCAAGACCTTCCACTCCCACAATTATCCGACCGCGCCCAAGCCGGAGGAGATTACCAAGCCCTACAACGAATTCCCGGGCTACTGGTGCGCCAACCCGGAAGAAACAGCCGAGGTGATGAGGAGCGTGGACAAACCTTGGATTGCCTTCAAAACCATGGCGGCGGGCGCCATCCAGCCGCAGGTGGCCTTCCGCTACGCCTTCCTCCACGGCGCCGACTTCGTGCTGGCGGGCATGTTCGACTACGAGATCGCCGAGGACGTCAAGCTGGCCATCGATGCCCTGCGCCGCACCAAGGACCGCGTCCGGCCGTGGAAGGGCCAGGCGACAACCAGCGCCTGATGGCTGAGCACAGGTTAACGGTAAACGATATGAGCATGAACAAATTGGGCCTTGCCCTATTCCTGGGCGCTGCGCTTCTGGCGCCCGCCACCGCCGCGGAGTCCACAGTTGCAGCGACCAACGCCTTCTTCGCCTTCTGCATGGACACCCACGACGCCAGGAAGCGGAATCTCGAACAGCAAGCCCAGATGCTCAAGGAACTCGGCTACGACGGCGTCGGCCACTTGTGGCTGGACAACATTCCCGAGCGACTAAAGACACTCGACGCCGCCGGCCTTCGGCTGTTCCAGATCACCATCCGCGTGGACATCACCCCCGGCAAACAGCCCTACGACCCGCGCCTCAAGGAAGTCATGCCGCTCCTCAAGGGCCGCCGCGTCCAGTTCGTCCTCCTCATGCACGGCCTCAAACCCTCCGACCCCGCCGGCGACCCCGGCGCCGTGGAGATTCTCCGCGAGATGGCCGCCCTCGCCCGGCCCGCCGGCGCCCGAATCCTCCTCTACCCGCACACCGCCGATTGGTTGGAGCGCATCGAGGACGCCATCCGCATCGCTGACAAGGTGGACCGCCCCAACGTCGGCGTCATGTTCAACCTTTGCCACTACCTCCGCGTCAGCAAAGACCGCGACTACAAACCCCTGCTCGTAAAGGCCATGCCCCGCCTCTGGGCCGTCTCCATCAACGGCGCCGACGAGTTCGATGACCAGCCCGGCTGGGCGCGCTACATCCAGCCCCTGGGCCGCGGCTCGTTCGACATGGCGGCCTTCCTCAAGACCCTCCGTCAACTCGGTTACACTGGTCCCATCGGATTGCAGTGCTACGGCATCCCGGGAGACGCGCGAGACCACCTCGCCGAGTCCATGAAAGCCTGGCGCAGCACCCGGGCCGCGTTGTCGAAGTAAATGATTGGCAGGGCGGTCTGGCCGGGACCGCCGCACAAAGGTCAGCCCGGCATGCGGCCGCTACCCTTAAGTTCCCGCTGTCTTAATGCGGTTCACCCACCAGACGAACTTAAGCGTTACCTCGTCGCCCGTCTTGATGGCCACCCCGCCCAGGCTGGGCGACGGCGGTTCAATCTTGAAGTCGGTCATCTTCGTCTTCACCGATCCCGCGAACTGAATCGTGCCGGCGGGATCGGGTGTTACGGTGACTGGCATGGTGATGACATTCGTCACGCCCGCCACGCAGAGGTTGCCGGTGGCTTCATACAGGAAAGACGCAGTTACCCCGCCCGGCTGCGGCTTGGGTGTCAGTGTGGTCAGGGTGTAAGTGATCCGCTTATTGGTCGGCTCGAGCAACTTGCCATACATGATTTCATCCATCGGATCGCTGTATAACCGGCCATCCTTCTCCACGCTCTTGAGCGAACGCACAGGAATGAAGGCGCTAACCTTGACCTCCACCGGACCAGTGGCTGGCGCGGGAAAACCTTGCGGAAGCTCGGCACTGCCGCCGATCAGGTGCCCTTCCACCTGCCACTCATGAATGGTAGAAGTGCCCTCGATGCGAACCAGGTTTGTCACGCCGGCCCGCGAAAAGGCTGCGTAGCGTGCCAGGGGACCGGCGGCCGGTGACGCGGCGGTTGTGCCCGCCGCCGACGCCGGACGTGCCTGCGCCAGTTCGGCTGGCCGCTGTTTGGCGGCCTCAAGATCGGACTCCAACTGGATGACGCGCGCCTCTGCCTCCATCAACGCACGGTCAAGTTTGGCTGCCCGCTGCAGCGCCAAATGTCTGGTGACAGCCAGGAATGCGACCAGGGCGACCACCACGATTACGCCAAGGATACCGAGGATTTTCTTCATAGGTTCTTGCTTTGGACGGCTTATTCCAGAGGAAGTATTCACAGGTTTCCCGGGCAAAAGCAAGCAATCGCGGCCGGCAACAATTGCAATTGCACCGCCAGGACAGGCTCGGTAGTCTAGACGCGTCAGAACGAATTCGACGCCCGCCGAAGGGGGCGCCGCCTGGAATGAAGACAAAGAAAGCGCGCTCCGCGATAGCCGTAAAGCCGGCAAGGCGGGCCATTCCCCGCCCAACTCGGAAGACGTCCAGGTCCCCTCGCCGGAAGCCCCACTCCACCAAAGCCAAACGGACCACAGGCAAGCGTTCGGTGAAGCCCGTAACCGCCGCACGGAAGAGAACCCGGACGGCAGCTCAAACAAAGAGGATACGCGAGCGGATCGCGCGAAAACCCCGGACGAAGCCATCTCCCATCCCGGCCGAGATCGAACAATTGGGATTAGCGGACTTCGCGGCACAGGAGCTCGAGTCCGCGGTTCCCGTGGCCAGGCAGGTTGAAACCGGCCTGAGAATTCCTGATATCCTTCTCGAGGAGGACGAAACCGCGACGGCACCCCAGACCGGTCCAGGCCAAAAATACGCACTGGGCCCAACGACTCTTGCCGGGGAGACCGAGCAACCTGCGGCAACATTACCCATTAGTTACGGGACCGGGAAGCTGCTGCTGGCCCCGTTGGATCCCCACGGGCTTTACGCGCAATGGGACCTTACGCCGCAGCAGCAACGGCGCTACAACGCTCTGTCCACGGATCGTCATCTTGTAGTGCGGGTATACTCCGGCCCTCTCACAGAGCAGCCTTTCACCGAAGTTCACGTCCACCCGGAGTCGCGGCATTGGTTCATTCACGTGCCACACCCGGCATCGAGTTACGTGGCGCAACTCGGTTATTACCGGCCTGAACACCAATGGGTCGTGGTTGCCACTTCAACTCCGGCCGCCACGCTGCCGGGCTCCGTTTCGGCAGACCAAACGGTCCGGTTTGCCACGATCCCCGCCCATGTGCGGCTGACCCGGCTCGCGGCGTTGGCCCACCAAACCGTCATTCCCGATCCGCCCCCGCGCGCGGCGGCGCGTGAGCGCGCCCTGGCCGAACTGGTTGCCCTGAACGCTGGACAGCACGATGCAATGAGTTCGGCCCAGGCTGGGCAGGAGGTCTCCGCGGCGCAGGCCGGTCCTTTGGAAGGGAAGGCAGAGAGCCCGTCCAGCCCCTGGGGCGGGGCGGAGCAGCCGCTGGCAGGGTTCTGGTTTAACGTCAATGCCGACCTTGTCGTATACGGTGCTACAGAACCGGACGCGACCGTGACGATCGGCGGCCGCCCTGTTTCGCTCCGGCCTGATGGCAGCTTCAGTTGCCGGTTTGCATTGCCCGATGGCGAGCATTCCGTCACCGTGTCCGCCATGTCGGCCCGGGGCGAGCTGCGCCAGGCGGAGCTGCATGTCAGCCGCCGCACCAATTACCGGGGTGAAAGTGGTGCCGCGCCGCAAGACCCGTCGCTCGATCCCCCGCCCGCCCGGAAACCATGAACCGTCCAAGCCGGAGCGCCCAGCGGCACTCTTGTCCCGCGTCCGACTTTAGCCTTTAGTCTCCAGCCTCTAACCTGCAGCCTGTCCAATGCCCGGTTACCTCAGTCTCATCCTGCATGCGCATCTGCCGTTCGTTCGCCATCCAGAACACGAGAGGTTCCTGGAGGAAACCTGGCTGTTCGAGGCCATCACCGAGACCTATCTGCCGCTGCTCCAACTCCTGCAAGGCTGGCAGCGGGATGGCCTCCAGCCCCGCCTCACGCTCACCTTGAGTCCCACGCTCTGTTCCATGCTGCGGGACCCACTGCTGCAAGACCGCTACGAACGCCACCTTAAAGATCTGCTGGACCTGGCCGATAAAGAAATCCAGCGCACCCGCTGGGAAAAGCCGCTGCACGAACTCGCCCTGTTCTACCACGGGAGACTTGCGGCCCTGCGGGGCGCATACGCCGCTTGCGGCCGCGACTTGGTTGGCGCCTTCCGGCAGTTCCAGGAACAAGGCATCCTGGAAATCATCACCTGCGCCGCCACGCACGCGCTCCTGCCGCTGCTGGCCGATCATCCGCCCTCCATGCGCGCCCAGGTGTTGGTCGCGCGCGACCATTACCGCGATTGTTTCGGCTGCGACCCGCGCGGTATCTGGCTGCCCGAATGCGCCTACGTTGAGAGCCTGGACGACGTCCTCCAGGAAGCGAACCTCCGCTGGTTTGTAACCGAGACACATGGCATTCTGCACGCGCGGCCCAAGCCGCAGTACGCGACGTTCGCCCCCGTCTTCACCCCGAACGGCATCGCCGCATTCGGGCGCGATGCCGATACCGCCCGCCAGGTCTGGAGCCGCCACGCCGGCTACCCCGGCGACCCGCGCTACCGCGACTTCTACCGCGATGTCGGTTTCGACCTCGACCTGGATTACCTCAACGCGCATTTGCCCGCACCCGGTCAACGCGGCTTTACCGGCCTGAAGTACTTTCGTATTACCGGCCGTACTCCCGGGAAAGAGGTCTATGACCGCCCGGCAGCCCTGCGCGCTGCCGACGAACATGCGGGTCACTTCCTGGACGCGCGGCTGGTGCAATTCCATCGCCTGGCCGAGATCCTGGACCGCCCCCCCATCGTGGTCGCGCCCTACGATGCCGAATTATTTGGCCACTGGTGGTATGAGGGCCCGGAGTTCCTCGATTTCCTGGTGCGCAAGGCCTGCTGCGACCAGAAGGTGTTGGAGCTGACCACGCCGGGGGATTACCTGCGCCAGCACGCCACCCACCAGGTCGCTACCCCCGCCGCTTCGAGCTGGGGCGAGGGGGGCTATTGGCGCGTCTGGCTCAACGAGAAGAACGAGTGGATTTATCCCCACCTGCGCGTCGCCCAGGAACGCATGACTGAACTGGCCCGCCGTTTCCCCCAGCCCGACGCCTTGCAGGAACGCATGCTCAAGCAGGCAGCGCGCGAACTGCTCCTTGCCCAGGCTAGCGATTGGCCGTTCATCCTGTGGACGGGAACCAGCCCGGGTTACGCCACCAGGCGCGTGAAGGAGCACCTGTTGCGCTTCAGCCGCCTTTACGAGCAGCTTACCGCCGGGGAACTTGACCAGGATTGGCTCAGAGAGGTCGAGTGGCGCGACAACCTCTTCCCCGAGGTCAATTACCACTACTGGGCCTGAACCTGCGGCCAGCGGCTTTCAAGCCGCGCATCCTGCATTCCAAACCCCGCCTTCTGTCTTCCCCGCCACCCCAACCCCGCGGTGGCCGGCACTGGCTTTACTGGGGGCCAAGTTCGGTCCGAAGCCAGAACCTGGCTGGCGCGCTGGCACGAGACAGGCTGCAATGACCATCCACTTGCGGATGCGACACGCGGCATCGAAAGCGCAAGCCGTTTAGGGCAGTTCAGGGTGTATCGCGGGAAGACACGGCTGTCCTGTTTTGTCTGATAACTTATGGTCTGGCTGGATAGTATTCGTTTGCGTGCCCGCAGCCCGCAAACGCGCCGCAAGGCGATTGAGAATTTGACTGCTGCCGGCAAATTGTCCGGCCTGAAGCTCCTGCTCGGCAGCCTGAGCGACCCGGACCCCCAAGTGCGGTGCGCTGCGGCCAAGGCCCTGGGCACCATCAACGAGGAATTCTCCGTCGTCGCCCGAATGGCGGCGTTGACGGATGTGAGCAGCGAGGTGCGAGCCACCGCCGCCGCCACCTTGAGAGAAGTCCAGGACCCCCGGCGGGTAAAACCCCTGCTCAATAGCGTGCGGGATAACGAGGCGACCGTGCGGTTGGCGGCGATCGCCGCACTGGGTGAGGAACCAAGCCCGCAGGTGACGGCGACTTTGCTGGATAGCCTGGGCGATCAAGACGCGCGCGTGCGCCTGGCGGCGGCTCAGGTCCTTGAGCAACATGCTGATCCAGCACACATGCCCTACTTTTTAGCCCTGCTGGCGGATGAGGATTTCGAAGTGCGAGTGACGGCGATCCAATACCTGGGGCGCATTTGCGACCCTGCGGTGGCGCAGGTGTTACTTCCGCACCTGCACGACCCGGACAGCGATGTGCGCCGGGCTGCGGCGCTGGCCCTGGGCGATATTCGCAACCCCGCAGCCCTCGAACCCCTGGTGCTCGCGCTGACAGACGAGGAACCGGCGGTCCGCCATGCCGCCGCCGCCGCACTGGAGCTGATTGACCCCCGCTGGATTCGCACGGACGCCGCGCAACGCGCGATCCCTCGTTTGGAAGCTCAATGCCACGACCCGCAGCCCTGGATCGCCGCTGCGGCGGAAACCCTGCTCGAAAAACTCCGGGCTGCGACCGGCAGCGAAACTGAATTCTGGAAGAAAGAGTCAGGCATCCGAAACCTCTAGCTGCCTGCTCACACCGTTCTTCAGTTTCCCCGCCCTGCACAGATCTATTCCAGGCTGGCGTCAGTCACCGCAAAGGTGCCGGAATTCGGCTTCATCAATGACCGTTATCCCAAGCTTCCGGGCCTTGTCGAGCTTGGAGCCGGCTTCCGTCCCGGCGACAACATAGTCGGTCTTCTTGCTGACGCTGCCGCTGACTTTGCCGCCGGCGGCCTCGATCATCGCGGCGGCTTCCTCGCGTTTCAGATTGGGCAGGGTGCCGGTGAGGACAAACGTTTTGCCAGATAAGGGCCCTGCCTTGGCTTTCGGTTGGTAAAGCTGGGAGTTGAAGTTCAACCCCGCTTTGCGGAGGCGCTCGATGAGCTGCCGGTTTCGCGCCTCACCGTGCCACTGCACCACGCTCTGTGCGATGACTTCACCCACGTCCTCGCACTCGGTCAATTGCTCCACGCCGGCGGCGAGCACATCATCGAGCGAGGCAAAACCGCGGCCCAAAGCCTTGGCCACGCCCGCCCCGACATGCAGGATGCCCAGGCCAAATAACAGCCGCCACAGGTCGCGCTGCTTGCTGGCCGCAATTCCGTCGAGGAAGTTGCGGGCCGATTTCTCACCCATGCGCTCCAGGCCTGCGACCTCGGCGAGCTTTAGCAAGTAAAGGTCTGCCGCATCGCGCACGAGACCGGTTTGGACGAGTTGACGGACGAGGACTTCCCCGCCGCCTTCGATGTCCATTGCACCGCGCGCACACCAGTGCTCGATGCGACCTCGCACCTGTGCGGGGCAATCGGGATTCAGACAGCGCCAGACGACCCCTGCGTCGTTCTCGACGATGCCGGGCGCACGCGAAACCCTGGACCCGCACTCGGGGCAGGTCTTGGGAAAGCGAAAGCCAACCTCCTTTCCAGATCGCCTCGCCAACACCACATCCACCACCGCGGGAATGACCTCGCCTGCCTTCTCGATCGTCACCATGTCGCCAATGCGGATGTCCTTCTCGCGGATGTAGTCTTCGTTGTGCAGCGTGGCGCGGCTGATCGTGCTGCCGGCCAGGAACACCGGGTCGAGCTCCGCCACCGGTGTCAGCGCGCCCGTGCGGCCGACCTGAATGGTGATGCCCTTGAGCCGCGTATCGGCTTGCTCGGCAGCGTACTTATACGCAATGGACCAACGGGGCGCTTTCGAGGTAAAGCCGGCCTGCTTGCGCTGGGCAAACGAGTTCAGCTTGATGACGGCTCCGTCAGTCTCGTAGGGGAAGGCGCGCCGAATCCGGTCGAGTTCCTCGATCGCAGCGAGCAGGTCGTCCGCCGAGCGGCAATGCCAGGTCTTCTCCGGCGTTTTGAAACCAAGCGACTTGAGCCAGGCCAGCATCTGATCGTGCCGCGCCGGTTGTTGGGGAGCGCCTTCAACCTGGCCGAGGCCGTAAAGAACGATGTCGAGCGGTCGTTTGGCAACAATGCGCGGGTCCAGTTGCTTGAGTGAACCAGCGGCAGCATTCCGTGGGTTGGCAAACTCCTCCTCGTCGGCCGCTCTGCGTTCCGCGTTGAGCTTCTCGAAGCCTGCCTTGGTAAGATAGACTTCACCTCGCACTTCCAGAAGCCCGGGCGCGGCGCCGGGCGGGCATTGAATCCGGGTGGGGATGCTGCGAATCGTCTTGAGGTTGGCAGTTATGTCATCGCCGGTCGTGCCATCGCCACGCGTCGCGCCGCAAGTGAATACGCCTTGCTCATAGCGCAGATTGATTGCCACACCGTCAATCTTCGGCTCAACAATCCAGTCCAATTCCTGGTCCGGCAGCAATCGCTGGACGCGGTTGACGAACTCGCGGACTTCCTCCTGCGAGTAGGTGTTGTCCAGGCTCAGCATCGGCTGCCGATGCTGCACCGGCTTGAACTCTTTAAGCGGCTGGCCGCTGACGCGCTGCGTCGGAGAATCGGGCGTGACCAACTTCGGAAACGCCTTCTCCAAATCCAGCAACTCGTGGCAGAGCCGATCGTACTCGCGGTCGCTGACGACCGGTTGCGCCAGCACGTAATACGCATAGTCGTGCCGGCGGATTTCCTCGACGAGCCGGGCGTGACGGGCTTGGGCGTCGTTGAAGTTCATCCCAACGACTAGTAACCCACGTAGTGGAAAATGCACGCAGAAAAGAGGGCGGCGTGCCTAACGGACCGACCCTTCGCAGTCCGCTGGCGTTGGCCTGCGGATGGCTGGGAGATCGCCTGTCAGTGCGGTCGGGCTACGGTGTGTATCCCATGGGGAGCGCTCCCCATGGGATACACACCGTAGTACCGCCGTAGTGTCACCGTAATCCCAAGCCAAAGGTGGCTGGGTCAGGGGGTACTGGAGAGGGCAGGTAGGCCGCATCACTGTCCCAAAAATGGACAGTGCGCGGGTTAGAAGTTGGGAAGGTCTATTCGGTTCTGGCCGGGGAGCAAGGTTACCCATGTGTTTCCCGTACCTCGGCCATCCTGACGGTTCGGGCTGGAACTACCGCTGTCCCTTCCCGGAAATCCGCGAGGAACCAAGACATTCGGATAAAAGTGTCATGGACAGACGCCTGTCTTTTCGGTCAGTATCGCGGCATTGCGACGGTTGTTAGTTCGGGTATTTCATAATTCGCACTAATCGCCGACAGGGTGTAGCTGCTGACGTCAGTCGGAGCATTCCGTCGGCAGCGAAGCTGGCGCCGTCCGGCGTCAACTGCTACTCTGGCATGAAATACCGACGTAGTGACCTGATCCGCGAAAGAACGAAGATGAAATCTGTGACTGCTGCAGCTCCCAACCCAATGTCCACACCCAATTCCAATCAACTTGAATCCCCGCGGTTGCTCAATCGCCGGCGGTTCCTGCGAGCCGCAGTCCAGGCCGGTGCCTTGCTGGCGGCGCCGCAAGTGGTGTGCGGCGCCGTGCTGGGCCGGGATGGCGGCGTCGCCCCTAGCGAACGCATCATCCTGGGGGCGATTGGCATCGGCAGCCGCGGCACTTACGTCCTGGGCTGCTTCCTGGAGGAACCGGACCTGCGATTCGTCGCCATCTGCGACGTGAAGGCCGACCGCCGCGAGGCCATCAAGAAGAAGGCTGATACGAAATACGGCAACCACGATTGCGCGATGTACCGCGACGTGCGCGAGTTTCTGGGCCGGAGCGACATTGACGCCGTGCTCGTCGCCACTGGCCCGAACTGGCACGCCGCGGCCTCCATTCTGGCGGCCAAGGCCGGCAAGGACGTCTATTGCGAGAAGCCCTGCACGAAGAATATCGTGCAAAGCCTGGCGCTGGCCGAGACGTTCCGCCGGACCGGGCGCGTCTTCCAGGCGGGCACTCAACGACGGAGCCTGCCCAATTTCGTTTTTGCGATTGACCTTGCCCGGCGCGGCAAGCTGGGCCGGCTGCAAACCCTCTATGCCCATCCGGGGGGGCTGGGCACCGCCACCAGCGGATGGCTGGAACCGGAGCCGGAGCCGGACCGGGAGACAGTGGACTGGGACTTGTACCTCGGGCCCGCCGCCTGGCGGCCTTTCAACAAGAGCCTGCTGGGCGCTTTTAACTTCGAGAAAGGGGGCGGCATGACCGGCGGCGGCTGCCTGGAATGGGGGTCGCATTGCGTGGACCTCTGCCAATGGGCCAATGACGCCGATCACACCGCCCCAGTCGAATACGAGCCGAAGGGGACCGAGCTGCACGCCCGTTACGCCAACGGCGTGAAGCTCGTCATGCGCAACGAGGGCTGGCTCAAGCTCGGTTCCTGCCCCGTCCGTTTTGAGGGCGACACCGGGTGGGTAGAGACCGGCGACGACGGCGAAATGGTCGCGAGCAACGACGCTCTGCTGATCGGCAAGAAGGCCAAGGTGTCCGGTTACCCTGCCAACTTCCATGTGCGCGACTTCCTGGATTGCGTCCGGTCGCGAGGCCAGACCCGCGCCAACGCCGACGCCGCCTGCCAGTCGCACATTGCGTGTCACGCTGCCAACATCGCCTTGTTCCTGGGCCGCAAGGTCAATTACGACCCTGTGAAGAACGAGTTTATCGGCGACGAGCAGGCCAACCGCCTGCGATCCGAAGCGTATCGCGAACCCTGGCGCCTCTAGGTCGTAACAACCGGCAATAATCACAAGTTGAACAGAGATGCACACGAACAAAGAAAATTCTGGCTCTGAACCCATGAACACCACGATGACAAGAGGTCCGTTGCCCGCGTCCCATGCTGTTCTGCTCGTTTCCTGTATCACCGTGCTGTCGTTGGTGCTGGCCGCCGCTCCGGAGTTTGCTGGCGCGGCCGACCGCACGAACTCCCCGGCCGTGAGCGAGCGCGCGCTGATCAACCTGCTGCGGTCAAACGCCCCGCCTGCCGCGAAGGCGATGGCCTGCAAGCAGTTGGCCATCTACGGCACCAGGGACGCCGTCCCGGCC
This sequence comes from Candidatus Paceibacterota bacterium, assembly GCA_035452965.1. Classification (NCBI taxonomy): domain Bacteria; kingdom Bacillati; phylum Minisyncoccota; species Minisyncoccota bacterium. The sequence goes on along the minus strand of DAOTCE010000003.1, from coordinate 292,692 downwards.
CTGGCACCTTTGTTGTCGGACAAGCAACTGGCATCGTGGTCGCGTATCGCTTTGGAAGCCATTCCCGGTTCGGCGCCCGACGCGGCGCTGCGACGCGCACTGAATAAGGTCCAAGGCAAATTGCTCGTGGGAGTCATCAACTCCATCGCCGTTCGCCGGGACTCAAAAGCGGTCAACGGCCTGGTGAACAAACTGAAGCATACCGACCCGGAAGTCGCTTCGGCCGCGGCGGCAGCGCTGGGTCGCATCGGCGGGGCCAAAGCCGCCAAGACGCTCAGCCAGTCGCTGGCGGTCGCGCCGGCTGCGGTTCGCCCGGCCGTGGCCGAGGGCTGCATTCTCTGCGCGGAGTGGTTCATCGCTCAGGCAAAGCCCGCCGAGGCGGTGAAGCTCTACGATGCCGTCCGTGCAGCCAACGTGCCCCGACAGAACCAGCTTGAGGCCATTCGCGGGGGGATCCTCGCGCGGCAATCTGCCGGCCTGCCGTTGTTGCTGGAGCAACTCCGCTCGCTGGACAAAGACCTGTTCGGCATCGGCCTGCGCACGGCCCGCGAGTTGCCCGGCCGCGAGGTGACCGAGGCGCTGGCCGCCGAAGTGCAGCGCGCCCGCCCCGAGCGGCAGGCTTACCTGCTGCTGGCGCTGGGCGACCGCAGTGATGCGGCCGTAATGCCCGCCGTCCTGGCAGCCGCCGCCAATGGCGCGCGAGAACTGCGGCTCACCGCCGTCGGCATCCTGGACCGTCTCGGCAACCCGTCGAGTTTGCCGGTGCTGCTGGAAGTCGCCGCCGATCCCGATGCCGACCTCGCGAAGGCCGCCCTCGGGGCGCTCGCGCGGCTCCCCGGCAACGAAGTGGATGCCGGCGTGCTGGCCCGCCTGCCCGCCGCTTCGGGCAAGGCACGCCAGGTCCTCATCGAACTTGCCGGGCAACGGCACTTTGACCGCGCGTTGCCCCTCATCGTGCCGAGCGCCGAAGATCGTGACGCGGGAGTTCGTGCCGCCGCCGTGCAAGCCATTGGCACGCTCGGCGACGAGCAACAAGTCGCCGGCCTGGTGCGGCTGCTGCAATCAACCCAAAGCCCCAAGGACCGCGCCGACATTGAGATGGCGCTCCTGGCCATCTGCAGCCGCACGGGCACACGCGCCGCGCCGCCGCTCCTCCCCCTCGCGCAGAGCGGGGATAGCGCCCTGCGCTGCACTGCGCTGCGCCTGCTGGCCTCCGCCGGCGGGCCAGACGCTCTGGGCGCCGTCCAGGCTGCGGTCGAAGACCAGGACGAAACCGTGCAGGACGAAGCGGTGCGCACCTTGTCCACGTGGCCCAACAATTGGCCGGAGGACAGCGGCGTGGCGCAACCGCTCTTGACGCTGGCCAGGTCCGCCGGCAAGACGAAACACCAGGTGCTGGCCTCGCGGGGCTACCTGCAATACATCCAGGGGAACAAACAACTCCCGGCCGACGACAAGATCAGCAAGGTCACCGAGCTACTGCCTCTCATCAAACGACCTGACGAGAAGCGCCTCGCCATCGCGGCCATCGGCGGCATCCCAACCCCTGCCGCGCTGGAGCTGCTCGTGGGCTTTGCGGCCGAACCCGCCATCGCCGAGGACGCCTGCTCGGCGGTGGTCAAGCTTGCCGATGGAGCGATGCCGGGAGTTTCCCAAGAGCAGCGCCAGAAGGCGCTCCAGTTGGTGGCACAGACCTCGACCAGCGACGCGACCAGGAAGAAAGCGGGCGAGTTGCTCAAGGCATCCCAGTAGCGGCCGGGCCTCAAGCCCACAGCCTGGGCGGAATGGGCGCTGGCGAAGCCGCCACCCACTCGCCGAAAGCACCCACGACGCCACACTCCGGGCAGCGCGTCACGGCATGCTGGGCGCCGCAATGAGGACACGCGGCGCGGGTCTCGAACGTGTCGAACGGCTGCAGGCATTTGTCGCAGCGCCAAAGCGGCCCGACGATGGGTGCCTGCTTGCAGGACGGGCAGGCAAACCCGGCGCGGCGCGGCAGCTTCGCCACCTTGGCCAGCGCGCGCGCCTGCATGAGTCCCTGCCAGCAATTGAGCAGGATGAACACGCACAGGAGGCCAAACCACAGATTCCGCGCCAGGATCGCCAGCCCTATCATTCCCGCGACTCCCACAAAGCCAACCACAGTCGTGATCATCAGGCTGCGGGCGCGCCCGAATACAAACCAGAGCAGGGATTGCAGAATCTGGCCGCCATCCAGCGGATAGACCGGCAGCAGGTTAAAGACAAGCAGCACGCTGTTTATGATGAAGATCGTCTGGATGAAAGAGTAGGCATTGGGCATCGTGGCTCCCCAGCCCGCGGCATGGCTCAGCAACCACGCAGCTCCTAAAACCGGGGCCAGCACCACATTCACCAACGGCCCGGCGGCGATGCTCCAGAGCGTCGCGCCAGGGCGGGGCGGCGGGGCCACATAAGCCACTCCGCCCAACGGCCAGAGCACAATCTGGTTGGCCTGCCCACCCACCTGCCGGCAGGCCAGCGCATGTCCGAACTCATGGAGCAGCACGATGGCGAACAGCGCCAAGTACTCCAACACAGGCCAGATGAGTGAGTTATATCTTCCGGACCGGCTTTGGATGCCATACACGGCGACCAGGAACCACGACCAGTGCAGAAACAGGTCAACCCCAGCGAAGCGGAACAAATGCAAAGACCCTTGCCGTGTCGGTGTCATCGGCCATGACCTAACACACGCCAGCTAACACAGCAACAAGCCATTTGCGGGTTCGGAACGCCCTCTTCCGATTTGCCCAGGCGCAGCAGCTATACCTTGCGGCGCGGGCTCAACACTCTGATCCCCACCAGGAGTCAGGATGTCCGCCAGGCTTTCCCAGCTCAATCCCGACTCCGGCTTAAAGTGGGGTCCCCCGCCATCAACGATCCTATCCCCCTAATCCCGGTGGGTGGCACGCCGATGAACGAATTCGCCAACAATTGGCTGCCTCCGCTCGCTACAGATACGGCGTCAGCAGACGGGCAAGACCGTCGGTGAAGCGCACGGGCAGCGGGCGGGCGTCTATCTGGCGGAGTGTCACTTGGCGCGCAGTCCTGAGCTTTTGAACGACGAGACCCTCAAGGCGGCGGGCCAGTTCGACATCGTAGCACTCCAGATTGTACTCGAAGTTGAGGCGGAGGCTGCGCGGGTCCCAGTTAGCCGAGCCAAGCAGGGCCCAGCAGCCGTCCACGAGCATAAGCTTGGAGTGGTCGAAGGGCGGGGGCGTGAGCCAAATGCGGCAACCGTGCTCCAGCACTTGCCACCACATCGCCCGCGACGCCCAGGCGACAAAGGGCAGGTTGTTCTTCTCGGGCAGGAGGATGTCCACCTGCACGCCGCGCATGGCAGCGAGGTTGAGCGCGGAGACGAGGGCGGGGTCGGGCAGGAAGTAGGGAGTGACGATGCGGACGGAGTAGCGGGCAATCGCCAGCGCCCCCAGGAGCACCCAGCGCAGCTTCTCGAAATCCTCGTCGGGACCGTCCGGCACGCCGCGCGCGAGCACCGGGCCGGCGGGTTCAGGCGGCGGAAACCAGGCTTCGCCGCGGAGACTCTCGCCAGTGGTGAAGAGCCAGTCGTCGGCGAAAATCTCCTGCATCTGGGTAACCACCGGTCCGCGCACGCGAAAGTGGATGTCTTGCACAGGGCTGCGCGGCTGGCGTTGCAGGCAATGACCCGCGCGGACATTCATGCCGCCGGTGAAGCCGACGCGCCCATCCGCCACCATGATCTTCCGGTGGGTGCGCAGGTTCACGGACATAAGGTGGCCCCCGCCGAAAGATGGGAGGAAGCGGGCGTAGCGGACGCCTTCCCGGCGCAGAACGCGAAGTATGCTGGGCCAGGAATAGCGAGTGCCGGCCGCATCAATCAGCACGCGCACCTTGACGCCGCGGCGGGAGGCTTCGCCGAGGGCGCGCGCGAAAGCCACCCCAGCCTCGTCACGGTCGAAAATGTAGGTGCAGAAGGAAAGGGTGTGGCGGGCCTGCTGGATGGCCTCGAGCATTGCCGGAAAGGCCTCGTCGCCGTTGACGAGCGGCTCGATGCGGTTGCCCGGCAGCAGCGGCCGCCCGACCACGCCGTGGACCACGCGCACCAGCATGTTGAGGTGGCCGGTGTGGCCGGGCAGATGCCGGTGCAGCTCTTCCGGTGGGCACTCGGGCTGGGTCGCATGGGCGTGGTAATGCTCAAGGTCGCGCCGCAGCAGGACGGCCTGGCGGCGGATGCGGTTGATGCCCAGGATGAAGTAGAGCAGAGCGCCAGCCAGGGGCACCAGCCAAACGAACCCGACCCACGCGATGGCCGAACGCGAATCCCGCTTGTAGAGCACCGCGTGGCCGGAGGCCGCCAGCGCAAGCAGAACATCCAGCCCAATCAGGGTGATTTCCCAGACGTGATGGGCCAGGTCCCACATGCTGACGGCTAGTAAGGCCATTCAATGTTCCATTGCCGCAACTGCTGTTGGGCGAACCTTCCGGGCAAAAACCGCGCGTGACGGCGCCACGTGCGCCCAATTGCCCGACCAGGAACGCGGCCCCAGCCTACTGGTTCCGCTCGCCGGCTTCCAGCCTTGAAATTCTAAACCTGCCGCCTTGCCAGATTGACGATTGGTGCGAATGATTCTCCAGCCGTGAACTACCTTAAGCCGTAAAATGCTCCTATCCAGAATACGATCCCTTCTCCCGCGCCTGACCCGAGTCTGGCTGATTTCCGTGGCGACCGCTCTGCTGAGCCAGCAACTTCCCGGCGCGAGCGCAATGGCCGCGGCGCCGCAAGCAGGTTGGGATACTTTTAGTGACACGTGGGTTGCCACCGACGCACTGGGGCGCAGCCTTCCTTCATCCTCGGAAGCGGGCTTGCCCCGCAAGCATCGCACAGTGGGGGTCTTCTATTTCCTCTGGCATTACCCGGCAGCGCCACGCGGCCCGTTCGACATTTCCCAAATCCTCGCCCGGGAACCGCAAGCCATCACTAATGCCGCCAGCCCGCTCTGGGGACCGCTCCACGAGTTCCATCACTGGGGACAGTCCATATTTGGCTACTACCTCTCGGACGACGAAGGCGTGCTGCGCAAGCACGCCCAGATGCTCGCGGACGCCGGAGTGGATGTAATCATCTTCGATGTCACCAACCAGCTTGCCTATCCGAAAAGCTGGAAGGCCCTCTGCCGGGTGTTTGACCAGATCCGGCGGGCCGGCGGACAGACTCCGCAAATTGCCTTCCTGTGCCCCTTTTGGGATCCGAAAAAGGTCGCGCGCGAGCTTTGGGAGCAGCTTTACAGCCAAGGTCTCTATCCCGAACTCTGGTTCCGCTGGGATGGCAAGCCGCTGATCCTGGCCGATCCTGCGCTGACCGACCTCGCGCCGGATATTCGCAACCGCTTCACTTTCCGAAAACCGCAGCCGGATTACTTCGTCGGACCGACCGGGCCGAATCAATGGGGGTGGCTGGAGGTTTTCCCCCAGCACATCTTCACCAATGCCGCCGGGGCGCGGGAACAAATGGTGGTCGGCGTGGCCCAAAACGCCGTGGATGGCAAGTTGAGCGTCCTCAGCAATCCCCGCTCCCACGGCCGCAGTTTTCACGATGGCCGCGAGCCCGCGCCGAACGGCTGGGACTTCTCCGGCCGCAACTTCGCCGAACAGTGGCGCCGCGCGCTCGATATTGACCCCGAGTTCATCTTTGTTACCGGCTGGAACGAATGGATCGCGATGCGCTTTGATCACCGGGCGCCCTTCCACGCCAGCGGACCGGTAACCTTCGTGGATCAATTCGACCGGGAATTCAGCCGCGACATCGAGCCGATGCAGGGCGGACATGACGATGCCTACTTCTACCAAATGGTCGCCAATATTCGCCGCTACAAAGGCGTCCGCCCGCTGCCGACGGTCAAGCCGCAGCCCATCACCATTGACGGGCGCTTCGAGGATTGGGCGGCGGTCGAACCCGAATTCCGCGATACCATCGGCGACCCGGTCCAACGCGACCACGCCGGCTGGGCCCCGGGCCAGCGCTACACAAACCGCACCGGCCGCAACGACATCATCGCCGCGAAAACCAGCCTGGATTCCACCAACGTCTGTTTCTACGCGCGCACCCGGGAACCGCTATCGCCTTCCAGCGGCACAAACTGGATGCTCCTGTTCCTGAACGCAGACCTCAATTCCCGCACTGGCTGGCTCGGTTATGACTTCATCGTGAACCGAACCAGCGTTCGCGCGCAAACCACCACGCTCGAACGCAATGCCGGCGGCTATCGCTGGGGGAACCCGGTGGAAGTTCCCTGCCGCTTGGCCGGCAGCGAACTCGAATTGGCCATTCCGCGCGCCGCGCTCGGCGTGAGCACTAGGCTCGACACGTTGGATTTCAAGTGGGCAGACAATGCCCAACAAACCGGCGAGGCGAGCGATTTCACGCTCAACGGCGACGCCGCGCCCAACGACCGGTTCAACTACCGCGCGACCTTCCCTCCGAAATAGGCGCTAAGCGTTCAGCCCCTTGAGATCCGGCTCCAGTTTCCTGCCTTGCTTCAATAGCGCCGCCAGCGTCAATTCCTTCCGGTGGTAGGCGACTTCGCGGCCCAGAATAGCAGTCAGATTCGAGCGGACCGAAGGCGCCACCGTCGGATTGGAGCAATCGCCCTGGGTGACTGCGACGTGGAATTCGTTGATATTGACGACGGTGCCGCTCTTGTAGAGGTCGCCGACCGTGGCGCGCACGGCAGTCTCCGGGCCACGTAGCGTCACGCCGGTGTAGTAATCCGCGTCAATATAGCCATTGGCCCCAAACACCCGTGCCCGAATTTCATCCTTCACCATCGGAATGCTTTGGATGCAGGTGAATGACAGCACTAGGTCGTTCGGGAACCAGTACGTCACCGCAAAATGGTCATAAATGCTGTTGGCCGGGCGCACCTTGTGGCCGCCGGTGCCGCGGGCGCGGATGGGATCGGCGTTGATGATCCAGGTGACCAGGTCCAGCGAATGGATGCTCTGCTCGACGATGAAATCGCCCGAGAGCGGCAGGACATAGTACCAGCTCCGCAGTTGCTGCTCGGGCGTTGCCGGCGGCTGACCGCGCCCGCCGCCCGCCCATGGATACCACGCCTCGGCCATAACCAGCGGGCCCATCGCGCCTTTGTGGACCTGCCCAACGGCGTCGCGGAAGTTCGCATCGGCTCGCGTCTGGAAATCCACCAGGAACACCCGCTTCCGCGCGGTGGCGCGCTCCCCGGCTTCGGCAATTGCCTGGCAGCCGGGCGCATCCACCGCAATCGGTTTGGCCAGATAAACATGCTTGCCCGCGTCCACCGCGTCCGCTGCCTGTTGCGGATGGAAATAGGGCGGCGTCTCGATGACGACCGCGTCGAGCTTGCTGTCGAGCAGCCGCTTGTAGCCCGATAAACCGGTGTGGCGGCGCGCACGATCAATGCCGTGTTGCTCGCCTACGGCGTCCACCTTGTCCTGGAAGTAATCCGCACAGGCCACGAGCCTATACTTGCCGGACTCGGCGAAGAGGTTGGCAATCCAACTGCCGCGCCCCCCGCAGCCGATAAGGCCGATCTCCAGGGCCGAGTTGGCCTGGGAGCCGAGGACCAGCGACGGCTTCAGCACCGTGATGGCGGTGGCGGTGGCAGCAGTGGCGAGAAACGCCCGGCGGGAAATCTGGGGAAGGCTTGTAGTCATGCGGCAATTGTGTCCCCAGCCGCCGCCAAAGCAAGCCCGCGCGCGACGAACGAGGGCCGCCGCGGGCCGGGCCCATCTTGACAACCGGCCGGTGTCGTGATAACAGTGTTGCACTCGACGCGCGGGGTCGCGGCGGTTCAGGGGACGGGCGCGCGGAAGGAAGCGGGCCAATCAAGGCCCAATTAAGACCCAATCATGGAGCAATCATGCTGCAATGATGCTGCCAACACCGTCCAAGGACCACCAAAACACCGAAGCACCACAGGCGCGCCGGCGCGCCGGGGCCCGCGTTGACGGCTCCCGTTACGGCTCGCTGCTAGTGCGGGTCGAGCCACTTTGGCAGCACCCCGTACCAATGATGGCTGAGGGTGAGCCAAACCAGCGAGAGCACGTACAGGTAGAGAACGACCAGGAACACCTTCTGTCCTAGAGTCGCTGGACCTGCCTGCTCGCCAGTTACATTGGTGCCGCGCGCTTCCTTCTTCGGCGCATCCATATGCTGGGGTTATGGCACCGCCGGCGGGAGGCGGCAAGCCTTTTTTGGGCTTGCCGAGGAAGAACCAAGCCGCCCAGCCACGAAGCAGGCAACTGCGGCGGAGGCCGACCGCACCATGACATCCTGCGAGAGGTAACGCCCGCCGTCCCCAAGCACGCACCGCTCCCCGGTCAGCACGTTGCCCTCACCGCCTCTTCGCCTCTTTCCCGAGGCCCTTTACCACGCCCTTCATCCACTCGACACTCTTGCGCGTATTCTCGTCCGTGCCGCTGCATTCGAGGGAGACCACGCCGTCCCAGCCGTGCCGGTGCAGGAACGCCATGCAGGCGCGGATGTTGTCGGCGTTGACGCCGCCGCCGACATGAACCTCGGAACTGCCGATGCCGGTCTCTTCGCCGCGCACGGCGGCGGCCAGGGCGGGACTAACGTCCTTGATGTGGCAATGGCTGACGTATTTGCGCAAGGCCTTCAGGTAGTCGAGCGGGTTGTGGCCGGCGATGAACGTGTTGCCGGTGTCGAAGTTGCAGCGCAAATACTCGGAGTCAAAGTGCTTGAAGAGGTTCTGCATGAACTCGACGTCGTTGGTGTAAGGGCCGTGCGGCTCGACGTTGATGACGACCTTGTAGTCCTCGGCCCAGGAAAGGCACTGGCGATAGTTGTCGCAAGTGACGCGGAAGACCTCCTTGCGCGTCAGGCCGGGCGTCTCGAAGGCGCCGTCCACAGTGTCCACCATCGGGCAGCCCAGGTCCGCGGCAAAACGGATGGACTGGGTGACGTATTGCACGCCAAAAGCCGAGCCGTTGGGCCCCATCATCGGATAGGAGCCGTCAATCTGCGAAACGGCGAGACCGAGCTTGTCCAGGTAACGGCGGATAGCTCGGGGGTTGGACTGGAGCGAAACCCCCGGATCGTAGCCCAGGGCGGCGATGAAGTTCTGCCCGTGAACGACGGCGAACTCAATGTGCTTAATGCCCGTGGCAGCGATCTTCTCACAGGCGCCTTCGAAGCCAACGCTCAGGGGCCTCCAATTGTCGGTGTGTATTCCTATGCGAATCATGCCGCCCTTCTATGCCGGGCGCGGGCAAAGGTCAAGGCGGTTGATGCAGCGCGGCTTACCGATCCAGCGCCGCCAACCGGGTAGCTTCCTGTTCCCACTCAGGATTCAGCTCGGCCAGGCGGCGCTGAACGTCCATCAATTCACGGTTGATCCCCGCCGCGCGTCCGGGCTGCTCGTAAGTCTCCTGCCTCTCCAGCTCGGCGATCATCTCCGCCTGTCGGGCCTCAAGTTCCTGAATCTCCTTTTCCAGCCGGTGCACCAACTGCTGCTGGGCCTTGCGTTCCCGCGAGCGCGCCTGGCGTTGCTCGGCCTCGACCCGCTTCTGCGCTTTCCGGTCCATCGTCGGGGAGGGCAAGCGTTCCCGCGTGCCTTGATTGCCTGGGCTGGCCAGGCCTTCCGCCCGCCCGCCTCCAGCCGCCGTCAGCCCCGCCCGCTCGGATTGGGCCTTCGTCTTGTCCAGGTAATACTGGTAGCCGCCAGGGTAATGCGTCAACCGGCCGGCATCCACGTGGACGACATGGTTCGCCAGCGCGCGGATGAAATAGACGTCATGGCTGATGAACACGAGCGTGCCTTCAAACTGGTCGAGCGCATAGGCCAGGGCGTCAACGCTGGACAGGTCCAGATGCGTGGTCGGCTCGTCCATGAGCAGCAGGTTGGGCGGGTCCAGCAAGAGCTTCACCAGCGCCAGGCGGCTCTTCTCGCCGCCGCTCAGCACCTCGACCCGCTTGAACACATCATCGCCCCGGAACAGAAAGCAGCCGAGCAAGGTGCGAACGAATTGCTCGGTCAGGCGCTGCGGTGTGTCGAACGCCTCTTCCAGGACCGTGCGATCCGGGTGCAGCATGTCCACGCGATACTGCGAGTAATAGCCCGCCTTGGCGTTGTGGCCGAGCGTGCGCGTGCCCGCCTGCGGCGTGAGCACGCCTGCGAGAATCTTCAGCAAGGTGGACTTCCCCGCCCCGTTTGGGCCCACCAACACGGTGCGCTGACCACGCTCGGCCTGAAAGTTCATACCGCGGTACACCACGTTATCGCCGTAGGCATGTTGGATGTGCTCCAGCTTCACCACCCGGAGTCCGCTGCGCTGCGGCTGGGGGAATTGGAAACTGAGCTTGCGATCCTCCCCCTCGGGCGCCTCGATCTTGTCCATGCGCTCGATCTGCTTGAGCTTGCTCTGGGCTTGCGTGGCCTTGGTATTTTTGGCGCGAAAGCGATTGACAAATTCCATGAGCCGGGCGATTTCGCGCTCCTGGTGCTTGTAAGCCGCCAGCAACTGCTCCTCGTAGGCCTGGCGTTGTTCGAGAAATTCGTCATACCCGCCCCGGTAGCGGATCAGCTTGCTTTGGCGAATCTCCACGATGCTCCCCACTAACTGGTTGAGAAACTCGCGGTCGTGCGAAATGACGAGAATCGCCCCCGGGTAGCCTTTCAAGTAATCCTGGAACCAGAGCAATGCCTCCAGGTCCAGATGGTTGGTCGGCTCATCCAGCAGGAGCAGGTCCGGCTCCTGCGTCAACAGCCGTCCCAGGTGCGCGCGCATCACCCAGCCCCCGCTCATCTCCCGGGCGGGCCGGTCGAAGTCCTTCTCCCGGAAGCTGAGTCCGGCGAGAATCTGCTTGGCCTTGGCTTCCAGGCGATAGCCGCCCAACTCGTTGAACCGGTCATGCACATCATCATGGATCTCCTCGGGATGCAGCGCCGCGGTTGGGTGATCCGCCTCCCAGGCCTTGAGGATGCGGCGGAGTTTCGTGTATTCCGGCGTGATGCCCGTGGCCAGCTCGATGACGGTCTCGTCCGCGACCGGCGCGTTTTCCTGCGGCAGGTAGCCGATCGAGATGCCGCGCTCGGAGGATATCTTGCCCGTGTCGGCCGGTTCTTCGCCAAGTATGATCGAAAAGAGGGTGGTCTTGCCGGCCCCGTTCGGACCGACAAGCCCAATCCGATCCAAACGGTTCACCTGCAATGTGACGTCGGCGAACAACACCCGTTCGCCATACGCCTTGCTGATGCCAGACAACGTCAACATGAATCGCCAGTCTAGAATCCAGCGGCTCAACGCCAAAGCCCAAAACGGCGGCGCTAGCTAGCGCCGGGCTGAGCCGGCGTTTCAATCCTTCGCATTGGACTCCGTGCCGGCTTGGCGGGACTTCTTCGCGCTAGCCTTCTGGGTGGCCCTGGCCGGTCGCGGGGTCTCATCAGCAAATAGTCGGTCGGGCGTCAACTCCGCCGCGCTGACCCGGTTGGTAAAAGCCAATTCCCAGGAAACCGGGCTTTCATATATCTTGCCGTCAAACGCCAGGTTTAGCCTCGGCCGGTGGAAACGACACTGAACTACCGGAACGTCCGACCCCAACAAGCCCATTTGGCGGCGCCTCCACTCTCTGTGAGTGCGGGTTGGAGCGTTGGTGGCCGCCTTGCCCAGCGGCACCGGGCAGAACATAAAAACATAGGAGCTCGGGAGTTTGGGATCTGCCATGGGGCGGGCCAGGGATTGCCCCGTGCGGCGGCAGACCGGGCAGATCAGCACGTTCAAGTCGTCCAGGTACTGCGGCACCAGATCCGAAAGCCAGTTGGGCAGGTCGTGATGTTCGGCCTGAAATGCCCGAATAGCGCCGTTGATCGCCTTGAGGTTCTTGATGCAAGCTTGCTTCTCCTCCGTCCCCCGCTTGGCCCCCTTGCGGGCCGGGGCGCTCTGCGCCGAAGCCACGGAGGCGAATCCAACCGCAGCGACCACCCCAACCAGAAACAGCGTGAGCCAACGCGCGAGGCGACAGTTCCAATCCGTATCAGGCATAATTTACGTTGTTCAGCCGTTTGGTAATCTTGCGGACCACCGCGCGCGGCACCACGCGGACCAGAAATGCGGGAATCTGGTTGCGCAGCCCCGTGACGGCAACCGCCTTCCCCCTGCGAAAAGCCCGATGCCCGAGGCGGGCAACCGCTTCGGCCGTCATGGACACCTTCTTCACCATCCCCAGCGTCCTCATGTTGGCCACGGTGCCGAAGTTCGTCGCCGTTGGACCGGGGCATACGGCAGTAACGGAAACGCCCGTTCCGGCCAGTTCCTCGGCCAGGGCTTCACTGAACGACAGCACATAAGCCTTCGTGGCGTAATAGACCGTCATGCCAGGACCGGGCTGAAAAGCAGCAGTCGAGGCGACATTCAGAACGCCGCCGCGCCGGCGTTCGAGCATGCCCGGCAGCAAAAGGCCCGTAAGATGTGTCAGGCTGGTGATATTCACCTGCAACATCTCAAGCTGCCGTCCCAGCGGCAGTTGCGCGAACCTGCCTTGCGCCCCGATTCCGGCATTGTTCACCAGCACGTCCACTTTGAGCCCCGCCGCCTGCAAATGGGCCAGCAGCCGCGTCGGGGCTTCCGGCTGCGCGAGGTCGGCGGTGATCACCTGCGCCTGAATCTTGTGGGCCTTCCTCAGCTCGCTCGCAAGCGCTTCGAGCGCATTGCCCTTCCGCGCCACGAGCGCCAGCCGGCACCCCTCCGCCGCGAAGCACCGCGCCAGCTCCAACCCGATGCCGGAGGATGCGCCCGTAATCAGCACCGTGTCCACGCTCATACCACTCAGCTAACCCCACCAAAGTTGGTTTTGCAACCGCGCAGAAATCCCCACGATGAAGCGCAGGCACAGCAGGCTCGCGTTCGAGCGCGGTCTCATGGCACCTTGAGGCCGCGCTCCACATCACACCGCACGCTGTCAAGGTTGCTCTCGATGATGCTGCAAGGCTGGTGTTTCAGGGCATCCAGGTCTTTAAGCCCAGCGCCGGTCAACATGAGCAGGACCGAATCCTCAGCTCCGATCCTGCCGGCCGCCTTGAGCTTCCTCACGGCACAGAGCGTTGTCGCCGTGGCCGGCTCGACGAACCATCCCGCTTGCGCCAGAACGCGCTGAGCTTCCAGGATCTCCGCCTCGGCGGCGTCCTCGGCCAGCCAGCCATGCGCGTAAGCCTTGGCGATGATCTCATCGCCGCCCTTTGGGTTACCCGTGGTGATGGCCTCGGCTACCGTGTGGAAGTTCGTGAACGGAATCACCCGCTTTGATCCTTGCTTGATCGCGCTGACGATCGGGCTGTTGTTGGCCGCCTGCACCACGATCATTCGGGGCAGGCGTTGAATGAGCCCGGCCGCCAGCAGTTCACGGAAGCCTTTGAACAGCCCGCGAACATGCCCGCAGGCCGACGTCGGAACGGCGATGTAATCCGGCAGCTCCCCCCGGGTTTGCTCATATAACTCGAAGGCGGTCAGCTTGTAGCCCTCCACGCGGATGGGACCGTTGCCCGACACAATGCGCAACTTGAACTCCTCCGCCAGGCCCAGCACAACCTCCTTCATCCGGGCATAATCCGGCGCCCGCACACGGATCACCACCGCGCCGTGGAGGCCCATGGCCAGGAGCTTCTCGCGCGGGACAAACTCGGGCACGAACACAAGCACGCGGAGATCCGCTCGGGCGCCGTACGCCGCGATGGAATGGCCCATGTTCCCCGTGGAGATAGTCGCCGTCGTCCGCTCGCCCATCGCCTGCGCCATGAAAACGCAGGCCAGCGAGCCGCGGTCCTTGAAGCTCCAGGTGGGATTCTGCGTCTCGTTCTTCAGCAGCAAGCGCTCGACGCCGGCATACGCTTTCAGCCGCTCTCCCGCCCCCACCAGCGGGGTGTTCCCTTCGCCGAGCGAGGTGGCCGAATTCACCCGCTGGAACGGCAGAAACTCCGCGAACCGCTCCCAAATGTGGGGGCCCGGCCGGGGCTGCGCCCGCTCAATGCCGCCGACGCTCACTTCCAGCGCCTCGCCGTTATCTGCAAATTCCTCCAACCGCTCGAAGGGATACTCGAGGCCGGTGAGGGTGGAAACCAATTTGTGCATGACCGCCGTCAAGTGTGCCGTTCCCCAGGCGCATTGACAACCGTACAAAGCCCCCCCCGGATAGCACCGGTTCAGCGAAGGCTGTGAGCAATTGCCAACCAAGGTGAAAACCCCTTGCCTGCCGGACACCGCCGGTGTATGTCTGGATGCGACGGTAGTCATTCAACTTACGCGAGACAAATCATGAACAAACGACTTGGAGCAAAAGTACTTTTGGCGATTGCCGCCGTGGGCGTGATGACCCTGTTGCAGGGATGCGGGGAGGAAGAGGACAGCTTTGTCTTCGGCATGGCGTGGGCGCCGGTGGGCTCCGTTCCACTTATGGAGTTCGGCTTCGGAGTGAATCTTGGCACAACTGGGGCTGGCCAGAGCGCCACGACCACAACGGGTGGTGCGGTTGCCGGGGGCACGCAGTAGTCAGCAGCCGTCGGCAGCTCGCGCAGCTTCTCAGCAGATCTGCATCGCCCCGGCCGTGCCTTTGGCGCGGCACACTGCGGCAAGTGTTGAATGGAGCGTGAAAGCGCCGCTGACGCCTTTCAACGGATTGGAGCGTTCAACCCTCAGCGCCACCCCTTTGCCGCGCGCCGTCAGTCCGATCACCGAAACCTCCAGTGACGAATCAGCCACCAGCACCGAGCGCGTGCGGTCAAACCCGATCCCGGCCAGTGCCACCGCCGCGTGGGAGTTCACATTGCGCGGGAACAGCGGGCACACACCGCGGGTCGGGCCGTCATAAAGGGTGACCGGTTTGGCAACGTCCACCGGCTTGAGCTGCGGCGCCGCGCTGAAATCGAGGTTCTTCGGGTTCTTCTTCATCACCACTGTCACTTCTTCCCACAATTCCCGCCCCTCGAAGATGCTGTCCAAACCAACCACCGCCCCGTGCGGGACGAATAGGCAAGTGCCACTGCGCCGTGCCGTTTCAATCAGCCGGTCCTGCAATCCCTCATCAGCAAAGGCCGTCATGGAAAGCGGCATGTAATCGGTTTCCCGAAGGAACTGTTCCCCGAACTGGCGCGTGACCGCCGGATGCGCCATCTCGATGACAAGGTCGGCACCGCGCGAGGCGAATGCGGTGATATTCGGCAAGGCTGCCTCCGCCGGCACTCCCGCAAGCCGATCAGCCGCCAGCTCATGCACGAAAGCGACGTCCAATCCCAGTTCGGGCCTCGATACAATTTGCTCGTACACGTAGCGCCCGAGGTAACCTAAACCGATCAACCCGATTCGTGCTCTATTCGTTGACATGAGAAACGACAATTCTCGCCGCAGGCTAATTCTGAAGGCCGCGATGTCAATCGTTGAGCGTTTAACAAGGCCTTCCACCCCATCGTATCGCCAAGCCAGAGGTACTGGGGTCAGCGGCAACTGGAGAAGGCAAGCAGGCAGCATTACTGACCCAAATATGGACAGTGCGGGAGCGCCCTTCCGGTTCTGGCCGGTGAGCAATGATGCACTCGTGTGCCCTGTATCTCGGCCAGCCGGGTTGTGCGGGTGGAAGCCACCATTATCACTCCGCGGAAATCCGTGATGAACCAATTACCTCGGGCCTGCTTGGTTACGAGACAGCGTGTCTGAAAAGGTAGCAACAGGGGCTGGGCGCTTTGCGATTATGAGGGATCAATGCCAGACATTCCGCCTGGGACAGCCGCCCCGATTCGACCTGTAAGCACCTGAAAAAAAGGAAGATAGGCCGCAGAACCGCGCGGAGCCTGCAGTGTTTGCGGAGCCGCACTGAGCTCAAAACGCCCCCCAACTCAAGGAATCCACCCCCGGCTTGGCAGCATTTATGCGGAGCAGCCGTACAATGAAGTTTGCGGACCTTTCCAATCGGGTAAGGCGGGCGGGCCTTATCGCTCTTTTGTGGGGCGTGTTCATCATCCACACCCCTTTAGCTTCGTTGGCTGGCGGCAGAGTGACGCTGACCTGGAACCCAAGCGCCGGCACCAACATAATTGCCGAGTACGAAATTCACTTTGGAGTGGCCAGCGGCACCTACTCTGACAGCGTTTCGGCTGGCACCAATACTACGCTCACTATCTCGAATCTGGTTGGAGGCACGATGTATTTCTTCGCCGCCCTTGCCATTGATACCTATGGCCTAAAGAGCGACTTCTCCTCCGAGGCTTCGGCGCTGATTCCGCTGAGTGGCTCAAACCAGCCGCCTACGCTCGATCCTGTGATTAATCTCGTTTTCAATGAGAATGCCGGACCCCAGGTTGTCAACTTGTCCGGCATCACGTCGGGCGCCACGGACGAAGTGCAGACGTTGACGGTTACGGCCTCTTCCAGCAACACCGGGCTCATCCCGACTCCGGCAGTCAACTACACCAGCCCCGATAAGACAGGCACGATCACCCTCAACCCCGTTGCCTATGCGAATGGCCAGGCCAGTATCACGGTTACTGTTAACGATGGTAGCACCAACAACAACATGTTCTCGCGCGTCTTCACGGCTTCCGTCCTGCCAGTGAACCAGCCCCCCACCCTCGACGCGCTGGCCAATGTCACCGTCAGCGAAGGTGCCGGACTCCAGTCGGTCAGCCTCTCCGGCATTGGCTCCGGCGCGCTCAATGAGGCCGACACACTGTCGGTGATTGCCTCCTCCAGCAACCCAAGCCTGATCCCCAATCCCACGGTCAACTACACCAGCCCCAACGCCAGCGGCTCCATCTCGTTCACCCCGGTCGCCACAGCGAATGGCTCGGCTACCATCACCGTCACCGTCAATGACGACGGCGTGAGCAACAACATTGTTTCACGCACCTTCACGGTCACTGTTGCCCCGGTCAACCAGCAACCCACGCTCGACCGGCCAGCCGATGTCACCATAGACGAGGATGCCCCCTTGCAGACCATCGCCCTTTCCGGCATCACCTCCGGTGCTGCCAACGAGACCCAGACCCTGTCCATCACCGCGGTATCCGATGACACGAGTATCATCCCGAATCCGACAATCCATTACACGAGCCCCAACCCCACAGGCTCACTGACCTTCAGGCCGGTCCTCCTCGCCAACGGTTCCGCCAACATCACCGTGACCGTCAACGACGGCGGCGCCAGCAACAACCTCGTCGCCCGCACCTTCACCGTCAACGTGACCCCAGTCAACCAGGCTCCTACGCTCGACCCGCTGAGCGATCTCGCCCTCAACGAAAGTGCCGGGCTCCAGACCGTCAACCTCACCGGCATTAGCGCGGGCGCGCCGAACGAATACCAGACGCTGGTCGTCACTGCCACCTCCAGTGACCCGAGTCTGATTCCGACTCCAAAGGTCACCTACACTACCCCCAACCACACCGGGTCAATCGCTTTCACGCCCGTCGCTCTTGCCTCCGGTTCTGCCACAATTACCGTCACAGTGAACGACAGCGCCGCCAGCAACAACGTCGTCTCCCGCTCCTTCACCGTCACCGTCAATTCGGTGAACCAACCGCCCACGCTTAATGCGCTGACCAGCGTCACGATTGACGAAAACGCCGGACCTCAAACCATCGCCCTTTCCGGCATCAGCGCCGGCGCCACCAACGAGAACCAGACCTTGACCGTTATCGCCTCCTCCAGTAACGCGGGTCTCATCCCGGCTCCAACGGTTGCCTATATAAGCCCCAGCGCCACGGGCTCGATCACCTTTGCACCGGTCACTAATGCCTATGGCTCGGCCACCATCACCATCACCGTCAACGATGGTGGCGCGAGCTTTAACACTTTCTCCCGCACCTTCACGGTCACAGTCACCCATGTGCCTTCTCGGCCGGCCGTTTGCACTTATGCGCTCAACCTGAGCCCGACCGCGTTCAGCGCCAACGCTGCCAGCGGTGCGTTTGTGATCGGCACCGGGAGCAGTTGCACGTGGACCATTGACGCACCGGAGTGGGTGCTGCTCAGCGCCACCCAAGGCAGCGGGGCCTACACGGGCACATTGGTGGTCGAGCCGAATACCGGCGCGGCCCGGCTGGGCACGGTAACCGTCAACGGTAACGGGACCAACGTCAGTTGCACCATCACCCAGGAGGCGCCGGTGCCGGGAGCCGTTGCGCTGGCCATGCCGCTGGACAACGCCACCCTTCAATCCGCCCGCCCGCAGTTCTCCTGGACGCTATCTGAACCCGTCGCCGCCAAGTATCTCGTTTCAATTGACCGCGACGGGAGCCGTTACCTTGAGCAATGGGTCGAGGGGGCGACGAACTGGACCGCCTCCGCCGATCTGCCGACGGGCAATTATACGTGGGCGGTTCAGGCGTGCGACGCAGCCGGGATTGGCTCCTGGTCCACAAATTCCTCCTTCGCTGTTCAGGCTACCGCGCCGGGCAACATTGTGCCGCTTTCACCTTCCGGGGTGGTGGCGGTCAGTGGAACTCAGCGTCTCACTTGGAGGGCGGACCGGGCGGCGACCAGTTATGAAGTGTACATCGAGCGAAATGGGGCCTTGTTTGTTAACCGCTGGTTCACGCTGACGGAGTCGGTAGTGGACCCCACAACCGGCACCTTCGCGGTGGACGTGCCCGGGATGGGGGCCGGGACGTATCTCTGGTGGGTGCGCGGTTCCAGCCCGGCTGGGACCGGGCCCTGGTCGGACCGCCTGAAAGTCTTCCTGTACCGCGCGCCGTAACCCGCGGTGATCAGAGCTGGCTGGGCCGCCCGCCCAACGCGACGATGTTATCCCTCGCCACGGGCTGCGCCGGGCATGAATGCCAACCCCCGAAAGTGCCGCCGGGCTACTATTGCAGCGACGCCGAGAGGTTGATCGTATTCTCGAGGTAGTAAGCGGTGGCGTGCACGTACTTTTCAGCCATGACTTTCAAATCCGCCCGTTCCTGCGGCGTCAATTTGCGCACAACTCTGCCGGGCACACCCAGCACCAGCGAGCCGGCAGGAATCTGCATGCCGGACGTGACCACTGCCCCGGCGCCGATGATGGATTGCTCGCCGACTATTGCGCCATCGAGAATGGTCGAGCCCATGCCTACCAGCACCTCGTCGGCGATCGCGCACGCGTGAACGATGGCGCCGTGGCCCACGGTAACGTAGTTGCCCAGAATGCAAGGCAGTTCCTCCGCCAGATGCAGAACCGCGTTATCCTGGATGTTGGAGCAGTGGCCGATGACGATGCGGTTGATGTCCGCTCGCAAAACCGCGTTGCACCAGACGCTGGAACGATCGCCCAGGGTCACGTCCCCCAGGACAACGGCGCCCTGGGCGATATACACACCTTTGCCCAGAGCCGGCTTCTTACGCAGGAACGTGTCGAGCCGATTTTTCACCAGTAGCCGCGACGATGGCCACCGTAGCCGAAGCTAAAGCTCACCACCGGGCGAGCCACGCACACCGGGGGACGATATACCACCGCTGGAGCCGGTGCGGCGTAGACGACTGGAACTGGTGCGGGGTAAACAACCGCGGGCCGGACCGGAGGCGCGGCATAGTACGTATAGCCGTAGCCCATCGCGGGGTAACATACGGGCGCCGGCGCGACATAGTAACTCGGGCGCGGGGCCAGGGCCTGCCCGACAATCAATCCGGCCGTCACGCCGCCCACCACCGCGGCTGCGGTACTCCATCCGCCTCCGCCGCAACCACCGTGGTGGCCGCCGGCCCAGACGGTCTGAGCCCCTGCCGCGGCAATTGCCAGAATTGTCATACTCAGAATCATCTTCTTCATAATTTACCTTTCGAGTTGTATAATATGACCGACAACAGTACGACGGGCCAAATTGAGTTTTATTCAATGCGCAGTACCACTAGGATTGTCAGTGGGTTATGAAGAAACACGCCCCGTATCGTCCGCAGTTGGGCCGTCAGCCGCTCCCGAGTTCCTTAAAAGAACTGACCCCAGCCCGGCACTTCAACCCGCGGACGTTCTTTCGCGAGATGGTCTGGAAGGCACTCCTGACGCGGCGCACCGGTCGTCCCCAGCGCCCGGCTTTCCCCAAATTGACACGCGGGCAGGTCGCTATCACTTGGATCGGGCATGCCTCGTTCCTGCTCCAGTTCACGGATCTGAACGTCCTCATTGACCCCAACTTCGCCAACTGGCTGTTTCTGCTCAAGCGCGTCAAGCGCTCCGGCCTCCGCCTCAAACACCTGCCGCCGATTGACCTCGTGCTGTTGACGCACGCGCACTTTGATCATTTCCACAAGCGCACCCTGCGCCGGCTGCCCCATCCGAAAATCGGAATCATGCCGTGGGGCGTTGGAGACCTCGCCCACAACCTCGGGTTCGGCCGCGTGGTCGAATTGGAGTGGTGGGAGAGTTTCTCCCAGCGTGACTGGCAAGTGACGCTGACTCCCTCCAAACACTGGGGCGCGCGCGTCCTGCGCGATCATCAGCGCGGCTACGGCGGTTTTGTCCTCGAGCACCAGGGCCGGCGCATATACCACGCCGGGGACAGCGCTTACTTCGACGGTTTCAAGGAGATCCGAAAGCACTGCCGGCCGGAGATCGCGCTCCTGCCTATCGGGGCCTACCATCCGGAGACCTTTCGCCACCTGCACATGGGACCAGACGAGTCCATCAAAGCCTTCAAAGACCTTCATGCCCGATGGCTGGTGCCGATGCACTACGGCACTTTCCGGCTCTCGTTCGAGGACCTGGACGAACCGCCTCGCTGGCTCCGGCAAGTAGCCGCCGAGCAAGGCCTCACGCACAAAGTGCGAATGCTGGAAGAAGGGGTCCCGCAAGTATTCTAACCCGTGGCTTCGGGAAATCGCAGGGGGGAGACTTGACACCCCAAGATTTAGTGTGGTACAAATCTGGTCGCCACAATTAGCAGTGGCTATGCCTGTATGCGATGTCCCAAGTGCGGTTGTCAGGACGATAAGGTGATTGATTCCCGGGCCTCCCGGGAAGGCGCAACAATACGCCGCCGACGCGAGTGTATTGCCTGCGGTCACCGGTTCACGACCTATGAGGAGATCGAGCAGTCAGGCTTGCTGGTGCTGAAGCACGATGGCCGCCGGGAGGAATTCTCGAAGGATAAACTCCTGTCGGGGATCAAGAAAGCCTGCCAGAAGCGCCCGATCAGTTCCAAGGTGATCGAGGACCTGGTCGAGCGAATCGTCACCGAGGTCACCGACAAGTATGAGCGCGAAGTTCCGGCCGAGGTCATTGGAAAGCTGGTGATGGGGGCGTTGCGCGAGCTGGACGAGGTGGCGTATGTGCGCTTCGCCAGCGTCTACCGCCGCTTCCAGGAAGCAACGGACTTCGTGCAGGAAGTGAAGAAGTTGGGGGAAAGAGCATGATTGCGTTCAGCTCAGATTGCCTGCTCTTCGAGATGGCCAACGGGGAATGCATCCCCTGTTCCGCCGACACGGTCGGCGTGCAACTGGCGAGCGACGCGGGAGGGCTGTTTGACTCCGAGTTTGTCCAGCAAGCCACCAAGGCGGTCTTTCATTACTTCAAACACGAGCTGGGCCGGCAATCCGTGTCCGCCAGCGAGTTCGCGCGCGCCCTGGAGAAAGTGCTGCGCGGCTTCGCGGCCACAGCGCAGGTTCCTCCCCCACCCAAGTCCGCCTCGAACGTGCTGGAGTCCGATTTGTGCCGGCTGGCTCATGAATCCGGCCAGGGGCGCGAGCTGTTCTTCTTCCCGCGCTTGCGGGCCGAATTGCAGCGGCACTTGCAGCAATCGCCGCGCGCGCTGCGGTTCCATGGCTTGCGCGGCTGTGTCAAGCATCTCGCCGGCGCGCGGCGCTGGAGCCGGCGTTGCCGAACCCTGGAAGGTGAAATTGTCGCCTACCTGCGTGAATGCCTCAGTGCGCAACCCGGCCCGGCGGAGGTTGCGTTGGTGGTGGAGTGAGCGGGCCATGCCCGGATGAACAAGACGCTGTTCGAAAAGATCATCGCTCGGGAGCTGCCAGCCACGATCGTCTATGAAGACGACCAGGTGGTGGCATTCAAGGACGTCCGACCCCAAGCCCCAGTGCACGTGCTGGTCATCCCCCGAAAGCCGATACCACGCATCGCGGAGGCCAGACCGGAAGACCAACTGGTGCTGGGGCATCTGTTGCTCAAAGCAGCCGAAGTGGCGGGCAAACTGGGGCTGACCCAAACCGGTTTCCGGCTGGTGTTTAACAACGGCCCGGACGGCGGTGAGGCTGTGCCGCACCTGCACTGCCATATCCTGGGAGGACGCGGTCTGGGCTGGCCGCCCGGCTAGCCGCAACGTTCCCGGGGGAGGAGTGTGGATTACTTCCCGAGGCAGTCGCGGAACACCGCACCGAGACGCGCGATGCCTTTGCGCACCTTCGCCTCGGAAGCGCTGCCGAAACTCAGCCGCATTTCGTGGTTTGGCTTGCGGCGGGTGGGGTCATCCGCGTAGCAGAGTTCACCCGGCACATACAGTACATCGTTCGCCAGGGCCCGCCGAAACACTTTGGAGCCGACTCCCGATTTGAGGCGCCGCGGGAGTCGTGCCCAGAAGTACAATCCCCCGGCCGGTTCCCATGACTCAACCGCGGCGGGGAAATGCTGTCGGATGGCCTCCCGCATCAGGCGCGCCTTGTGCGCGTAACGCCTGCGCAGCACGACCAGGTGCTTCTGGTACAGGCCTGACATTAGCGCGCGCGCGAGCAGTTGCTGCAACAGGTTGGACGAGCCAAAATCGTGATTGCCCTTGATGCGCAACACGGCGGTGAAGACCGGTTCCGGCATGAGGCCAAAGCCCACGCGTGTGCCAGTCGCAAATGGTTTGCTGTAAGTACCCGAGTAGATGACCCGCTCGCTGCTACCCTTGATGGCCAGCGCGGATTTCACGTCGTCGCCCTCGAACCGCAACTCGCGGTAGGCCGCGTCTTCGAGCAGGTAAATGGGATGCCCCGCCGCCGGTTCGTATTGCCGCAGCAGCTTGAGCGCACCGGCTTTCTTCGCGTAATTCGTCGTGCGGCCGGTTGGATTCTGATAGTAGCTGACGAGGTAGAGCATCTTCACCCGGCGCAATTCCCCGCTGCGTTTCAGGGCTGCGAGCACCGCCTCCAAGCGCGCCAGATTCAGCCCATCCTGCTCCATTCGGATGCCGCGGGCGCGGACCCCGTGACTCTGCAGGATGCCGAGATAGACGAAGTAGCTGGGATCCTCCACCAGCACGAGGTCGCCCGGATCGCATAGCGCCTCGGTAACCATGTAGAGCATCTGCTGCGAGCCGTTGCTGATGATCATCCGATCGGACGAATATGCGCGCCAGGCTGCAGGCGTACCGTCCAACAATTGCAGCCGGTGCGAGGTGAGCTTCCGCAAGACATCGTCGCCTGCGGTCGTGCCGTATTGCAGGGCCGCCTGGCCGGTTTGCGGCGTGCTCAGCATTTCTTTCAGCAGCTGACGCACCTCCTTGAGCGGTAGCGACTCATTGTCAGTAAAGCCCGCGGCCAGGGAGATAAGTTGTGCCCGGGCGAGCGCCGAGGCCATCAGCCATGAAATCGGCGGTTCTTCCGTGCGGCGGCCCAGTTCGGATAAGGCGTGAGCTTTCATGCGTCGAAGATGCCTTACAGTAGGCCGGGTTTGCGCGGCGGAATCAAGCGGCAAAAACCTGGCAGCCGACGCCGGAAAGCTCAGCTGCCCGCGGCAAATTAGAACGGCTTCGCGCCCATTGTTGCGCCAGCCTCGATCAGGGCCAGAAACTCCTCCAGGCCGGTGCGGAAGTGCGTCATGTCGGCTAGGGGATTGTTATGATCGCCGCGCAGTTCCCAAAAGAGCCTGGGCTCGTTGGCGGCGGCAAAGTTCCGTTCCCCGTGGTGAAATGGCACAATCTCATCCATCCGGCTGTGCATGACCAGCACAGGGACTTTCAGACGCGGCAGCTTGCTGTGG
This sequence comes from Candidatus Paceibacterota bacterium, assembly GCA_035452965.1. Taxonomy (NCBI): domain Bacteria; kingdom Bacillati; phylum Minisyncoccota; species Minisyncoccota bacterium. Next base: position 268,763 of record DAOTCE010000003.1, on the reverse strand, counting down.
GTGTCGTAGCGAATGGTTGCCAGCCAGCGCACCGGCAGCCACGGGAACAACTCCGCACCGATGTCCGGGATGCTGGTGAACGTGCTTTGCAGGACCAGGCCGCCCACTGGTTCGCGCATCGCGAGTTCCGTCGCGATGCCCCCGCCGAGTGACTCACCGAACGCGATGATGTTCGTGCCGGAGAATCCTCGCTGGCACAGCCACCGGTGGGCTGCCTGTGCATCCAAATACGTCCCCTCTTCGCCGGGCCGGCCCTGGCTCCGACCGTAGCCACGGTAGTCGAATACGAAGACGTTCACCCCGGTTGCCAGCAATGCAGCGGCGGTGTCAAGCCGATGGCCAATATTGCCGGCGTTGCCGTGGCACAGCAACATGGACAAGCGCGCGCGCGACGAATTTGTATTCGCCGGAAAGAACCAGCCATTTAGCCTGATCCCGTCACTGGTTTGAAACTGCACGTCCTCGAAAGCCCGGCCCAATTCGGCGCCGGTGGCGGTCAGCGCCCGGTCCGGGTGATAAACCTGGCTATGTTCAAACCAGCGAAACATCAAGAGAACCAGCAGACACGTAACCAGCAGCCCAATCAAGGTCTTTGCGTGCTTCACAACCTCCGTCATAGCAAACACCCCCAACCGGGGCGAGCACGGTTCCGGGACGAGGCCGGGATGACCTCCAAGCCCGAACTTGCCCTGGGCTTGTGGCTGGGAACGTCCAAGCGGTTTCCGGGGAGTAGCGTGAGAACGGCTTAGCTCTGGCCAGGGTCTTGGGCGATTTACTCGTTTCTGAGGGAAGCCAGCAGATTGAGGCGGAGTGCGTAGGCCGTGGCAAGCCACGTCCAAAGCAGGCCGTTCAGCAGGACCGCGACGAGGGTCATAGCCAGGGACCAGTAAGGCAGTTGGGCCCCGGGAGATAGTATGGCCGGCAACACGGCCACAGCAGCGGCGGCGATGCCCAGACTCAACCCGAAGCCAAGCAGCGCCGCATGCTCGCTCAACACTAAGCGCTGGAGCAGTCGCCGCCGGAAGCCCATTGCCACCAGCAGTCCCAGTTCGCCGCGCCGTTCGAGGACGTTGCGCAAGGCCACCACGCCCAGGCCCGCGCTGCCGAGCAGCAACCCCAACCCACCCAGGACCTGGAAGGTGCCCAGGTAGGTGTTCTGCACCGCGTTGAACTCGTTAAGGCGCTGCGCAGCAGGCTTTAGCTCCAGGCCGACATCCTGCAATGCGCGGGACAACGTGGCGGAGACTTGGGGCACGGCGTTGGACGGGGCATCCATCAAGAACATCCGGTAGCCGCTCTCGCCCGGGAATCTGCGGGTGAACGCGGCCTCGTCCATGAGCAGGCTCCCCTGCAACACCGAGTTCGCCACCGCGCCGACCAACCGCAGCTTGAAAGGTCGGCCCTGCTCGTCGGTGTAATCAATCGTGTCGCCGAGCTTCTTGCCCAGCGCCCACTGGATCGAGTTGGCGTCGCCGATGGCGGGAACCTGCTCAATCTCTGTAGCAGCCGGCTGCCGTCGGTCGCTGCGGGGCAGGAGCAGCTCCCATCCTTGGCGGCGGTCGAGACCTTTGGCGGCGCTGGCAAAGGTGAACCGGCCTGCCAGCAGCTCGGGCTTTACGCCGAGGAGGCGCGGCCTCTGCGCCCGGTTCAGGTTCAGGCAACTGGCCACGTCACCCTCCCGTACGCGCAGCGGGACCACGTTCACGCCCGCAAGCTGCTCGGCGTTCAGGCCATAGAATTCGCGCCCGGCTTTGGTGTTCAGGTCCTGGACGATGGGCATGGTGGATTCGCCGATGAGCGCGAAGCCGCCGGTGCCGGAGTCGTGGCGGGTGGCGTCGCGGCTGGCGTCGAGCCGGAACACACCTATGGCTACGATCACAAAGGAGCCGCAGGCCAGCAGGGCGATGGTCGCCAGGCTGCGCTTGGGCCGCCGCGCGCACCCGCGCACCCCTAACCCGCGCAGAGTCAAGTGCGTCGCATCCGCCGCCCGCGCCAGTTGCCCCAGCCACGCAGCCGCCGCAGCCAACCCCGCCACCAGCAACAGCGCCCCCGCGCCAAAGAACACGCCCGGGTCTGCATTCCGGCCGCTTACGAGCGCCCAGCAGACCATTGCGACCGCCGCCACGCCCGAAGCCAGCGCAAGCCATACCCCCCGACTCGGGACTTCGGACTTTGGACTTTGAACTTCGCCGCCGAGTAACACCCGCGCGGGCCGCCCCGCCAGTTTGCGCAGCGTCAGCCAGATGGTCAGCGTCGCCACGACGGTGCTGGCGCAGAGGCCGACAAAGAGGCTGGCCGCCGTCGCGTGGAATTGAAGTTCGGCGCTGCCGATCGCGCTCCGCCACACGGTAGTTAGAGCCCAGACCATCGCTTTGGCATATCCCAGCCCGACCAGCGCGCCAATTACGCCACCCACCAGAGCCAACGCCGCGCCCTCGGCCAGCAACAGCCGCCGCACCTGCTTCGACGTCAGGCCGAGCGCCAGCAGTATGCCGACCTCGGCAGTCCGCTGTTCCAGGCCAAGCTGAAAGAGCAACGCCATGAGCAACAGCGCCGCCATGACGAGGAACAGGCTGAACCCGAGGAACAGTTGTCCGAAGTCCTGCCCTTGCGCCGCCGCCTTGAGCGCCTGCTCGCGAACGGCCTCGAACCGGAGGCCGACATCCTCCGGCCGCAGATTGGCCAGCAAGTTGCGATACACAGCGTCGCAGCAGGTGCTGGCGAAGGTATTGGTCGGCACGGCATACCTGATAGCGGTGATCGCCCCAAACCGGTTTGCCCACATCGCCTGGCCCGCCGCCAGCGTCACAAACGCTTTGGGTGTTCCGCGGTAAGTTTTCCAGTAAGCTTCGTCTTTGGCCCGGATCGGGTAAACGAGCGGGAAACCAGCATCCCAGTCGCGCGTGGTCTCCGCTTTGGCAAGACCCGGAAATTCAGGCATCAGCGTCCGATCGGCATAGATGCCCTTGAGCGGGACAACCTGCCGCACGCGAAATGAGTTTGTGCGCTCGACCAACCGGCTGCCAGAATCCACGACGTAGTAGCTCAGCGCGACGGAGTCGCCCGCCTTAACCTGTAAGTCATCCGCCAGCCACTGGTTGACGAGAATCTCGTCATCCCCCATGCCCGCTGGCACGAATGGCCCGTCTGCTGCCGTCACCATCGAGTAGGGCGTGGCCCGGTCGCCGGCACGAATGAGATTGGCCAAGTAGGTAAGGACGCGCACGCCGTTGGTGACCAACTGAGCGAAGGCTAGGTCGTTGGAATTGTCCGCCTGATACGCCGGGCGGTTAGTAAGCAGCACACTCCGGGGCGTGAGTGCGGCGGCGGCCACGACCGGCTCGAGGAAGATGCGCGCGCTAGCTACCTCGACCGACGGCGGGATGTTGTCACTACCCGCTGTGCTCGATGGCGACTTGACCTCGTGAATTGACAATCCGGCGTCTTCCGGCAGCCAGGCGCGGGCAAGTTCGGTATTGAGCCACGGCAGGGCCAGTTGGTCAGGGACGGCTTGCACGCGCTTGGGTTCAAGCCGGCGGGCGGCGCGCGCGGCCAGGTTGGCAGGGTCCGCGTGGTAATAATTGCACATGGGATCCGTTTGGCGCACCGGGAGTAGAGGAGCGCGCCTCCACAACCAGCGTGCGAGCTGGGTGCGCAGGCCATCCCATAGGCCAGCCTTGGGCGGCGCCGAGGCTGGCCCGGCGACCAGCAGGTTGGCTTGTTCGTGGACGCCGACTTTGTCGGACAGGAATCCCAAGGGCAGGAACAGGTTCGCAGGCGGGGCGGACTGTGGCATGAGGCTGAACTCGCTCAGCAGGTCGGGAGGCAGGATCGCGCCGATTTTGAGCCGGATGGCAACGGTATCCTCGTTGCGCGGGCTGATCGCCGCGTCCAGCCCCAGGGCGCTGGGCTTACGCACACGCAGAATGACTTCATCGCCTTCTCGGGCGGCGAGTTGCCGGGCGAGAGTTTGGTTGACGAACGCCGTCCCGCCGGCCTTCCATTCCGAGAGCGGGCCTTTGCCCTGTTCGCGCAGCATCATCGTGACGCCGTCACGGTTAAGGCGCTCTCCCTCGGGGCCTGAAAGCCAGGCGCCGGGGGAGAGCTTTCCCCAGTCAGCCAGGCGCGGCCATGCCCCGACAACTACGCCGAGCACGTTCACACGGTTGGCGCGCGCCGCACCGTCCTGGCGGGCAACAATGCCGGGAAGCACTAGCGCGGAGGATTCCGGAGAAGCTGGGAACGGGTGGATATAAGTTGAGGGCGCGGAGGGAACACGGATTGAACCCGGTGGTTGAGCGGCCGACAGGCGCGGCCGCAGGTCGGTTTGGAAAAGGCGGTCGTGCGCGCTAAGGGCGAAGTGAATCTTGCCCAACCGGCGCAAGGCCATATTGGTGAGGGTCTCGCGGACCGAGTCGCCCACCACCAGCGCGCCGATCAGGGCCGCGCTGCCGATGGCCGCGCCGAGCACCACGCCCAGATGCGCGCGCGCATGAAAGCGCAGGTTGCGGCGGATGAGTGTCCACAAGGTCATCGCACGCACCACCGGTTTCCCACCGCTTGCAGCCGAGCGATTGCCAAGGCCGCAACCAAAGAGACAGAATCATGGGAAGACAGAATCATGGGAATTGACTCAGGCGTCTTCGCTCCGGGAATGATTCTGTCTTTCTGCCTGGGCATGAGATTTCCGAGCTAGGTCTCCTGACCCACAGGCGTGAGGCGCCCGTCCTTCAACTGCAGCACACGACCCATGAGCCGGGCCAGTTCCAGGGCATGGGTGACGACGATGAGCGTCACGCCTTCCTCGCGGTTCAACTCCAGCAGGAGTTGGCCGAGCTGCTGGGCGGAGGCGTGGTCGAGGGAGCCGGTGGGTTCGTCGGCGAGCAGAAGCTGCGGCTGATTGATCAAGGCGCGAACGACGGCGACGCGTTGCTGCTCACCGCCGGAGAGTTCACCGGGATGGTGGGCCTTGCGTTCGCCCAAGCCGACGCGGTTCAGGAGGCGCTCCGCCCGGTTACCGGCACCATCGCGCGCCGCCGCCTCTGGACATGCGAGGGTCGGGACCAGAACGTTCTCGAGCACAGTGCATTGCGGCAGGAGATAGTGGGCCTGGAAAACGAAGCCGATCTGGCGGTTGCGCACGGCCGCGAGCTGCCGCTCGGTCAGGACACTCGGGTCCTGACCGTCGAGCGCGACCGACCCGCTTGTGGGCCGGTCGAGCGTGCCGATGATGTGCAGCAGCGTGCTCTTGCCGGAGCCGGAGGGGCCGACGATGGCAAGCGATTCGCCGCGCGCGACTTCGAGCGATACGTCCTTGAGCACCGTCAGCGCCTCCGACTTGTCCGGCGCGTCGTAGCGCTGAGTCACGCTGGCCAGTTTGAGGAACGGTGCTGGCGTTGGCATGCTGGAGTGTTGGGCAAAAATGCCAGGCAAGGACAGTAAAAACTGCCTGTTTGTCGGCACCTCAACGGTGCCACAAATTTGAGGGTGCATTCTCCGGCTGGCTGGGGCGAAGCCGCCCTCCGGGAGTCAGCGTTTGATGGCGCGGACGAGGGCGGCGACCCGTTTGGGGTCAACAGGATTGGACACCTTTCCTCCTGCCTTGAGCGAACTGCCGACGATAAAGCCGTCGGCAACGGGCAGAAATTCACGGACGTTCGCGAGGGTCACACCGCTGCCGAGCAGGATTTTTGTGCTTGGGGCAGTGCGGCGCACGCGCTCGACATCCGCCAAGTCGGTTTCCAGTCCAGTGCCGGCGCCGGAGACGATCAGGGCATCCACCAGGCCGCGCTCGACCGTGTCGCGGGCGGCGTCCTCGATGGTCCAGTTTCCCAGCGGCACGGCGTGTTTGACGTGGACATCAGCGAAGATTTGCGCGCGGGGACAAACCCGCTGGCGATAGCGCAGGGTCTCGTAGGCATTGCCCTCGATGAGCCCCTGGTCGGTCAGCATACCGCCGGTGTGGACGTTGACACGGATGAACGCGCCGCCGCAGACCGCACACAGCGCCAGGGCGGCGCGGGCGTCGTTGCGCAGGACATTGAAGCCGACAGGAAGCTTGACGGCCTGGCGGACGGCGCGCCCGGCGGCGGCCATGGCGGCGATAGTTTCGGGCGCAACACTGCCCCTGGTAAAGGGTATGTCGCCGAAGTTCTCGATGAAGAGCGCGTGCGCGCCGCCGCGCTCATAGGCGCGGGCATCGTTCACCGCCAGCCGGATCACGGCTTCCATGTCGCCCTGCCAGCGCGGCGCGCCCGGCAGCGGGCGGAGGTGAACAACTCCAATCAGGACCTTGCGATGCGTGTCGAATAGTGTTTTCACGACTTGCCTTCCTTTTTCGCGCGTAAAGCCGCCAGTGCGGCCAGCGCGGCTTCACTCTCAGCAGCTTTCTTGCTCTTGCCCCGGCCGCGCGCCAGTTCCACTCCGCCGTGCTGCACGATGCACTCGAAAATCCGGTCGTGGTCGGGACCGGTGGCGGAAGCGACCTCATACTGCGGAGCTTCGGGCGAAACGGCTTGCAGCAATTCCTGCAACTCGCCCTTGGGATTCTCCAGAATAGGAATCGCGGAGAGTCCGCCGAAGGACGCCTGAAACTGGCGCAGGATGAACTCACGGGCGGCTTCGTAGCCGCCATCGAGCAACACTGCGCCAAGCAGGGCTTCGTAGGTATCGGCCAGCGCGGAGGGCCGTTCCCGGCCGCCATGCAGATCTTCGCCCCGGCTGACAATCAGGTGCGTGCCTAGGCCAAGGGCTCGGGCGCGCTCAGCCAAGGTGCGGCGATTGACCAGCTTGGCGCGTGCCTTGGTCAGCGGGCCTTCGCCGAAAGCAGGGAACTTCTCGTACAGCTCGCGGGTGAGTACAAGCTGCAGGACGGCGTCCCCGAGAAATTCCAGCCGCTGGTTGGTTTGCATGGCGGGGCCCTGCTCATGAGCAACCGAGGGATGAGTCAGGGCGAGCTGCAGCAAAGCAGGGTCGCGGAATACATAGCCCAGCCGGGCCTGCAATTCTTCGTGTCCGGTGGCGGGAGGCTTCAGGGCGGTGGTCATCCGGGAGCAGTAATGCGCTCAGGGCGTTTCTGCCGGTGCGGGTCCGGCTGGACCCTCGGACTTGGCGGCTTCGGCGGGAGTCTCAGGCTCAGCCGGGGCAGCAGACTCACTTGCCGCAAGCGGGACCGGCGGCTCGGGAGGATGCAAGCCGTGCTCAAGGAGGGAGGCGACGTCGCGCTGGACCTGCTCGAGTTGGTCGAGCTTTAAGGCGGGGTCAACGATGGTGAAGACGTCGCCGGTGGCGGGCTGTTCATAAATGAACACCCGCTGGCCCTCGCGCGTGATCTGCTCCTTGACCTTAAGCAGGCGTTTGCGTTCGAGCATGACGGCCAGAATAAAGCCGGCGGGAACGTAGCGCGGGTCGTTCTGCTCGATGAGTTTCCGCAGGAGCGACTCGGCGGTTTCCCGCTGGATCGCATCAGTGGGCGGCGGCGGCGCGACATAGACTCCCTGCCAGTAGGAGACAAAGCCTTTGCGATCGCGGGCGCCCTGGCTGTATTGCTTCTGCCAGCAGTCGCCGCAAATATCTGACCGGCGAAAGTCGGCTTTCTCATCGAAGAGCAGCGTGTGATAGGGTTCCTGGTCGGCGAAAGGTTTGCCGCAGGCGGCGCACGCGTGGGCGCGGGACTGGATATTCCACTCGGTCATGTCCCGGTTACCACTGCCGCATCCGGTAGTACCGCTGTGTCCCGGTGGCAGCCGGATCGGTGAGGATTTGGAGGCCGCCGTTCCCGGGCCGGGTGCAGACATCGGTCCAGGTCGTCGCGGTGAGGGATTCCTTGTACTGGAGAGCGTAGCTCTTGCGCACCAATGTCTGCACCAGTGTGCTGAAGCGGGTGCCATCCCGGGCGGGATTCAGGAGCAGCGGCACCGGCAGGTAGCCTTGCATCAGCACCACCGTATGGTAGGCGCCGGCGGCGATGTTGGCCGCAGGCGGCAGCCCGGACGAGACGGCGGCCTGACCGCTCCAGTTTGCTCCCCAGGCCACCACGGTGCCGTTGGTGGTAAGGGCCAAGCTGTGCGCCGCGCCACCGGCCACTGCCACCACGTCAGCCAGTCCGGCCGGGACATCACATTGTCCTCGTGAATTGTCGCCCCAAGAAGTCACCGTGCCATCGGCTTTCACCGCCAGACTGTGATATTCGCCGGCCGCAATGGCCACCACGTTGGCCAGGCCCAGCGGCACCACGGACTGCCCCGCCAACCTGCCTTCCGCATCAGTGTTTTCGCCCCAGGCGACCACCGTGCCATTGGCCCGCAACGCCAGCGTGTGGTTGCCGCCCGCGGCAATAGCGACCACATCGCTGAGCCCGGCGGGTTGCTTGGTTTGCCCGAAGCTATTGTCGCCCCAGGCCACCACCGTGCCGTCGGTTCGCAGCGCGACGCTGTGCCAGGTGCCGGCGGCAATGGCCAGCACGTTGTCCAAATCCGCCGGCACATTGGTCTGGCCGTAGTCGTTGGCACCCCAGGCGAGGACTTGGCCATCGGTACGGATGGCCAGGCTATGATAACCGCCAGCGGCAATAGCCAGGGCGCTGTTGAGCGAGTCCGGCACGGCGCATTGTCCGTAGGAATCATCCTGCCAGGCGACGACGATGCCATCGGCCCGCAGGGCCAGCGTGTGCCAGGCGCCCGCAGCCACGGCGATCGCATTGGTGACCGTTGCCGGAGTGTTGCATTGGCCGAAGGTGTTGTCGCCCCAGGTGGACACGGGCGGCGGCGGCGGCAGGACCAGCGTAAAGTCATAGCGGACGACATCGCCGGCCAGGACGACGGCGTTTGCTATGGTCAACGAGCCGGCGCCCTTCTTGGTGGCAGTCGCCACATAAGGGGTGCCGCCGGCTGTGGCGGGAATGAGTGTGGCCACGTAGTAACCGTTGCCATCGGTCCGAACGGTCGGCCCGCCGGTGATGCTCACAGTGGCGTCGTCCACGTATTGCCCGGTGGCGCCGTCTTTGACGCGGCCCCACATCATGCCTTCGGTAGCAGTGGCAGGATTGCGCCACGGCATGGGAGGGGTACTGACCACGTTCGTATTGAGGTTTCCGGCGGCATACGACCACCAATTGGCCGGGGCGGTAAAGTAGGAGTAAGTCGCGTACCCCTTGAGCCCTTTGTCACGCAGATAGCTGATCTCGTCGGTCATGGTCGGAATGTCCAGACCGCTGAAGCTGATGCCCATGAACACCGGCCGGACGGATATCCAACAGGAGGTGATACGGTCCGCCCATGATTTGAACGTGCTCTTGCTATAGGTCTGCGGGATGACCGCATCCACCCAGCCGTTGTGCAGCATCCCGGCCCAATCGCAGAAGTAAAGATAGGGGGTGGAGGTGGTGAAGTCGCACGAGCCCGGGACAGGGCTGTAAGCGAGCGCGGCGCTGGTGTGGCGCAGCGGCTGGCGCGGGTTGCTCTTGATGGATTGGATCTCGGCCTGAACGCGGGCCATGAGCTCGTTCTTGAAGCGGCGGCGATAGTTGGCCCAGTTGGTATTCGTATTACTGGGGGTGCCGACGTAGCCGGTGTTGAGGCGGAAACGGGCCAGGCCGGAACGGGCGTGACTGAGAGCAGGATAGCCGAAACCCGCAGTGTAGCCCGCGCCGTTGATTTCGTCGTCCCAGTTGATGCCATCAATCGGGTAGTTCGTCACCAATTCCCTCACAATGCTGACAAGGTATTCCTGCACATCGGGAGATCCCATGTCGAGACAGTAGTAGCCGTCAACGGGCAGAGGAGTGCCTTCCTCGCTGTTGGCCCGGGGTGCTATGAACCATTCGGGATGAGCGGCCAGCGTAGCGTTGCCGGCGGGCGGGAAAACTCCGTTAGGCGGGGGAAGCGAGACGCGATACATGGCGCCGCCGCTGCCGCCAATCCAGGCGTGGACTTCTATGCCGGCGGCATGCGCCTGCGTGCACAGGTATGCCAGGGGATCGAAGTCGGCCTTGACGCGCGGAGACCAGGGCAGAATGTTCGATTGCCAATGGGCCCCATGCGAGGCGCTGCCGTTCATATCCATGTAACCAAGCACCTGGACGATGACCGCGTTGTAGTTGCCGCTGGCAAGGGTCGAAACCAGGGTGTCCACTTCGCTCCGGCTGCTCATGCCGGCATGAAAGATATCCACCCACGCCGCGCGGAACTCCTGGGCGGGCAGCGAACTCGCTCCTACGGCGAACAGAAGCAAGGCGGCCAGCCGCCTCCCCCGCGCGGAAATCCAGCGCCGGAGCGATACCACCCCGGCGACGGTTCGTGGGTGATGGCGGCGAGCATGTGTATTCACGACGACTTCAAGAGATGAAATATCGGACCATCCTACGCCTTCGCCGGGGAAGGTCAATCCGGCAAACTGGTCAAAGTGGAGCCATCCGGGCATAAGCGCCAACAACCCTGCTGCCGACCCCGCCATTTATCTGTCCCTGGACCGGCAGGACCATCGTCGCGGCTGCCCTTCGCTGGCCAAGCAAGGAAGTCCTACAATTCGGATGCGAATATTGGATTCCTCCCGAAACACCGGTCCGATTCCGATGCGAACCCGGCGATACCCCTGTGTGTATCCCATGGGGAGCGCTCCCCATGGGATACACACAGGGGTTGCACCATGTTCAAGGCGGGGTCACCCGGTGCAAACTCCCCACACTGTCCATTTTTGAGACAGTTGGAAGAAGGGTGGCAGCGAACCTGTATACGTCACGCTTGCGGGGCCAGAACGCAAAATCACCACTGCCGCATCCGGTAGAATCGCGACGCGCCGGAGGCTGACGGGTCAGTCAGAATTCGCAGGGCGCCATTGCCCGAGTTGGTGCAAACACAGGTCCAAGTGGCAGCTGTGGGCGAATCCTTGTATTCCAAGGCATAATTCATCCGGGCCAATGTTTGCACGGAGGCACTAAAACGGCTGCCGTTCCAGGCAGGATTCAGCAGCCGCGGTACGGGCATGGCACCCTCCAACAGAACCACGGTATGAGAAGTCCCAGCGGCGACCGCCGCCACCGCTGACAAGCCGGAAGGTACCTCGCACTGGGAATTCCAATTAGCACCCCAAGGGGTCAAGGCGCCATCGGCGTGCAGCGCCACAGAGTGGGCGCCTCCGCCGGTGACAGCCACCACATTGGCCAACCCTTGCGGTTTGTCGCATTGGCCTTGCGAATTGTCACCCCACACCTCCACGGTGCCGTCGGTCTTCACTGCCAGGCTGTGATATTCGCCGGCCGCGACGGCCCGCACGTTGGCCAACCCGCTCGGCACCACCGATTGACCGGCGATTCTGCCTTCGGCATCCGTGTTTTCGCCCCAGGCCACGACGGTGCCATTGGTCCGCAACGCCAGCGTGTGATTGCCACCCGCCGCCACCGCAGTCACGCCGTTGAGACCGGCGGGCTGATTGGTTTGTCCGAAACCGTTGTCGCCCCACATCACCACGGTGCCATCGGCACGCAGCGCCACGCTGTGCCACGTTCCAGCCGCAATGGCTATCACATCGCTCAATTTCGCCGGCACATTAGTCTGACCGTAATCATTGGCGCCCCAGGCAACCACTGTGCCGTCGCTTCGCAGAGCCAGGCTGTGATATCCCCCGGCAGCGATTGCCACAGCGTCCCGGAGCGAGGAGGGCACCGCGCATTGTCCATAAGCTTCGTCTTCCCAGCCGACGACTCTGCCGTCGGCGCGCAAGGCCAGGGTGTGCCAGGCGCCCGCGGCTACTGCGACTGCGTTGGTGGTCGTCGCCGGAGTGTTGCATTGGCCGAAGGTATCGTCGCCCCACGCCGCGACCGGCATAATGGTCAGAATCGCGTCCGTGCTGAGCGCTTCGCCCAGAGCATTCGTCACGAGCACCGAGTAAGCGCCCACGTCTGTGGCGCGCACGAAGGGGATGTTCAGCACGCTCGTCGTTGCGCCCGGCAAAGCTGTCCCGCCAAGCCGCCACTGGTAGGAAAGCGGGCGGGAGCCAGTAGCGGCAACCGCGAAGGAAATCGCCTTGCCTGGGGCGATGGTTACGCTTTGAGGCTGGCCGGTGATGGCGGGCGGGAAGGTGCCGCCCAGATCGAAATCAAGCTCGTACATGTTGCCGGTGACCTGCCCGACGGCGACGTCAACCGTCCCGGAACCGCTGGGGTAGTTGGTCTTGCTGGCGGTGACGGCGTAGCGGCCGGGTGGCAAATCAATGAAAGCATAGAAGCCCGTGCCGTCCACGAACATGGTGCGATTGGTCGGACCGGTGACGCTCACGGTGGCGCCGTCGGCCCAGGCGCCCGAATTGCCGAGGTAGACTGTGCCCATCAAGTGGCCGGCGACAGGAGAGGTCTTCCAGGGCATGGAGGGGATGTCGTCCCAGCTCGGCGTGACATCCGCGACCAGGGGCGGGGCAAAAATCGCCCAGTCACCATAGGTCAGCGGCTTCGGAGAGACCAAATACGGGCTGCGATAGGAGTAACCGCTGAATCCATGGGCGTAGTTGCCGGCGGGTGACGCGGTGCGCGTCATCTGGAGATGGAGGATGGCATTAGTCAAGTAGTTCATGTAAATGCCCGGCCCGATGATCATGTGGCGGTTGCCTGTGCGGTCCTTCTCGAAGTTGATCCAGCGAAGGTAATCGTTGGGCAGCTCATGCTGGCGGTAATAGGTCATCGGCACGGCCATGTCCACAATCCCCTCCTCAACCCAGCTATCCCAGTCGCAATACACGTCATAGTATGGGCGCGTGTCCATGAAGGCCTCGCGAGTGGAGTCAACCGGGGAGGGATTCCACGTGACGAACGAGCCGGATTGCTTCACCCACGGCTTGGTCTTCTGAATGCGCGCGTAAACCTGCCGCACCACGGCGCTGACCTGGTCGCGCCGCCACTGCTTGAACTGCTCGTTGGACGGCGAGGGTTGGCCGGTCAGGCCGTAACGGGCATTGTAGCGGGCGATGCTGGTGGGGTTGTAGCCCTGGTCGCTGGCGGTGAAGCGGACGTAATCGTAGTGAATCCCATCAATGTCGAAGTTGTTCACCAAGTCCATGGCCACTCCCACGGTGTATTGGAGAACGAGCGGATGGCCGGGGTCGAAGGCCCGGTCGCCGACCTCGGCGCCGGCATCGTCCAGGCTCGGCCAATAGTTGTCGAGGTTAGTCAGGCTGCCGGTGGGAGAGTCAATGTGCCGCTTGTAAACCGTGCCGCCGCTCGTGCGGAATGTGACCATCCAACAGTGGACCTCGATGCGCTTCTTGCCGCCGGTGGTGTCATGGGCGGCGTTGATGATGGCTTGGAGGGCGTTGAAATTAGAAGGCGTAAGGCCGCCCATGTACGGCTCGCCCATGCTGGAGGGATAACAGGCGTCGCAGTTACGGCGCACCTGCACGAAGACCGCGTTGCAGTTAGCGTCGCGGATCCGGCCAGCCGTGCTCGTGCCGGGAACGCCCAGCAAGGTGTCAACCTCGCTTTGCTTCAGGAAGCCAGCCCCCCACGCGTCAACCCAGAACGCTCGCCATTCGGCGGCAGTGGCCAGGGTGGCGAAACAGATGAGGATCACGATGGCGAGGCTGGCGGCCCTGCCGGCGGTCAGACTCAGGAACGACGGCCTTCGGGCAGGGGTTGGTGCTTGGTGACGATGTTCAAGTTCGTTCATGGCGAGTTCAGACACTAAGGTTATTGGACCATACTGCACGGTTTTGAAGGAGGGTCAATTCCGCATAATCGAGCGTGTCAGGAAGCCACCCGCCAGCCAAGAGCCGGGAAGCACCCGGCTGCTACCACCGTCTCACACGGTAAAAGCGCTGGGACAGGCTGGGCTCCGGATCGAGGTATTGGAAAGAGTAGGTGGTGGTGTTGATGTTCGTCAGCTCCACCCAGTCCGCGAGGTTGGTCGTCGCCTCGACGGCACAACGGCCGAGAACGCCACTGACCTGCAACTCAATTTGGCCGCCGGGTGTCAGACTGATCGAGTCAATCCGGGGCGGGAGCAGTTGAGTGACGATGAGGATGGCGTCCGCGCTGGTCGCCGTCCCGGCAGTGTTGGTCACCACGACCGAGTAGCTGCCAGCGTCCAGCCCTCCTATGCCCGCAAGCGTCAGCATCTCGGTCTGCGCCCCGGAAACAACGCCCCCATCGCTCAAATCTACCCCGTCCTTCTGCCACCGGTAACCGAGCGGCGCCTGGCCCACAGCCCCCACCGTGAACATCACCGTGCTGCCCGCCGGGTTGGTCTGACTCACCGGCTGCATCGTAATGACCGGTGCCACCAGCAATACCGCGCTGGCGCTCACCGTCGGCCCTACCCCGTTGGCCACCTCCACCGTATAGCTGCCCGCATCTGCACCTTGCGCGTTGTTCACTGTCCACGAAGAGGTGGTCGCCGCCGCGATGTTCTCCCCGTTCAACCGCCACTGGTAGCTCAATACCGTGTTGCCCGCACTCACACTGAACGTCGCGCTGCCGCCCGCCGTCACCGTCTGCCCAACCGGCTGCGTCACGATGATCGGCGCATCCAAATACTCTACCAGCACGTCGTCAATCCACGCGTCGCCGGTTGTGGTGCCAAGCGCCGCCGACCCAATCAGCATCGAATCCAACGCCCCATCCGTCGCCCCCGTCATCGTCCGGCTCAGTATGTCGTCCACGTAGAAGTTGAGCGTCGTCCCGTCCGCCAGACGCTCAACCGTAAACTTGTGCCAACCCGTGGAACGACTCGGCGCCCCCGCCGCGTTCAGGTTAAACCAGCCAACACTCGAACCGTAAGACACCCGGCCCTGATACTTGGTCGAGTCCCAGGTCTCGCCGGACAGGGTCACGTTGTTGTACTTGCCCACGGCCAAAAGCTGCTGCAGCCCGCTGCCGTCCGTGTAGCCCGCCCCCGTGTGGGCGCGCACCTCGGCAAAGGCCCGCGTCTGCGCCCCGTCGTAAATCCAACACGTCGCCCGCATCCGCCCCGCCACCTCCACCCCGAAGTTATGATACATCTTGTCCAGCGAATGATTCACCAGCGCGCTGCAGCCCCCGCCAGGCGTGTGGTTTTGCACACTCGAATTATCCAGCCCCGTCGCCGGACTGACCGCCGCGTTCCACCCGTTCAGGTCGCACGTCTCAAAGTTGTCCTGGAAGGCAACCGCCCCCGTCAGCGTCAGAGCCGCCTCCAGGCTGGTCACACTTCCGATGGGATTGCTCACCACCACCGAATAAAGCCCCACATCTCCTGACTGGACGTTGCTCCGGGTATAGCTGCTGGCGGTGGCGCCCGAAATCGCAACCCCATTCTTGCGCCACTGATAGCTCAACGGCGCGGTGCCCGTCGCCACCACTGAGAACGCCGCCGTCTCGCCGACGGAGACGGCCTGGTTCTGGGGCTGCGCGGCAATGTCAGGCGGCACGTTCACTGTCAAAACCGCATTTGCGCTGGTGACCGATCCCGCAGTGTTGCTCACCACCACCGCGTAGCTGCCGGCATCGGAAGACAGGACACTGGCCAACGTGTAAACGCTGGCGGTGGCGCCCGAAATCGCACCCCCGTTCTTGCGCCACTGGTAGCTCAGCGGCGCGGTGCCCGTCGCCGTCACCGAGAACGTCGCCGTCCCGCCGACAGAGATGGCCTGGTCCTGCGGTTGCGCGGCGATGCCAGGCGGCACGTTGATCGTCAGTATGGCGTCTGCACTGATCGTGCTGCCGACTGCATTCACAATGAGCACGGAGTATGCTCCGGCATGAGCCGGTATCGCCGCGCCGCGGGTATAGCTGGCGCCCGTCGCGTCGGCCAGGTCGGTGCCGTTGAACCGCCATTGGTAACTGAGCGGCGCAGTGCCGACAGCGGCGACCGTAAAGGTGGCGCTGCTGCCCTGAGTCACAGCCAAATCCTCGGGTTGGGCGGTGATGAAGGGCGCCATGGTGATGGCGAGCATGGCATTGGAGCTGGTCACACTCCCCGCCATGTTCGCCACGACCACAGAGTAGGCGCCGACATCCGCCGGCTGCACCCCGGCGCGAGCATAGCTGCTGCCGGTGGCTCCCGCCAGGTTGGCGCCATTGAGGCGCCATTGATAACTCAGCGGTGGCGCGCCCGTCGCGCCGACGGTGAACGTCGCGGTGGCACCCTCGTTAACGGTCTGGTCCTGGGGCTGCGCGGTAATCGAGGGGGGCAGGTTGACCGTGAGCACCGCCACCGCGCTGGTGATGCTGCCACCCACGTTCACCACCAGCACCGTATAGCTTCCGGCGTCGCTGGCTTGCGCGTTGGCACATGTGTAAGCGCTGCTGTTGGCCCCGGTGATATTGGCGTCGTTCAACTGCCACTGGTAACTCAGCGGCGCCGTCCCGCTGGCGGTGACGGTGAACGTGGCGCTGCCACCTTGGTTCACCGTCTGGCCCTGGGGCTGAAGGCTGATCGTCGGCGGCACGTTCACCGTCAACACCGCGTTCCCGCTGGTGACCGACCCGCCGGCATTGGACACCACAACCGAGTAGCTGCCCGCGTCGCCCGGTTGGGCGTTGTTGCGGGTGAAACTGCTGCCCGTTGCGCCGCTAATGCTCGTTCCGTTGAGGCGCCACTGGTAGCTGAGCGGCGCGGTGCCCGTGGCGCTGACCGTGAACGTGGCGGCGCCACCGGCAGTCACCACCTGGTTCTGCGGCTGCGCCGTAATTGCCGGCGCGACGACGGGCGGCGCATAAACCAGCTTGATGGCGTCGGCCATGACATTCAAATCGCCCGTGAACCCATCGGTGATTCGAATGTAGCCAGCCGTGCCGGCGGCGAAGTTCCAGGTGCCCAGCAGATTGAACTGCCCGCCGTTGATCGCCTGGTTGACATTCACGGTTTGCGTGCCGCCATTGTACTGTATGACGTGGGGGGCATCTGTGGCGCGGTTGCCACCCGCGGGGTGCCACTCGTACACCTGGTAATTGCCCGCCTTGACAATTGTCGGGACGAAATTGACATAACCGCCCTTGGTGCTGAGGTGGGTCTTGTAATAATAATCAGTGTCGTACTTGTCGCTCGAGGAAGTGCCGGTGAGCCACGAGCCGCTCACGGTAACGGCGGCATCGCGATTATCCACGATGATGTCAGTGACCGTGCCGGAAGGATTGGTCACGAAGGTGAAATCACCGGACGCACGCTGCAGGTTGGACGCGTTCTTGGATTTCACCCGGTAATGGTAGGTGGTCGAGGCACTAAGCCCGCTAAGCGTCAGGCTGTGGTTAACCCCGCAAAAGCCGCCCAAAACCGAGCTGCCATACGCAGTGGTGGTCCCGTATTCCACAATGCTGTCCGAGTTCTGGTCCGTGGTCCAGGAAATCGTCACCCCCGTGTCGGAAATGCCTGATGCGCCCACGGCGGAGATGGCCGGGGCGGCGGTGTAGGCGCCCCCAATGCTGTTGGCACCAATGGCATTCCAAATGTCGGTGGTGTGCAGCGCGGCACGCCAGTAGCTGATACCCCGGTAACCCCCAACCGTCACAGGGGTGGAATCGCTCTTTAGGGCGCTGATGAACTGCGTGATCTGGGTGCCGGTGGTGTTCCAGCCTTGCGCAATCGGCGCGAGCGGCTTGATGGAATTGCGCCAGATGCCGGTAAGGGAGTTCTGCCAACTGCTCCATTCGTCATCCATCCAGGTGAGCATGTAGGCAGGCGTCACTCCCAGCTCGACCCAGTAGCACTGGGGCATGACGGCGTCGCAGTAATAGCCGAACTCCTTATAAGGAAACGACCGGTGGACGCTTATAATCGGCATGGGCGCGTGGGCCAGGAACTTGTTGGGCCAGCTGGCGCGAATGCTTGAGCAGAGGTTTATGGCCGCCGCGCCATTGTTGGCCACACTCTCCCACTCGATCTCTGCGTCAATCACAAATCCATCCGCCCCCAAATTGAACACGTAATCCGCCACCCCCTTTTCCCCCGCAATGTCGGTGCCGTAGGAACGGGTATAGCCGAATATCTTAAGCCCGGCATTGTGGGCGGCAGTGACGGTCGAGCTGGTGAACTGGACGCTCCCATAGGGAGCATACAAACTGCCGCCCTCGCCTGCCTTTATGACGACATAGGACATGCCCTTGCCTTTCGCATAGGTCATCAAGCCGGACACACCGCCATGCTGCGACGCCGCGTCGCTCAGAATGTAGATCCAATCCCCCTTGCCGAGATTCCAGGGGTCGATGTTGCCATCGCGGAGCTGAGCCCCGGCGCGCGGAGCGATGACAATCAGCGCCAGCAGCACAGCCGCTGGCAATAGAACAAGACGCATGGTACGACGCATATCTGCTCAGCTCAGTTGTTTGTCGGTTGACGCCACAGCCGCACGGCTGCGCCCAAGAGAAGCGCGTAGCCAGCCATGCTGCCGTCGGCGAGTTGTCAGCGCCGGCGCTGTCCCCAACCGGTCCCGGTCAAGGTATCAACCGCACTCGGTAAAAGCGCTTAGGTTCGTTGATATCCGGATCGAGGAATTGGAACTCGCTGTTCGTGGTGGTGAAGTTAGTCAACTCCACCCAGTCCTCAACCAACAGGTTGGTCGTCGCCTCAACGGCGTAACGGCCCGGAGTTCCGCTGACCTGCAACTGGATCTGGTCGCCAGCAGCAAGGGTGATCAAGTCTATCCGGGGCGCTGTCGGCTCGATGACCGCGAGCACGGCATCGGCGCTGGTGACTGTGCCGGCGATGTTGGACACCACTACCGAGTAGCTGCCTGCATCCGCAAGCCGAACACTGGCCAGAGTCAGGGTGGCACTGGTCTCGCCGCTCAAGTCCGTTCCGTTGAACCGCCATTGGTAAGCCGGGGCAGGCGTGCCGGTCGCCACGACGCTAAAGGCCGCATCGCTGCCCAGGTTGACGTTCTGGTCCACCGGCTGGGTGGTGATGGCCGGCGCCACATTGACCGTGAGCACGGCATCAGCGCTGGTGACTGTCCCGGCGATGTTGGAAACCACGACCGAGTAGCTGCCTTCATCGGCAGACTGGGCGTTGGCCACAGTGTAGCTTGCGCCGGTTGCACCGCCGATCGGCGCGCCGTCCTTGCGCCACTGGTAGCTCGGGGCCGGTGTGCCCGTCGCCACCACGCTGAAGACGGCGTCGCTCCCCTGGTTGACGTTCTGGTCCTGCGGCTGCGCCGTCACGGCGGGAGCCACGTTTACCGTTAGCACCGCATCAGCACTCGTGACGGTCCCAGCGACGTTGGACACCTCGACCGAATAGCTGCCTGCATCACTCGGCTGCGCGTTGGCCACCGTGTAACTGGTCCCAACCGCACCACCGATCGGTGTGCCGTTCTTGCGCCATTGATAGCTCGGGGCCGGTGTGCCCGTCCCCACCACGCTGAACACCGCGTCGCTCCCCTGGTTGACGTTCTTGTCCTGCGGCTGCGCCATAATGGCAGGAGCCACGTTCACCGTCAGCACCGCATCGGCACTTGTGACTGTCCCGGCAAGGTTGGTCACAACGACCGAATAGCTGCCGGCGTCGAAAGGCTGCACATTGCTGCGGGTATAGTTGCTGGCGGTTGCGCCGGGGATATCCGCGCCATTGAAGCGCCATTGATAGCTCGGGTCCGGCGTGCCGGAGGCGCTGACCGTGAAGGTGGCATTGCCGCCTTGGTTCACATTCTGGTCCTGCGGCTGTGCGGTAATGATCGGCGCAACATAAACCGGGCCGCCGATGACGGTCAGGACGGCCTCGGAGCTGGCGACGCTGCCAACGGCGTTGTTAACCATCACCGAGTAGGCGCCCGCGTCACCGGACTGCAGGTCGCTGCGCGTATAAGCACTGGCGGTGGCACCCGCGATGTCTGTCCCATTAAACCGCCACTGATAGCTGAGCGGGGCAGTGCCCGCCGCCGTGGCGGTGAACGTTGCCGCATCGCCCGCATCGGCGGTTTGGCTTTGCGGCTGGGCAATGATGATTGGCGCCGAGTCCTGGTTGCCCGAGTAGACCCAGCGCACGGCATCAGCGGCAACCCGCCGGCTGGTTTCCCCTGTATTATTGGCTAACTGAACAAAGCCGCTCGTGCCCGCTGCAAAGGGCCGATCAGAGGCAATCAGTTGCCATGACCCAAATCCGCTTTGCTGGCTGACGATGACATTGGCGGTCCCCCCGTTGTAAGACACCAGGTGCGGTACAGCAGCCGAGCGTCTGTTAGAGCTGAGGGTGGGATACCAGACGTAGACATCGTAGTTCCCTGCGGTGGTGATGGTAGGAGTAAAAGTTGCCGTGGCATTGGCGGTGCCAGTCTTGGTCGAGGCATAACGATAGTTTGCCTGGAAGTCGTCGCTGGCCGTAGATGTAGTCCATGTACCCCCGAATACGGCATTCGTGTTGTCCACGATAAGTTCTGGCACGGTAGAGGTGAAGTTTGCGGTGATAGTCAGACTGGTGGCGAGCGTGACAGTCAAGGGGTTGTCGGTGCCGGTGGCGCCACCAGACCACCCGCTGAAGTTCCACCCCAGGACCGGGGCGGCGACCAGCGTAACCACCGAGTTGCGCTCATAGGTAGCTTGATCCGGGTGCTTGTAAACCGCGCCGCCGGCCGTGGCCGTGGCCGTTAGGGTCAGATTCGTCTCGAGGGGGCCCACATACGTAAACCGCACCGCATCGGCCATGACGACCTTGCCGGGGTAACCAGTGTCATTGGACAGCATCACGTAACCGTTGGTTCCCTGCACGAATGGGATGGCCGTGCCAATGGATACCCAGGTCCCGCCATTCACCACTTGGTTGACTGGAACAGTAACACTGCCGCCGTCATAAACGATGGACCAGGGCGCGTTCGTTGCCCGGTTGGAGCCGGAGGCGTACCAGACGTAAACATCGTAGTAACCCGAGTTGTATATGTAGGGACGGAAAACGGCGTTTGAGAGTCCCCCCACCGCGGTGACTGCAAACCGGTAGTCCGGACCATACTTGCCCGCTGTGGCCGACCCAGTCTCCCAGAGACCGGTGAAGGTCACCGCAGCGTTGGTGTTGTCGAGGATGATGTCAGTAGTGCTGAAGAAGTTCGCGCTGATCAATTTGTTCCCGGTCATGGTGACGGCGAGCGGGTTTTCGGTGCCGCTTGCATCGCCAGACCAGCCGAGGAACTCGGAGCCCGTATCAGGCGTGGCAGTGAGGGTCACGACGTCGTTCGGCGCGTAGCTGGCGTAGTTGGGGTTCTTGCTGACCGTGCCGCCGGCTGTGGCCGTGGCGGTGAGTAAGAAGTGCACCGTCAACACCGCATCGGCGCTGGTTACCGAGCCGGCGGGATTGGTAACGACGACCGAGTAGGAGCCGGCATCCGCAATTTGGACATCGCCGCGGGTGTAAGTGCTGGCGGTGGCCCCGGCAATCGGTGCTGCGTTGTACCGCCATTGGTAGCTGAGCGGCGCGGTCCCACTGGCCGTTACGGTGAAGGTTGCGCCCTGGCCGGCAATAACTGTCTGGCTTGCGGGTTGGCTGGTAATCGCAGGCGGATTCACAACCGTATCCACCGTCAGGATGGCATCGGCACTTGTAACGCTGCCGGCGGTGTTGGTGACGATCACTGAATAGGAGCCGGCGTCCGCAGGTTGTGCGTCGTCAACCGTGTAGGTGCTGGCGGTGGCCCCGGCAATCGGCGCGGCATTGAACCGCCACTGATAGGAAAGCGGCGCAGTGCCGCTGGCGACGACGATGAAAGTGGCACCGGCACCCTGGCTGACTGTCTGACTCTGCGGCTGCGCCGTGATCACGGGCGGCGTAGCCTCTCCGCCCAAAATCAGGTTTACCTCGTACATGTTGCCGGTAACTTGCCCCACGGCGACGACCGCCGTGCCGACGGCATTCGGATAGCCGTTCAGGCTGGCAGTGACGGTGTAGGTGCCGACGGGCAGATCAATGAAGGCATAGAATCCGGTCCCGTCATTTGTCTGCACTCGGCTGACGGGGCCGGAGATCTCCACCCGGGCGCCGTCCGCCCATGCGCCCGTGCCAGCGATTGTGACTGTCCCCATGATATGGCCTTTGGTGGGTGCTGTCTTCCAAGGCATGTCGGGGATGTCGTCCCAGGTGGGGGTGACGCTCGGCACCAGCGAATTGGTGAAGCCGGACCAACTGCCGCTCAGGTAAGGCACTGCATAGGAATAGCCGGCGAACCCTTCGGCGTAATTGCCCGCCGGCGAGGCGTCGCGCGTCATTTGCAGCTCATAAATGGCATTCTCCAACGAGTTGAGGTAGATGCCGGGGCCGACAATCAACTGGCGGTTGAACTTGCGGTCCTTTTCAAAGTTCATCCACTTCGTGTAATCGGTGGGCAGGCTGGCCCAGTTGTAGTAGGTCATCGGCACGGCCAGGTCCAGGATGCCTTCCTGCATCCAGCTATCCCAATCGGAGTAAACATCGTAGTAAGGTCGCGTGGCCTGGAACGCTGCCCGCGTCGAAGCAGTCGGTGAGGGATTCCAGGTGACGAAGGCGCCAGACTGTTTGACCGATGGCCTGGCCTTCTGGATGCGGGCGTACATCTGCCGCACAAACGCGGTGCACTGGTCGCGCCGCCATTGCTTGAACTGCTCGCTGCTGGGAGACGGATCTCCGGTCAGGCCGTAACGCGCATTGTAGCGGGCCACGCTGGTGGGATTGTAGCCTTCCGTGTTAGCCTCGAACCGAATGTAGTCGTAGTGGATGCCATCAATGTGGCCGTCGGTGCCATCCGGCCCGGCAGTCGTCTCGAAATTAACCAGGTCCATATGCGCGTTGACCAGATATTCGAGGCACTTGGGGTGGCCGGGGTCCAAAGCGCCGTCGGCGTTTTCCGAGCCGGTGGTGGAACTCGTCCGGGTAGGCCAGTAATTGTCGAAAGTGGTCAGGCTGCCCGTGGGGGTGTTAGTGTGCTGCGAATAAACCTGGCCCTTGGCGGTCTTGAAGGCGACGGACCAGCAATGCACCTCGATGCGCTTCTTGCCGTAGCTGGTGTCGTGCGCGGCTTTGATCAAGGCCGCCAACGCGTTGAAGTCCGACGGTGAGAGATTCGACATGTAGGGTTCCCCCACGCCGGAGGGATAGCAGACGTCGGCTCGTTTTCGCACCTGAATGATAACCGCGTTGCAGTTGGCCTCGCGAATCGTCCCCGCGGCGGCCGTGCCGGGAACGCCGAGCAAGGCGTCCACCTGGGTTTGGTTGTAGAATCCGCTATGGAAGGCATCAAGCCAGAACGCCCGATACTCAGCCGCACTGGCTGGCCTGGCGGGCATGAACGCGAGGAGAGCAATGAACAGGAGCGCGCCAAACCACGGCATGGGCAGGTGGTTCCGTCTGCATTTTGTAGCATTGCGGGATCGGTTTTGGGAGCCTGATGATGAGTTTGTCATAACTTCCTCTGGCATGTTAGCCGTTGTTTGGTGTGCGCCGTCCATTCCTGCAGAACGGTTTGGCAGGGGCACGTAAGTACGCCCACGGAGGATATCCGACAAGCAGAACGACAAAGCGGCACATTTGCCATTGTAGAATCTCAGTGTTCGAAGTTAAAATCAAGCGTATTCTGGCGCGAATTCTACGGACCTGAATCCTCAGTAAAGGCAAGAGACTGCCTTGCCGGAAATTGGATACAAGCGGGGGTTGCAGCTAGCTGGATGATAGCTTGTCAGTGCGGTCCGACTACGGTGTGTATCCCATGGGGAGCGCTCCCCATGGGATACACACCGTAGCATCACCGTGCCGTCACCGTAGCACCAAGCCAAAGGTGCCGGGGTCCGCGGAGGCTGGAAAAGGCAGACGGGCAGCACCACTGTCCAAAAAAATGGACAGTGCGCGGGTGCCCAACATGATCACTGATGGCGGGGAACCAACCGCCGTGCCCTGCGTTACGGACAAGGCCTCACTGCGGCGCCACGATAGAACTGCTGTAACGTCGTGTTGGTCACCGTGAATCGCCAAATGCCACTCGCGTCGGTGACTGTGTTGGTGCTACCCGGCAACGGCAGCCAACTGGAGGTGGGCAGCGTTACATCCGAGCTGCCGACGACGTAGTACTCCGCCTGCGGCGTGCCCGCAAACGTCAGGGTAAATGTGCCGTCCAGATTCCCAGTGATACTCAGGAGAGAGTTGGTTTGGCTGCAAATCTCGAAGACTTTTACCACCTGGTCCAAGCCGCTGCCGCTGCCAAGGAAGTTGCCGCCGCCCGCATACTCGGCCCGGATGGCGTTGGTGCCTAGCGCCAGCGAGCTCGTGCTGGCCGCCGCCACGCCGCCGGCTAACGCATTGGTGCTGAACGGCGTGCCGCCAGCCAGGAACACCACCTCGCCCGCCGGGGTGCCTGCCCCGGAAGCGACCGTCGCCGTAAAGGTCACATTCGAGCCCGGGCCGGAGGGATTGGCCGAGGAAACCAGCGTGGTCATGGTGGCCGCCCCGGTGATGTTGGCCGTTGCCGTTGGCGCCGTCATGGAGTAGTTGTCCGCATCGGCGCCGGTCAGGCTCAGGCCGGAGATGGTCACGGGCTTGGTGGTGCCGACATTCGCATCAGCAAAGGTTCCCACCGCAGTGCCAGCCAGGGCGACGGCGTCGCCGCTCACCACGCCTGCAAGTCCCGGTGTTCCCGCAAGCGTCGCGACGGTCGTGCCGTCGTACGCCTTGTTCTGTGCCGTCAGGCCCGTCACCGCCAGCGCCTTGGTTGTGATCGTGCCCGTCAGCGTCGGCTGCGTCAGCGTGTAATTGCCGCTGCTGGCGCCGCTGAGCGTCATCGCGGTGGCAACGGTCTTCCCGGCGCCGACATTCTTGTCCGCGAACGTGCCGCCGGTGGCGTTGCCCAGCGTGACGCTGTCGCCGCTTATCACACCGCTCAAGGCTGCCCCAGTGATCGTCGCCGCTGTCGTCCCGTCATACACCTTGCTGGTCACCGCCGCGCCCGCCACCGTCAGCGCCTTGGCCGTGATCGTGCCCGTCAGCGTCGGCTGCGTCAGCGTGTAGTTGCCGCTGTTGGCGCCGCTGAGCGTCATTGCAGTGGCAACCGTCTTGCCGGAGCCGACATTCTTGTCCGCGAACGTGCCGCTGGCGGCGTTGCCCAGCGTCACGGCGTCGCCGCTCACCACACCGCTCAAGGCTGCCCCGGTGATCGTCGCCGCTGTCGTCCCGTCATACACCTTCCCGGCCACCACTGCGCCCGTCACCGTCAGGGCCTTGGCCGTAATCGTGCCGGTTAGCGTCGGCTGCGTCAGCGTGTAATTGCCGCTGTTGGCGCCGCTGAGCGTCATTGCAGTAGCAACCGTCTTGCCGGAGCCGACATTCTTGTTTGCGAAGGTGCCGGTGGTGGCGTTGCCCAGCGTCACGGCGTCGCCGCTCACCACGCCGCTCAAGGCTGCCCCGGTGATCGTCGCCGCTGTCGTCCCGTCATACACCTTGCTGGTCACCGCCGCGCCCGCCACCGTCAGCGCCTTGGCCGTGATCGTGCCCGTCAGCGTCGGCTGCGTCAGCGTGTAATTGCCACTGTTGGCGCCGCTGAGCGTCATCGCAGTGGCAACGGCCTTGCCGGCGCCGACATTCTTGTTCGCGAACGTGCCGCTGGTGGCGTTACCCAGCGTCACGGCGTCGCCGCTGACCACGCCGCTCAAGGCTGCCCCGGTGATCGTCGCCGCCGTCATGCCGTCATACACCTTGGCGGCCACCGCCGCGCCTGTCACCGTCAGGGCTTTCGGGTTGACGACCTGTGACAGAGCGCTCGAGGAGCTGGAACTGAAGGAGCCATCGCCGCCATAGACCGCCGTCAGGGAATGAGGCGATCCGCTGGCCGAGAGGGTGCTGGTGGTAAAGGTGGCCTGGCCGGAGGCGTTGAGGGTCGCCGTGCCCAGGACGGCGGCGCCATCCTTGAAGGTGACGGTTCCGCCCGGCGTGCCTCCGCTGCCGGTGACGGTTGCCGTGAGGGTAACCGCATTGCCATAGACTGAAGGATTAGCCGAGGAGTTAAGGGTGGTGATGGAGGCGGCCGTCAGCGGCGCGACATACGTGAAGCGTACCGCGTCGGCTATGACGACGGTGCTGCCTCCGCCGCTGCTGGCGTTCGTATTGTACACGCGGACGTAGCCGCTGGTTCCCTGGTCAAACGGCAGCGATGCCGCCAGCCGCCACCATTGGCTGCCGTTGATCTTCTGGTTGACGGGGACGTTCGTGCTTCCGCCGGAATGCACAATTTGCCAGGGGGCGTTGGTGGCCCGGTTGCCGCCCGTGACGTACCAGATATAGACATCGTAGTATCCCGCGCCACAGAGGTTGGGCCGATAGGTCACGTTGGAGTTGCCGGTCGTAGACCCCAGCGCGAAGCGGTAGTCGGTTCCATACAAGCCCCCGTAGGCGCCGGTCTGCCAGGCGCCCACGTAGGTGACCTCCGAGTCCGTGTTGTCCAGGATGATATCGCAGGTGACCGTGAAGTTCGCGGTCACCGCCAGGTTGCCGTTCACCACGACTGTGACCGGGTTGGCGGTTCCGCTGGCGTCTCCGGACCATCCGGCAAACTCATAGCTGCCGGAGGGCGTCGCGGTGAGGGTCACCGACGTGCCCGGCGCGTAGCTGGACTGATCGGGGCTCCTGGAAACCGTGCCGCCGGTGGCGGCGGTGGCCGTCAGGGAGAAGTGGACCGTGAGCGTAGCAGCGGAACTGGTGACGGTCCCGTAGTCATTGGACACGACGACCGAGTAGGCGCCGGCGTCGCCGGTTTGCACATTGGGCCGCGTGTAGGAGCTGGCGGTCGCTCCGGAGATGTTCGCGCCATTGAACCGCCACTGGTAACTCAACGGGGTTGTGCCGCTGGCGGCGACGGTGAACGTGGCGTTCTGGCCGGCGATGATGGTCTGGCTTTGGGGGCCGGACGCGATGGACGGCGGCGTGGCCGGAACGCTCACGGCCAGCACGGCGTTGGCGCTGGTGGCGGTGCCGGCGGAGTTGGAAATGAAGACCGAGTAGCTGCCGGCGTCCGTGGTCTGGACATTGGCGCGGGTGTAACTGCTGCCGGTAGCGCCGGAGATGGAAGCGCCGTTGAAGCGCCATTGATAGGAGAGCGGCGCGGTGCCGGTCGCAACGACGCTGAAGGTGGCGCTGGCGCCCTGATCCACGGTCTGGCTGGCCGGGTGGGTGACAATGGCCGGCGGGGTCACGACCGTCTTGGGGACGATCTGCATGGCCAGCAGGCCGTTGTTGGAGCTGAGCGCATAAACCCGGTCGCCGCCAAAGTCCACCGCCCCCGCGCCGGCGTAGCTGTTATCGTTGTCGGTGGCGAAGTTGGTGGCGGTGATGGACACGGGCGCGCCGTTGGTGGTTGTGAGGTCGTAGAGCCGGAAGCTGTTGCCGTCGCCGAACTCGGCGACGTTAACGCCCCCAAGGACATTGAAGCTGGGGTTGACGCCAATGGGCCCAATGCTGGTCGGGAACACAGGGTCCGCGTAATTGCGCGCCGTGGCCGCTGTGCCGGCGGCCAGGCTAAAGGAGGCCTGCCGCAGGTTTTGCGGAGACGGCAGGCCGGCTTTGCACCAGAAGGTGTCGCCGGCGCCGAAGGCGAGGCCGACCCCCACTACGCTGCTGGGGGTGTCGGTCAGGGTGATGGGTTGCGAGGTGAAACTGATGCCGTCAGTTGTCGTGAGCACCGCAAAGCGATTGGTATTGAGCGAGCCGATGATGATCTGCGTATTGGCGCCGGAGCCGCGCACATCAAGCGTATCGCCCCAGCGCAGGTCCAGCCCCTCGCCCGGGTCGCCCGAGTAGGCGACGGTGGGCAGGGTGCCGTAGCTATCGTTGGCCCAGCGGTAGACTGTGAAGTCAACCGTATTGCCGTGCAGCGTCATGTTGCCGGCGTAAACCGCGCCGTCCTCGGCCACCCCCACCATGAGCAGATAATAGGAGGCGGTGTAGCCGCCGGTGACGCCGGTCGTGTTCAAGGTCCACAGGTCGGCGCCGGTGTCGCCGTCGAGCACATAGGCGGTCATGGTGGTGCGCTGCACGATGATGACGCGCCGGGTCAGCGGGTTATAGGCCATGCCCCGCTCGTCGGGCGGCGCACCCGCGACGCTGGTCAGATAGGAGCGCGAGCCGGGGGCCAGGCTCCAGAGCACGGACAAGCCGCCGGCCTGCAGGACGGGGGAGACCGTCAGCGTCGCCACCTGGCTGGTGGCAGCGCCGTAGGCGTTGGTGACGACGACCGTGTATGGTCCGCTTTGGTTCGTGGTGAGGCCGGTGAGAGCCAGGCTTGTTCCCGTTGCCCCGGCGAGGTTCGTGCCATACCAGCGCCACTGGTAAGCGAGCGGAGTGCTGCCGCTGGCAGCCACGGTGAAGATGGCACTGTCGCCCTGGTTAACCGTCTGGCTGATCGGCTGGGTGGTGATGGCGGGCGGCACGGTGACCGTCAAGACCGCGTTGGCGCTGATGGCGCTGCCGGCGGTGTTGGAAACTAGCACGGAATAACTGCCGGCGTCGGTGGCCTGGACATTGGCGCGGGTGTAGCTGCTGGCGGTTGCGCCGGAGATGCTGGCGCCGTTCAGGCGCCATTGATAGGTCAGGGGAGCCGTTCCCGAAGCGACCGCGCTAAAGGTCACGCTCTGCCCCTGGGTAACCGTCTGGCTGATCGGCTGGGTGGTGACGGAGGGCGGCACGATCACCGTCAGCAGCGCATTCAAGCTGGTTGCCGCGCCCATGGAGTTGGACACGACGACCGAATAAGGGCCGGCATCAGCAAGCTGCACGGAGCTGAGAGTGTAGCCGGATGCGGTCGCGCCGGAGATGTTTATCCCATTGAGGCGCCACTGGTAGTAGAGCGGCGTGGAGCCACTGGCCGAGACGGTGAATGTGGCGCTGGCGCCCTCGCCGACCGTCTGGTCCTGGGGCTGGGTGACAATGCTCGGGGCGGTGAGAGGCACATAAACAGTCAGGATGGCGCTGGCGCTGGTGGCGCTGCCCACGGAATTGGCAACCACCACCGTGTAACTCCCGGCGTCGGCGGGCTGGACGTTGGCGCGGGTGTAACTGGATGCGGTCGCGCCCGAGATGTTCGCGCCGTTGAACCGCCACTGGTAAGTGAAGGGCGTGGTGCCCGACGCAGCCACGGTAAAGGTGGCGCTGGTTCCCTGGGTAACCGTCTGGCTCAGCGGCTGGGCGGTGATGGTGGGCGGCACGGTGACCGTCAAAACCGCATTGGCGCTGGTGGCGTTGCCGGCGGCGTTGGCGACCAACACCGAGTAGCTGCCTGTATCGGTTGGCTGCGCGCTGCTCTTTGTGTAGCTGCTGAGCGTCGCGCCGGAGATGTTGGCGCCATTGAACCGCCACTGGTAGGTGAAGGGCGTGGTACCCGAAGCCGCCACCGTGAAGGTGGCGCTGGTTCCCTGGTACACCGTCTGGCTCAGCGGCTGGGTGGTGATGGTGGGCGGCACGATTACGGTCAGCACCGCATTGGCGCTGGTGGCGCTGCCGGCGCCGTTGGCGACAACCACCGAGTAGCTGCCTGCATCAGTCGCCTGCACGCTGCTCTTCGTGTAGCTGCTCAGTGTCGCCCCGGAGATGCTCGCGCCGTTGAACCGCCACTGGTAGCTGAACGGCGTGGTGCCGCTGGCGGCAACCGTGAAGGTGACGCTGCTGCCCTGGTTGACCATTTGGCTCTGCGGCTGGGTGGTGATGGTGGGCGCAGTGCCTACCGCGGCGTTGAGGACCAGGTCGTAGCGGACGACATCCCCGGCGAGCGCGATGGCGGTCACGGTTTGGGAAGTCATGCCAGTCTTGCTGACCGTCGTCGAATGGGCGGTGCCGCTGGCGGTGGCCGGAACCAACGTGGCAATGTAGTAACCGTTGCCGTCGGTCTTGACCGTCGGCCCGCCGGTCACGGTGACGGTGGCGTCGTCCACATAGAGGCCGGTGTTGGCGTCGGTGACGCGGCCCCACACGATGCCTTCGGTCGCCGTGGCCGGGTCGCGCCACGACATGGTGGGGACGGTGGCAGTACTCGTGTTAACGTTGGCGGCGGCATAGGCCCACCAGCCGCCGTCCGTGCTCGAGGCCCCGTAGGAGTAGGTGCAGTAGCCTTTCAGGCCCTTGCTGCGGAGATAGCTGATCTCGCTGGCGATGGTGGCATTGCCGTAGAGATAGGCGCCAATGCCCGAGAATATCTGCCGGTTGAACTGCCAGCAGTTGGCGCATCGGTCCGCCCAGGTGTTGAAGGTGCTGCTGCTGTAGGTTTGTGGAATCGCGGCGTCCACGTACCCGTTTTGCAGCATGCCGGCCCAATCGCAGAAATAGGTGTAGGGGGCCGACCCGGAGAAGGTGCAGGAACTCGGGACCGGGCTGTAGGCGATGGGAGCGATGGTGTGCCGCAGCGGCTGGCGCGGATTGGTCTTGATGGATTGAATCTCGGCCTGAACCCGGGCCATCAGTTCGTTCTTGAAACGGCGGCGATAATTGGACCAGGCGGTCTGGGTGTTGCTGGGCGTGCCGGAATAGCCGGTGTTGATGCGGAACCGGGCCAGGCCGGAGCGCGCATAGCTGGCCTGGCTGTAAGCGGGATAGCCGAACCCCTCGTTGTAGCCCGAGCTATTGAGCTCGTCGTCCCAGTTGATGCCGTCAATCGGGTAGTTGGTGACGAGTTCCTTGACGATGCTGACGATGTAGTCCTGCACGTCTGGCGAGCCCATATCCAAAGAGTAATTGCCGTCCACGAGCTCGGGAGACCCTCCTTCGCTGCTGGCATAAGGCGCGATAAACCACTCCGGGTGCGCGGCCAGGGTTGCGTTGTTGGCGGGGGGCCAGGCAGTCGAGACGCGGTAAGGTCCGCCGCCGCTGCCGCCCAGCCAGGCGTGGACCTGAATGCCGTTGGCGTGCGCTTTCGTGCAGAGGTAAGCCAAGGGATCAAAGCTGGAGGTGACACGCGTGGACCACGGCAGAATAGATGACTTCCAATGGGCGCCATGGGAGGCGTAGCCGTTCCGGTCCATGTACGCCAGCACCTGCACGACGACCGCGTTGTAGCGGCCCGAGACGAGGGTCGAGACCATCGTGTCCACCTCGGCGGCGCTGCTCATGCCGACGTGGAACACATCGGCCCAGGCCGCCCGGAACTCCTCGGCCGCCGATGCCGGGGTCGCACCCCCGGCAAGGGATAACAGCGCGGCCAGCAACAACGCGCCCAAGCCCGTTCTGGGCGGGCGGTGCGGCTGGTGATGCTGAGTGTTGAGGTGGTGAATTTGGGAGTTCACTTTATAGCCCGGTGATAAGTTCGGCATAACGTGTTCTGGCATGTTGAACCGATTGGAGTTGTCAGTCTGCTGCCGCCACAGGAAGTCCAATTGCAAGGGCGCACGGAAACTCGTGCGGAGGATAACCAAAACTAAGGACGACTAGACGGCTCATTCGCGAATCTACTCTATCTGCTTTGCAGCCGGGACTCAAGAGAATTGGTCAGTCGAGCCAACGCTCCAGGAATGTCTGTCACCCGGCAGGACGGCGGTCTGCGACATTCAGGAGGCGGCAGCGTGGCAGCCGATTTTCGTTTGCCGGCGCGGCCGTGCAACTTCGTCTATGGTATCAGGTGCACCCGGTAGAACCGCTGCGCGAGGTTGGGCTCCGTATCCAGGCACTGGAACGTGGCCTCCGTGGTGGTCATGTTGGTCAACTCCACCCAGTCCACCACCGTCAGATTAGTCGTCGCTTCCACGACGTAATGGCCCGGCACCCCGCTAACCTGCAACTGTATCTGGCCCTCGGACGTCAGGCGGATCCCCACTATCTGCGGCGCTGCCGGCTGCGTCACGCTCAACACCGCATCGGCGCTCGTCACCACCCCGGCCATGTTCGACACCACCACCGCATAGCTGCCCGCGTCGGTGGCCTGCGCTTTGGCGCAGAGGTAGGAACTGCCGGTCGCCTCGGCCAGATCCGTGCCATTGAAACGCCACTGGTAGTGCAGCGGCGCCGTGCCCGTAGCCGTGACGGTGAAGGTGGCGTTGCTGCCAGCCGTGACGCTGAGGCTCTGCGGCTGCGCGGTGATCGCCGGGGGCACGTTGACTGTGAGGGTTGCACTGGAACTGGTGACCTGGCCCGCCACGTTGAGCACTTCGACCGTGTAGCTGCCCGCGTCCGCCGGTTGCGCGTTGGCCACGGTGTAACCGGCGTCGGTGGCACCGCCGATGGGCGTGCCGTTCTTGCGCCACTGATAAGCCGGAGCCGGCGTGCCGCTGGCGACCACGCCAAACACCGCGTTGCCACCCTGGTTCACATTTTGACTCTCCGGATGGGTCGTGATTGTCGGGGCGACATGGGGTGGGCCGACGAATGTGAAGCGCACCGCGTCAGCCATGACCACTTTGCCAGCGTAGCCGGTGTCGTTGGACAAGCGCACGTAGCCGTTGGTGCCTTGCACGAACGGCAGCTCGCTCCCAATTAACACCCAAGCCGATCCATTCACCTGCTGGTCAACGGAGACGTTAAGGCTTCCGCCCTCATACACAATGGACCAAGGCGCGTTAGTCGCGCGGTTAACGCCAGTGGTATACCAAATGTAAACATCATAGCGTCCGGGGACGTGGATGTAGGGACGGAAGACTGCGTTGGAGAGGCCGCCCGCAGCCGTAACCGCAAACCGATAATCGTCGCCATACTTGCCGCTGGTCGCGGTGCCGATTTGCCATAGACCGTCGAAGCTCACGGCGGCATTGGTGTTATCGAGGATGATGTCCGTCTCGGAGCTGACGAAGCTTGCGGTGATCGCCTTGTTAGCCGCCATCGTAACTTGAAGCGGGTTGTTGGTGCCGCTGGCGTCGCCGGACCAGCCGGTGAAGGCGTAGCCAGTGTTGGCGCCGGCGGTGAGTGTCACGACGGTGTTGGGCGCGTAGCTGGCCTGATCGGGGCTCTTGCTGACTGTGCCGCCTCCAGTCGCGGTGGCGGTAAGCGAGAAGTGCACCGTCAACACCGCGTCGGCGCTGGTGACAGAGCCAATGATGTTGGTGATCACCACGGAGTAAGAACCCGCGTCCGTAGTCTGGACGTTGCTGCGGGTGTAGGAACTGCCCGTTGCCCCGGCGATCGGCGCAGCGTTATACCGCCACTGATAACTCAGGGCGGCTTTGTTGGTGGCGGTCACGGTAAAGGTTACGCTTTGACCGGCAATAACCGTCTGGCTCTGCGGCTGCGCGGTGATGACAGGCAAGGTAACGTCTGTGTCCACCACGAGCATGGCGTTGGAGCTGAGCAAACTCCCGTAGGGGTTAGTCACCAGCACCGAGTAGTCGCCGGCGTCGGTGGCCTGAACATTGGCCCGGCTGTAACTGCTGGCGGTTGCGCCGCTGATGTCCGCGCCGTTCAGCCGCCACTGGTAAGCCAGCGGGATGCCGCCTGTAGCTACAACGCTAAATGAGGCCGTTCCGCCGAGGATGACCGTCTGGCCTTGCGGCTGCGTGGTGATGCTCGGCGGCGTCCCTGCGCTTGTGGTGGTGGCGTTGGCCTCAGCCGAGTTGGCTGAAGCGCCCAGGTAATTCGTGGCCCACACGACATAATAATAGGTCGTGGCGGGAACCAGACCGGTGTCGCTATAGCTGGTCGCGTTGAGCGGCAGGACCGAAATGTTCGCGTAAGGCCCGCCCGCCGTCGTGCTGCGGGCGACAACATACGCGCTTTCGTTGGTCGCATTGTCCGACCAGGCCAGGTCAATCTGGCTGCTACTGACGGCGCTGGCCGTCAAGCCGCTTGGGGCAGCCGGCACTGACGTGGGCGGCACGAAGACCAGCTTCACCCCGTCGGCAATCGCCACCGCGCCCGACTCGGCGATGCCGTCCGTGACGCGGATGTAACCGGAGTCGCCAGCGGCGAAATTGAACGTGCCCAGCAGGCTCCAGTTGCCGTCGTTGGTCTGCTGGTTGGCATAGACGGTGGTGGAACCGCCGTTGTAGCTGATGGTGTGGGGGACGCTGGCGGAGGCGTCAGCACGATACGGGTGCCATTGGAACACTCTGTAATCGCCGGGCACAATAATGGCGGGCGTGAACTGCACGTAAGCGCTGCCGCTGCCCTGGCTTCGGGTCAGGTAATTCGTGCCAAAGGAATTGGTATCGGTGCCGCTGCCGTTGCCATAAAAAGCGCCGTTGGAAAACGTTCGTACCGAGGTCCAGGAACCGCTGGCGGTTACCCGGGGGCTGTCAATGACGATGTTATTGACAATGCCGGGGAAGCTGCCGCTGATGCCAGCGCCGATGTTGGCAAACTGGCCCACCCCGTGGAGGTCGGTCCGGTAGAAATTGGCGCCCTGGTAGCCGCCAGCGGTGACGCCATTGGGATCGCAGGAAAGGTAATCAATGAACTCCATCACGTTCTTGTCCGGCATAGTCGAAACGCTGTTGCCGAAGCAACTCGAGCCCCCGGGAATGATCTCCCCATAGACATTGTTCACCGGAGCCAGCGGCTTGATCGAATTGGTCCAGTAGATGGTCTGGCCGTTCACCACGGAATAAGTGCCCACCAGCGAATTCTGCCAGCTGGTCCAGTTGGCATCCGTCCAATCAATGCCTCCGCTCGGGGAGCGCTTTACCCCGGTCCAATTAAAGAAGTAGATCTGCGGCATGATCGCGTCGCACCAATAACCGAACTCCTTGTAGGGAAAGGACGAATGATAGGAGATGATCGGGAAAGGCGCATGCGCGAGGAACTTGTTCGGCCAGTTCGTGCGGACGGCGCCGCATAGCGCCCAGGCCAACGCGGGACCGTTGGCGCCGATCCAGGGCTTGTTGCTTTCCCATTCAGCCTCGGCATCCCAGACAAACCCGTCCGCGCCCTCTCTGAACACGTAGTCGGAAATTTCAATTTCTCCGGGAATGTCCCCGCCGTAGGAGCGGTTATACCCGAAGACCTTGATCCCATGACTGTGGGCAATGTTGACGACATTGCTGTTGAATTGAGGGAAGTTGTAGCAGCCGGTAAACAGGTAGTTGCTGGTGGCGGCTTTGATGATGATGTAGCGGACGCCGATGCTCTTGTAGAAGAGCATCAGGCTGTTCTCGTTGGTGACGCTGTTGACGTGACCTCCGAGCCGGTTGGTGGCGTCGGTCATGGTCACAATCCACTCGCCCTTCCCGAGGTTTGCCGGGTCAATCCCGCCATCGCGGATGACACCCCACGCAGGGCTTGCCAGAAGACAGACCAGCAGCCATGCGCCGCACCACATTCCCTTAATGCGGCGCGGGCGCGTGGAGTGGGGCGAGGAATGCTGGATTGGAAATTCCGACCCGCAGCACGTTGGTTCGTTTGACATAACGTCAGTGCGTTGTCCGATTTGTTGTTCTCCAGGGCGGGAATTGGCCCCAGTCTGGATTTCTATGGTATCAGGTGCACCCGGTAGAACCGCTGCGCGAGGTTGGGCTCCGTATCCAGGCACTGGAACGTGGCTTCCGTGGTGGTCATATTGGTCAGCTCCACCCAGTCCACCACCGTCAGGTTAGTCGTCGCTTCCACGACGTAATGGCCCGGCACCCCGCTTACCTGCAATTGTATCTGGCCCTCGGACGTCAGGCTGATCCCCACTATCTGCGGCGCTGCCGGCTGCGTCACGCTCAATACCGCATCGGCGCTCGTCACCGCCCCCGCCATGTTCGACACCACCACCGAATAGCTGCCCGCGTCGGCGGTCTGCGCCTTGTTGCAGAGGTAAGAACTGCTGGTCCCGTACGCCAGATCGGCGCCATTGAAACGCCACTGGTAGTGCAGCGGCGCAGTGCCGGTGGCCGTAACCGTGAAGGTGACGTTGCTTCCGGCCGTGACGCTCAGACTTTGCGGCTGCCCGGTAATCGCCGGCGGCACGTTAACTGTGAGGGTTGCACTGGAACTGGTGACCTGGCCCGCCACATTGAGCACTTCGACCGTGTAGCTGCCCGCGTCCGCCGGCTGGGCGTCGGTGACCGTGTAGGCGCTGCCGGTTGCCTCCGCGATGGGCATGCCCCCCAGATACCACTGGTAGGCCAACGGCGCGGTGCCGGTGGCGGCGACGGTGAAGGTGGCATTGCCGCCCTGGTTGACGGTCACGTCTTGCGGGTGCGCGGTGATGGCGGGCGGAACGTTGACGGCGAGGGTGGCGTCGGCGCTGGTCACTGTCCCGGCGATGTTGGTGACGACGACCGAGTAGCTGCCGGCATCGGCGGGCTGCGCGTCGGCGCGGGTGTAGGCGCTGTCGGTCGCACCGGCGATGGGCGCGTCGTTGAACCGCCACTGGTAGCTGAGCGGCGCGGTGCCGGAGGCGACGACCGTGAAGACGGCGCCGGCACCCTGGTTAACCGTCAGATTCTGAGGTTGGGTCGTGATGGCCGGTGGGACGTTGACGATGAGGAGGGCGTCGTCGCTGGTCACGGTGCCAGCGGCGTTGGTGACGACGACCGAGTAGCTGCCCGCATCAGTCGGCTGAGCGTTGCTGCGCGTGTAGGAACTGCCGGTCGCGCCGGCAATGGGCGCGCCGTTGAGTCGCCACTGATAGCTCAGCGGGATGGTGCCGGCGGCGGTCACACTGAAGGTGGGCGAGGCACCGGCAACGACCGTCTGGCCTTGCGGCTGGGCGGTAATCGAAGGCGGGGTATCTACGGGGCCGATGTAAACGAACTTGGCCGCGTCGGCGCTGACCAGGTCGGTATCCACGGCATCGTTCCCCAACTCGACATACCCGCCCGTCCCGGTGGCAAACGGCAAGTTGGCGCCGACCAGGAACCAACCGCCCTGGTTGACCTCGGTTGAATCCTGATTCTGCAAACTGCTGACGGTGCCACCGTTGTAGGTGACCCGGTAGGTCGCACCGGCCGTCCGGTTGGGACCAATCTGGTAATAGACATAGACATCGTAGTAACCGGCGACCCCGAGATCTGGCGTCCAGCGGCAACTGCGGGTGATCGAGGAACCGCCGGTGCCCGCGGTGTAGAGGTAGTTCGCCCCAATCTTGGGCACCGCGGTACTCGACCCAGTGCTCCAGGTCGCGCCGCCGGGGGACGTGTTGGACCAGCCCGGGTCTGTGTTATCAATTACGATCTCGGGCGCGGTGCTGCCGAAATTCGCGGTGATAGTCTTGTTGGTGGTCATGGTGACCGAGAGCGGGTTGACGGTGCCGGTGGCGTCGCCGGACCAGCCGATGAAGGTGTAACCGGTGTTGGTGGTGGCGGTCAGGGTGACGACCGCATTGGCCGTGTAGCTGGCCTGATCGGGGCTCTTGCTGACCGTGCCGCCGTTGCCGGCGGTGGCCGTGAGCAGGCAGTTGACGGTGAGCACGGCATTGGCGCTGTTGGTGGACCCGGCGCTGTTGGTGATCACCACGGAGTAAGAGCCGGCATGCGCGGCCTGGACGCTGGCGCGGGTGTAAGCGCTGCCGGTGGCGCCGGCGATCGGCGCCGAATTAAACCGCCATTGATAGCCGAGCGGGGCGGTGCCAGTGGCAGTCACGGTGAAGGTCGCGCTTTGCCCGGCAATGACGGCCTGGCTTTGCGGCTGGGCGGCGATGCCCGGCGGGATCACGTTTGTGATGACGGTCAGCACGGCATCCGAGCTGGTAACGCTGCCGGTGCCGTTGGTGATGACCACCGAATAGGAACCCTCATCGGCGGGTTGGACATTGCTCCGGGTGTAGGTGCTGGCGGTGGCCCCGGCGATGGGCGCCGCATTCAAGCGCCACTGGTAGGCAAGCGGCGCCGTGCCGGTGGCGGTGACGGTGAAGGTCGCATTGGCGCCCTGGCTGACGCTCTGATCCTGCGGTTGGGCGGTGATGGAAGGCGGCAGAGTCCCACCGAGCACAAAGTTCTGCTCGTACATGTTACCCGTCACCGCGCCGAGGGCCACGGTGACGCTGGCAACCACATTCGGATAACCAGGCTTAAAGGCAGTGACGGTGTACGTGCCCGGCGGCAGATCAATGAAGGCATAGAAGCCTGTTCCATCCACCATCATGCTGCGGGTGGCCGGCCCAGCGACAGTGACCGTGGCGAAGTCGGCCCAGGCGCCGGTCCCGGCGATCGTGACCGTGCCCATCATGTGGCCCTTGGTCGGCGCCGACTTCCAGGGCATGTCGGGGATGTCGTCCCAGGTCGGGGTCACGGACGACACCAGGGAAGGGCTGAAGCCAGACCAGGAACCGCCGCTGTAAGGCGTCTTGTAGCAATAGCCGCAGAATCCATCGGCGTAGTTGCCGGCGGGGGACGCATTGCGGGTCATCTGCAGTTCATAAGTGGCGTTGGCCAGGGAATTCAGGTAGATGCCGGGCCCGACAATCATGTGACGGTTGAACTTGCGGTCCTTCTCGAAGTTCATCCACTTCGTGTAATCGGTGGGCAGGCTGGCCCAGTTGTAGTAGGTCATCGGGACGTTCATGTCCACAATGCCTTCCTGCTGCCAGCTATCCCAGTCCGAGTAAACCTGGTAGTAAGCCCGCGTGGCTTGAAAGCTCGCGCGGCTGGAGGTGGCGGGCGAGGGATTCCAGGTGACGCCGGCGCAGGACTGCTTGACCGACGGTTTGGTCTTCTGAATGCGCGCATACATCTGCCGCATGAAGGCGGAGACCTGGTCGCGGCGCCATTGCTTGAATTGCTCGCTGCTGGACGCGGGGTCGCCGGTCAATCCGTAGCGCGCGTTGTACCGCGCCACGCTGGTGGGGTTGAAGCCCTCGGTGTCTGCTTCGAACCGAATGTAGTCATAGTGAATCCCATCTATGCTCCCATCAGTCCCATCCGGCCCGGCGGTCGTCTGGAAATTCACCAGGTCCATGTGCGCGTTGACCAGATACTCGAGGCACTTGGGGTGACCGGGGTCAAAGGCGCCGTCGCCGTTTTCGGCACCCGTGGTGGAGCTGACTCGCGTCGGCCAGTAATTGTCGAAGGTGGTCAGGCTGCCCGTCGGGGTGCCGCAATGCTGCGAGTAAACCGTGCCATTGCCGGTCTTGAAGGCCACCGACCAGCAGTGGACTTCGACGCGTTTCTTGCCGCCGGTGGTGTCGTGCGCGGCTTTGATCATAGCGGCCAGGGCGTTAAAGCCCGCCGGCGAGAGGCCTGACATATACGGTTCCCCCACGCCGGACGGATAGCAGACGTCGAACCGGCGGCGCGCCTGCACGATCACCATGTTGCAGTTGGCGTTGCGAATAGTCCCTTTGCTGTTGGGATCCCCCACCACGCCCAGCAGGTTGTCCACCTGGCTTTGGCTCAGGAAGCCGGAGCCCCAGGCGTCCACCCAGAATGCGCGATACTCAGCCGCGTTGGCGGAGCCGCCCAGGGTGATGGCGGCAAGTACGGCCACACTGCTGAGGAGCAAGCGGGTGATTAACGTAATACGAACATGGTTCTGCTTGTGTCTCATAACTTCAGTTTTCCGGCTTTTGTGTTAGTTACTGGCTACAGTTGTGCCGCCTGCGCTGGGTCAGCACATTCGAGAGTGGCTGCGTTCAATCCACATACGCTACGGCAGCAGCTTGACGCGGTAGAAGCGACTGGTGTGGGTGGTTTCAGGATCAATGTATTGGAATACGGCCCCCGTGGCGGTAAGGCTGCTGAACTGGGTCAGGCCGGAGGGGAGCGGGGAGCATTCAATGGCGAAATTACCCGGCCCGCCGCTGATCTGGAGTTGGAAGGTGCCGTCCGGCAGGCGGGTGATCGAATCAATGTGAGGCTGGTTGGACAGCTGGGTCACGGTCAGCACCGCGTTGCTGCTGGCGACGGTGCCGGCAACGTTGGATACCACGACCGAGTAACTGCCAGCGTTGGTGTCCTGCGCGTTGTTCAACGTGTAGGCGCTGCCGGTCGCGCCGGCAATAATTTCGGCGCCGAATCGCCATTGGTAGCCCAGCGGCGCGGCGCCGGTGGCGGTGACGGTGAAGGTGGCGTTGCTGCCGGCTGTGACGCTCAGATCTTGCGGATGAGCGGTAATGGTCGGCGCCACATTGACCGTGAGCACGGCGTCAGCACTTGGCAGCGTTCCCGCGATGTTAGACACCACGACTGAGTAGCTGCCCTCGTCGGCGGGTTGGGCATTGGCCACGGTATAGCTGGAGCCGGTCGCGCCACCGATGGCGGCGCCGTCCTTGCGCCATTGATAGCTCGGCGCGGGTGTGCCGGTGGCGACCACGCTGAAGAAGGCGTCGCCGCTCTGATTGACGTTCTGGTTCTGCGGCTGTGTGGTGATAGTCGGCGCCACGTTGACCGTGAGCACCGCGTCAGCACTGGTCACTTCCCCGGCGCTGTTGGACACCAATACGGAGTAGCTGCCCGCGTCGGCGGGTTGGGCATTGGCCACGGTATAGCTGGAGCCGGTCGCGCCACCGATGGCGGCGCCGTCCTTGCGCCATTGATAGCTCGGCGCGGGTGTGCCGGTGGCGACCACGCTGAAGAAGGCGTCGCCGCTCTGATTGACGTTCTGGTTCTGCGGCTGTGTGGTGATAGTCGGCGCCACGTTGACCGTGAGCACCGCGTCAGCACTGGTCACTTCCCCGGCGCTGTTGGACACCAATACGGAGTAGCTGCCCGCGTCGGCGGGTTGGGCATTGGCCACGGTATAGCTGGAGCCGGTCGCGCCACCGATGGGGGCGCCGTCCTTGCGCCATTGATAACCCGGCGCCGGAGTGCCGGTGGCGACCACGCTGAAAGTGGCGTTGCTGCCCTGGTTGACATTCTGGTTCTGCGGCTGAGCGGTGATGGCCGGCGCGACGCCCTCACCCGCCATTGCGAGGCTGTGATAGCCGCCGCCCGCAACTGCCACCACGTTGGCCATTAGACCGGGCGCATTGGCCTGACCGTTGTTGTTCAATCCCCAGGCTACGACCTTCCCATCGGCCTTGACCACCAGGCTGTGGTACAACCCGGCAGCAATGGCAGCCACGTCGGTGATGCCACCGGGCAATTGAGCCTGGCCGAAATCCGGGCTGCCGCCGGTGTCGTTGGTGCCGGCGCCCCAGCCAACCACCATTCCGTCTGCTTTCAACGCCAGGCTGTGATAGCCGCCGCCCGCAATCGCCGTCACGTTGCTCAGTCCAATCGGCACTTCGGATTGGCCGAAGTCCGGCGTGCCGCCCGTCCAAGTGGTTCCCGCGCCCCAGGCCACTACCGTCCCGTCCGACTTCAGCGCCAGGCTGTGGTAGGCTCCGGCGGCGATGGCCACCACGTTACTCAGCCCTGCGGGCACGGCGGATTGGCCGTAGTGCCGATTCATGCCGGTCTTGTTGGTACCCGCGCCCCAAGCCACTACTGTGCCGTTCGACTTCAACGCCAGGCTGTGGTAAGCCCCGGCGGCAATGGCCATGACGCCGGCAGCGGCGGGGGGGACAATCGCCTGCCCGTAGTGCGGGTCCGCACCGGTGTAGGTGGTCCCGGCGCCCCAGGCCGCTAACGTCCCGTCCGACTTCAACGCCAGGCTATGATAGAAGCCGGCCGCCAGACTCACCGCCTCGGTCAAGCTGCCGGGCACGATTGCCTGGCCATAGTTCGGATTCAGCCCGGTGCTGGTCTGACCAGCACCCCAGGCGACCACCGTCCCGTCGGCTTTCAACACCAGGCTGTGCTGCAGGCCAGCCGCCAGGTCCGACACGCTGGTCAGCCCCGCGGGTATATCGGCCTGGGTGTAAGTGTTCTGCCCCCACCCTGCCAACGGCCACAGTGACAGCAGGGCATTGGAGCTGGTGGTGCTGCCATAGTTGTTGGTCACCACGACCGAATAGCTTTGCATGTCCCAGGCCTGCAGTTTGGTCACCGCCAGGGCTGCGGTGTCCGCCCCGCTGAACTTGGTGCCGTTAGCCAGGTTGGTTCCGTCCCGTTTCCACTGGAAAGCCAGTGTTCCCGCGCCGAACGCCCCCACCGTAAACGTGGCGGTCGAGCCGGCGTTGGCGGTCTGGTCGGCTGGCTGCACGACAACGCTGGGCGGGAACGGCCCGACCAGCGTGGCGTTGGAACTCACCGCTGTGCCGTTCACATTGCTCACCATCACCGAGTAATAGGCCATGTCCGACCACTGCACGTTGGCGACCGTCAAACTGCTGGTTCCGGCGCCGCTGATATTGTCGCCGTCAGCCAGGTCCACGCCGTTCTTCCGCCACCGCCAGGTCATCGGCAGGGTGCCTATGGCGCTGGCCGTGAAGACCGCTGTGCCCCCGGCGGGCACTCCCTTATTCGCCGGCTGAGTTGAGATGCACGGGTCGAGCAGGTTCAGGAACGCGGAGTAGCTGGTGTTGGTGCCGTAGGGGCTGGAAACGATCACCTCATACGGCCCGGCGTTGGCGGGCTGCACGTTGTTCACGGTATAGCTGGTGGTGGTCGCCCCTGCGAGATTGGTGCCATTGAACCGCCATTGATATTGCAGCGTGCCCGTGCCAACCGCCGTAACATTGAACGTGGCGTTCATCCCCGCCCCCACGCCGATGTCAGCCGGTTGGACCACAATGGTGGGCGGCACAATAACGGTCAGCACGGCGTTGCTGCTGGTCACTGAGCCGACGCGATTGGTGATGAACACCGAGTAACTTCCGGCGTCGGCCGGTTGGATGTTGTTCCGGGTGTAACTGCTCCAGGTCGCCCCGGCGATGTTCGCCCCGTTGAAACGCCATTGATAGATCAGCGGCCGCGCTCCCGAGGCGACCACGGAGAACGTCGCCGCGTTGCCTTGATTATTGGTCTGGCTCTGCGGTTGGGTGGCGATGGAGGGCGGAGCCAGGACATACTCAAATTTGTAACCGTCGCTATACATGCGGGAGCTGCCGCTGAGGGTGCCGCTTGACCTGGTGAAGGTGATGGTTGGCACCGTCACGCCGGGGTTGAGCGTCATCCGGCCAACCAGTTCCCACGTGTTTGCGCCCCCAGATTGAAATACCGTTGTCGTGGCGGGCAAGCCACTGCAGCCGCTCTGGCCCACCGCCGCAACGATATCGGGGGATACACTGGCCCCGCAATGTGTGACATAGACGTCATAACTGCCGCCAGCCACCGGCAGTGTCGGCCGAAGTGTGACTGAAGGAGTTCCACCACCACCCGTGGCATACTGCACCTTGGCGGCCCCGATTAGACCCGAAGCCGAACTCTTGCAGCTTGAATATGCCACAAACCCCGCGTCCGTGTATGGTGGATTGGAATTCAGGCCTCCGCCTGGCAGGTAGCTCTCCACAATGACATCGTTCACCGCGATATCCACGGTCGTGAGCACGTAATCGGCGGAAACGGAGGTGTTGCCGCTGCTGTTCTTCGATCTGACCCGGTAGTGGTAAAGGGTGCTGGGGCTCAGCCCGTTCAGGACAACGGTGTGGTAGTAAATCGGGGTGCTGTTGGTGACCG
Organism: Candidatus Paceibacterota bacterium; assembly: GCA_035452965.1. Classification (NCBI taxonomy): domain Bacteria; kingdom Bacillati; phylum Minisyncoccota; species Minisyncoccota bacterium. The sequence continues at coordinate 225,544 of DAOTCE010000003.1, read as the reverse complement.
AGGTGCCGTAACCGGTATCCGGGCCATACTCCACCACGCTGTCGGAACTCTGGTCGGTGGTCCAGGTGATCGTGGCCGAATTGGTGGTGACATTGCTGTCGGACACGTTGCCAATGACGGGCGCGCCAATGGGGGGATTGCCGATGCTGTTGGTGCGGATGGCGTCCCACACTTCCATCGGATGCAGTTCGGCGCGCCAGAAGTTGGCTCCCTTGTAGCCGCCGGTGGTGGCGGGATTCACCTGATTCTTGAGCGCGGTAAAGAACTCCGTTACTTGCTCGGCGTCCACCGTGCCGCTCCCATGCCATCCCTGGCCCAAACCCACAATCGGCTTGATCGAGTTCACCCATTTGCCGCTCAGGCCGTTCTGCCAATTCTTCCACTGGGTCGTCATCCAACTCACCATGTAGGTCGGCGACACCCCGATTTCGATCCAGTAATCCTGCGGCATCACCGCGTCACAGTAATAACCGAACTCCTTGAATGGGAACGTGCTGTGGTAGCTGATGATGGGAAACGGCGCGTGCGCCAGGAATTTGGTCGGCCAATTGCTGCGCACCGCCGAGCAAAGTTGCTCCGCCTTCACCGCGTTGTTGGGCAGATAATGGCTCTCCCACTCAATCTCGGCATCGAAGACAAAGCCGTCCGCGCCGACATTGAACACGTAGTCCGCCACGGCGATTTCGCCGGGGATGTCAATCCCATCCGAGCGGTTATACCCGAACACCCACAATCCCGCGGCATGCCCCGCGTTGACCACCTCCGCCGTGAACTGCGGGTTGGCGTCCGAGGGATAGAGCGTGGGGCCGCTGGCCGCTTTGATGATGATGTAGCGCAGGCCCTGATTCTTCAGGAAGATCATCATGCTTTTGAGGTCCGTCACGCTGGGCACGTTGCCGCCCATGTGGTTGACGGCATTGGGCAGGATGTAAATCCAGTCCCCCTTGCCCAGGTTCGACGGGTCAATGCCGCCATCCCGGATCACGGCACGGGCGGAATGAATCAGTTGGCATGCGAGGAGGACAGTCGCAACGCGGATTGCGGTTCGAATGGCACTACGTGTTAGGCACATCTTACCATCATAATGTCCAAGAAACATACGGGGAGGTCAAGCCTATTGCTGCTTTTTGTAGGGTTTCTCCCTACAAAATGATGTAGGGGGAAATACCGACAAATCGGGGCTGGCGGGGCCGTCGGCAGGGTCCGCGCCTTGCGCCAGAAGGCGAAAACAAGGCTTCGCTGGCGCGCGCGATTGCCGCACTTTCAGCCTAAGCGCTATGAATACAGTGGGTTACGCCGAAAACGCCCGCAGATGTCAAGGCTGTATCTACGGTGTGGGCACGGTGAGGATACGGTGTGGATACGGTGAGACTCCCTTGTGCGCCGCGGTTTCGTTGCCGGCGACCCCAAATCTCCAGGTATCCAGTAGAGGTCTGAGGGGGCTTGCGCCGGGACACTGCATTTGGATTGAAATCGCCTTGGCCCGCCCGCCACGCTATATTCCCGGGTAATGCGTCTCGGGCCGCTGACATTGGCGTCCAATCTGTTTTTGTCGCCTTTGGCGGGTTTCACCAACCTGCCCTTTCGCCTCACGGTCCGCGAGTTGGGCGGACTGGGCCTGGCGACGACCGATCTCGTCAACGCCCGTTCCTTGCTGGAGAGGAAGCCAAAAGCCCTCAAGCTCATCGAAACCTGCCCTGCCGACCGGCCCCTCGCCGTGCAATTGTTCGGGTCGGTGCCGGAGGAGATGCGTGATGCCGCGGTGCTGCTTGAGTCGCTGGGCATCGCGGCGGTGGACGTCAACATGGGCTGCCCCGTGCGCAAGGTTTGCCGCGTCGGCGGCGGCTCGGCCATGATGACCGAGTTGGGCAAGACTGCCGGGCTGGTGAAGGGGATGGTGGATGCCGTGAAGATTCCCGTCACCGCCAAGATGCGACTCGGGTGGGACGAGGAGAACATCACCGCCCCTGATCTGGCCCGGGCCCTTGAAGACGCCGGCGTGGCGGCGATCTTCGTTCATGGACGCACCCGCGCCCAGGGGTTCTCAGGGACGGTGAACCTCGCCGGCATCCGCGCCGTCGTGTGGGGGTTGCAGCGGGTGCCCGTGGTTGGCAACGGCGATGTGACCACTCCCCAGGCGGCCAAAGCGATGATCGACCAGACCGGGTGCGCCGGCGTGAGCATCGGTCGCGGCGCGTTCTATAATCCCTGGCTCTTCCACCACACCGTGCATTACCTGAAAACCGGCGAGTTGCTGCCCGAACCCGCCTTCGACGAACGTGTGCGCGTCATGTGCCGCCACCTCGACCGGATGATTGAAGTCTTTGGCGAAACACACGGCTGCCGGATGTTCCGCAAGATCGCGCCTTGGCATGCCCGACGTTTCGGCCCAGCCAAAGAATTCAACCATCACGTCGTGCGCGTTTCCAGCCGCGCCGAGTTCCTCGCGGTGCTTGAGCGCTACCGCCGCTGGCGCGGGCAGTTCGAGGATGAAAACGGCGAACTCAAACCCCGCTTCCGCCCGGCGCCTCTGACCGCTTCCTTCATGCAAGCGCCCGGCACAGCCTCGCGTGGACCTATTCCCCTCCCCAAAGGCCCGGTCGAGGTCTGGTGAGGAGCTTGCCCCTGAGGCATTGCCGGAGAAGCTTCGAGGTTTCCGCAGCAGCCAACCCAGCAGGCCTGATCGGTCTGGCGCCGGGAGTTGTCAGTTTACTGTCCTGCAGAGTTGTGCAAACCTGAGAGAGTATGAATGCTCACTGGCGCCGCGTGGCTGGCATACTGCTGGTCTGCGCTTTGGACGTCCGGGTATGGGCCGGCGGCAGCGGCCTCAACGTTGTCGTCGTGGTGAATCAGAACAGCACCAACTCCGTTCAGTTGGGCAACTACTACTGCGAGAAACGACAGGTTCCACCGCAGAACCTCCTGCGCGCCAGTTGGTCGGGCGGCAAGATTGTGTGGATGAAATCCGACTTCGAGTCCGTCATTCTCAATCCCCTGCGCTCGATGCTCGCCGCGCGGCAGTTGACCAACCAGATTGACTACGTGCTCTTGTCCATGGATTTCCCGTATCGCGTGGACAACGGGGGAAGCGCGATGGCGAGCGGCACCAATAGCACGACGTCCGCGCTGTTCTACGGATTCAAGACGGATTACCCACCGCTCGTCAATCCCGGCTCCTGTTCCCTGCCGCCGGCCAGTTCCAATGCCTATGCCGGCAGCGAAGGTCTGTTCCGCTCCGTCGCTCCGGGCAGCAGCAGGACCAACTTCCTGGCGGTGATGTTGACCGCGAGCAACCTGGCCCAGGCCAAGCTGGTGATTGACCGCGCAGTGGCCTGCGACGGCACCTTTGCCACGCAGACGGTTTATCTCGCCAAGACCACCGATCTGGATCGCAATATCCGCTACGCCCAGTTTGACAACGCTATCTTCAATGCGCGTTTGCGCGCCAATTACTCCATCCAGCGCACCAACGCCAACCCGGGCTCTGCCTTGGGAGTCATCCTCGGCCTCGAAAGTGGAACGGGCGATCGCGGCCTGATCGGCACGAGCTCGTTTGTGCCCGGCGCCCTGGCCGACAATCTGACCTCCTGGGGCGGCTGCATTTTTGAGTACAGCGGCCAGCTCAGCATCATTGCGTTCCTGAACGCCGGTGCGGCAGGCTGCCATGGTACTGTCATCGAGCCTTGCGCCTACCTGGCTAAATTCCCTTCGCCGCAGAACCATTTCTACCAAGCGCGCGGGTTCACCATGGCTGAGTGCTACTACCAAAGCCTCACCAACCCCTACCAGGGCCTGCTCCTCGGCGACCCCCTCGCTGCCCCATTCGCCTCGTTTCCTGCCGGCGCCTGGAACAGCCTGCCCGCCGATTCCCTCCTTAAGGGCACAACCAATCTCTCCGTTCAATTCACCGCCGCTGATGCGCGCCATCCGGTGCAGCAGGTGGACCTGTTCGTGGACGGCACCTTCGCCCAAACCCTTACCAACATACCGCCACGAACCAATAATGTGCTGCATCTTACGCTCAACGGTTACCCAACCAACTACACGGTGCCCGCTGCCGCCACTATCCAATCCGTCGCCTCCAACCTCGCCCTGCGCTTGAACCACACTTCCTATAGCAACGCCACGAAAGTCAAAGCCTTCGCGTATGGCGATCGCGTCGAACTGCGGTCGCTCAACCGTTCCAAACCGGGTTGGCAGACCACCCTGACGGTCAGCAACTCGGCCGGGACCGCCTCCGCCCTGACGTCGTTTGTTGTTCCCAGCGCCGGTGTCTTCCTGGATACGATCGCCTACGGGATGCGCGGCTTCACCAACATCGGCAGCGCGCCGGCCATCGGCGCCTACCTGCGCATCACTCTCACCAAGACCAACGGCGCGGTCGTCACGCTGGGCATCACCAACAATGTCGGCGGCAACACCCTGCCGGCGCTCACCCAGGGGCTGGTAAACATGGTCAACACCAATGCGGCCCTGCAAGGCAGCGACGGCGTTGTGGCGGAGGATTTCATGGCTTACGATCCTTTTACCGGCCAGCTAAACCCACGGTTCAATTTGCGCGCCCGGTCCGCCGGCTGGGACGCCGCGCAGTTCCAGGCCAGCCTCTCCGGTTCGCCGGCCTTTACCATCCAGCCGGCAGGCACGCAGAAGCTCGAGCAGAACCTCGCCGACTTGCAGCCCCGCAACCATCTCTACGTCAACGCCGGACTGACCAACCTGCCGCTGACCTTCGCCTTCAACACCACCACCCAGGCCGACGGCTATCATGAATTGACGGCGGTCGCCTACGAAGGCAGCCATGTCCGCACACAAAAACGAGTCGCCCAAACCGTGCGCATTCAGAACAGCCCGCTCTCCGCCGCTTTCACCACGCTGCTCGGCGACACTAACTCCGCGCTCGAAGCCACGCTTCAGTTCTTGGTCATCGCCAACACGAACAACATCAGCAAGATTGAGCTGTTCAGCACCGGCGGCTCGCGCGGCAGCGTCCTCAACCAGTCGAATGCGTTGTTTTCTGTCGCCGGCTCCGATTTGGGCCTGGGCCTCCACCCCTTCTACGCGCTGGTCACGGCAAGCAACGGGAAGCAGTATCGCACGGAAACCAAATGGATCCGGCTGGTCGGCGCGGACTCGCCATTTCGGGTAACGGTCTCGGCGCCGCCGGCGAGGCTCTCCTGGTCCGCCGCCGCCGGGCGGAGCTACGACATCCTGACCGCGACCAACGTCACGAATGCCTTCCAGCTCGGTGCCACCCTGACGCCAACCAACTCGGCCGCGCGTTGGACGGACACCAGCCCGGCCGCGTCGCGCCGCTTTTATCGTGTGCGCACTTCGCACTGAGTGTATATTACGCGCTCACTGCGGAAGTTTGAATGGCTGAATCCTTGAACAAGTCTGATTAGGCAAGCATGACAAGCTACCTCCACCGCCGTTTTGCGCTTGGAGCGCAGAGCCTTGCGCTGCTATTCATTATCACCCTTGCCCTGCCGATGTTGCTATCGGCCCCCGCTCGCGCGGCCGACACCTTCAATTGGGACACGAACCGTAATCGCGTCACCGCCGACATCAAATCCGGCAGCCTCCTCCCGCTCCTGAAACAAATTGGCTCCGCAACCGGCTGGCAGATCTTCCTCGAACCCGATACCACCTGCACCGTTTCCGCCAAGTTCGACCGCTTGCCTCCCGGCGAAGCCCTGCGGTTGCTCCTGCGCGACCTGAACTTCGCGCTGGTTCCCCAGACCAACTCCGCCTCCCGGCTGTTCGTCTTCCGCACCACGATGCAGAACGCCACCCAGTCCATCCGCGCCGGCGGCCCCGAACTTTCCGCCCACGGGGGAAAGATCATCCCCAACGAACTCATCGTCCGCCTCAAGCCAGGCGCGAACATAGACGAGATCGCCCGGCTGCTGGGCGCCAAGGTCATCGGTCGCATTGACAGCCTCAACGCGTATCGTCTCCAGTTCGAGGACGCCGCCGCCGCGGAAGCGGCGCTCGCCCAGCTCACTGCCAACCCCGATGTCACTTCGGTGGAAAGCAACTTCTCGCTTGATCGGCCGGCGGCACCGCGATCCGCGGGTCCCCTGGGTTCGCCGCCGCTGAACCTGCAGCTCAAACCGCCGCCGGCCGACGGCCGCATCATTGTCGGCGTGGTGGATACGGCCATGCAACCGCTCTGTGGTGATCTGAACCAGTTCCTCCTTAAGCCCATTTCCGTGGCCGGCGCCGCGCAGCCGGCCCCGAGCGCTCCCACGCACGGCACCGCGATGGCCGAGACAGTTTTGCGCAGCGTGCAGGCAATGACCAAGGGCAAGACCGCCGTGCAAATCCTCCCAGTGGACGTCTATGGGCCCAACCCGACGACCAGCTCCTTTGATGTCGCCAACGGTATCGTGCAAGCCGTCAACGGCGGTGCGCGCATTATCAACCTGAGCCTTGGCAGCCAGGGCGACAGCCCGATTCTGCGCAGCGTCGTCCAGGATGTGCGGAAGCAGAACATCCCCGTCTTTGCCGCCGCCGGCAATGAACCAGTGACCACCCCGTTCTACCCGGCGGCCTATCCCGAGGTCACCGCCGTGACGGCCATTGATCAAGGCCGGGTTGCCAGTTACGCCAATCGCGGCAGCTTCGTCTCGTTGGGCACGCCCGGCACCAGCATTGTCTGCCACGAAGGCGCCAACTACTTCGTCGTAGGCACCTCCGCCGCCTCGGCTTTCGCCAGCGGCATTGCCGCCGGCTACCTGGATGCCACCCAGAATAGCGTCGCCCAGATGCAGAGCTTCATGCAGGGCAGTTTCGGCGTCCAAATGGGTCCGGGCCAGTGATCCGCCGGCGGCTGCTGGCGCCGGATTTGCCGCTTGCGCGCGCCTTGTGGCGGATTAACTTCCCACTGTGGATTGGTTTGCTGACCGACACCTCTTCCTGCTGGCTGTAGTCGTTTACGGCCTCAGCATGATCTACTCGGTGTTCCTTTGGCGCAACGGTTTCCGCCGGGATGACCGCATCAATTACCTGCTCCTGCTGCTCGCTTTTGGCCTTCACACCGCCGCCATGCTGCAGCGCGGCTTTCGCCTGGACCGCTGCCCGGTCCATAACCTCTACGAGGCCACTATCTTTGTTATGTGGTCCATCGTGGCCCTCTACCTGGCGCTCGGTCTCTGGACGCGGCTGCGCTTCCTTGGCGCATTTGCGTCACCGGGGCTTTTTGCCCTCGGCGTCTTTGCTCTGATGCCCGGCCTTGACGCTCCAGCGGGCGCCCGGCCCGAACTTTCTCCAGCCTGGACCAGCCTGCATGCCGCTTTGCTCTCGCTCTCCTATGGCGCGCTGGGCCTCAGCGCGGTGGCGGCCCTGATGTTTCTGACGCAGGAACGTGATCTCAAGTTTCACAAGCTGCACGCCATTTTCTCCCTCATGCCACCTATTCAGCGCCTCGAGGTGGTTGTCGGGCGACTGCTGGTGGCCGGCTTCGTGCTCCTGACCCTCGGGCTGGCCGGCGGCGTGGTGGACCTGGCCCGGCTCGACAACGCGAGCGCGTACCGTGGCGACCCAAAGATCGTGTGGTCCGTCGGAGTCTGGCTGCTCTACCTGGGGCTGATTGTGATGCGGTGGAAGTTCGCGCAGGGAGGCCGCCGGTTCGCTCTGAGCGTCGTTGGCAGCTTTCTCTTTGTGCTCCTGACCTTTTGGGGCACCAACGTGTTGAGCCCGCTACACCACCCCTAAAGGCATGCTTGTCCTCGTCGGCCTGAGCCATCACACCGCACCGGTCACCGTGCGGGAGCAATTTGCGTTTCCGGACGAGCGCATGCCCGGCGCTCTTCTGTCGCTTCGCGAATCCGGTGTCGCCGACGAAGCGGTCATCCTGTCCACCTGCAACCGTGTCGAGCTCTACGCCGTCACCCGCCTGGAGCCGCCCCGCGCTTTCACCGCCTTGCGGGAGTTCCTGGTTAACTGCCGTAATTACCGCGATCCCCTCACCGACGAGTTCTACTCCTTCAGCGAGCCGCAGAGCCTCCACCACCTCTTCAAAGTCGCCTGCGGCCTCGACTCGATGGTGCTGGGCGAAACGGAAATCCTTGGCCAGCTAAAGAAGGCTTACGACCTGGCGCTCCAGAATGGCCATACCGGCGCCCGGCTCAACAAGGCCTTCCAACGCGCCTTCCATGTCGCCAAACACGTCCGCACCGAAACCAATATCCAGCGCGGCAGCGTCTCCGTCGGTTCCGTCGCCGTCGAATTGGCCGAGAAGATTTTCAGCCGGCTCGGCGACCGCGAGGTGCTGGTCGTCGGCGCGGGCGACACCAGCGAGAAGACCGCGCGGGCACTGCTCTCGCGCGGCGCGCGCAGCATCCTCGTGTCCAACCGCTCGCACGACAAAGCCGTCGCGCTGGCCCATGAACTGGGCGGCGAGGCTGTGCCGTTCGACAACTGGGCCGCCGAGTTTGCGCGCGTGGACATCGTCCTCAGCTGCACCTCCGCGCCGCATTTCATCCTCGACCGCGCCCGGCTGGAGCCGCTGATGAAGCTCCGCCGCAACCGTCCCCTGCTGCTGATTGACCTCGCCGTGCCCCGCGACATCGAGCCGGAGGTTAACTTCGTGGAGAATGTCTATCTCTACAACATAGATAACTTGCAAGCCATCGCCGACGGTTACCTCAAGCAGCGCCAGGCGGAGGTCGCCCGCTGCGAACAGATCATCCGGGAAAAGGCGGAGGCGCTGCTCGTCCACCCGCATTCTCCGCCGCCCAGTTCCACCACCCGCCTCGCACTCAATCCCGATCAATCTCCCCTAAAACTTATGTGACCATTCAACCCATTTAACCTGTTTAACCCCTTTAACCTGTCTAACTCCCCCGCCCCCCCAATGCCTGTTGACAAACCGATCACCCTCGCCACCCGCGGCAGCGCCCTGGCCCTTGCCCAGGCCAACATGGTCCTCGCCCAGTGCCGCGCTGCCTTCCCGAGGCTGACGTTTGAACTTAAGATCATCAAGACCACCGGGGACAAACTCCAGGCGGCTTCATTGGCGCAGTCGGGCAAGGGCCTGCCCAAGGGCCTCTTTACCAAAGAACTCGAAGTCGCCCTCCTCAAGCACCGGGCCGATCTGGCGGCGCATAGCCTGAAGGACCTGCCGACCGATTTGCCCGCCGGCCTCTGTCTCGGCGCCGTCGGCAAGCGCGCCGACGTGCGCGACGTGCTGATCTACCGCGACGCAGCCTACCTCCGCGCCGCCGAGGCGGACAAACAGGCCGCGGAGTGGTCGCCCGGCCAGTCTGAACGCCGCGGGTTCAAGCCCGGCCTCACTGTCCGAGACCTCCCCGCGGGGGCGGTCGTCGCGACCAGCAGCACCCGGCGGAAGGCGCAGTTGCTGGCGCTCAATCCCGGGCTCAAAGTGCCGGACATCCGCGGCAACGTGGTGACTCGACTGCAAAAAGCAGCTGAGCGGGCGGAGTTGGATGCCACGGTACTGGCGTTGGCGGGGCTGACCCGCCTCAATTTCCGCGTTACGCCCGAAGGCCGGCTCGAGGGCGATGCCGTGCCGGACGGATTGCTGGCCGCAGTGCTCGACGTCGAGATGATGCTGCCGTGCGTCGGCCAGGGCGCCGTAGGCATCGAGATTCGCGAGCACGACGAGCGTATCGCCGCGATCTGCGAGCGGCTTAACCATTTCAACACCCGGCAATGCGTCCTCGCGGAGCGAGCGTTTCTCGCCGCGATGGGCGGTGGCTGCCAAAGCCCCGTGGCCGCGTATGCCGAGGTCGTGGACAGCCGGCTGCGCCTGCGCGCGCTTTCCTTCGCCGCCGGGCCGGTTCGCCGCGCCGAGGCCAGGCGGCCCCTTAAGGAAGCCGTCGAACTCGGGCAGCAAGTCGCCGCGGAGTTGAGAGCCTAGCTCGGCGTCCCACACCCGCGCAGGCGCTCGCCAGCCACAGCGGCGGAGGATTGCCGCTTTCCAATCCGCGCGGCCCTCGCCCTGCGGGTGCCGCGCTGGCCAATTGCGGCAAGCCCGCTTTCCGCATACACTACCTCCAAGATGAAGCCCAAAGGCACGGTCTATTTAGTCGGCGCAGGACCTGGCAACGCCGGATTGCTCACGCTGCGCGCAGCCGAACTGCTGGCGCGCGCGGACGTGGTGGCCTGCGATGGGCCGATCAATTCCGACGTCCTCACCCTGGCGCCCCAATCGGCCGAGATCATCAACGGAAGCCGGCGCGCCACCCTGGCCATGCCCGCCTCGAACGAACTGGTCCAGTTGCTCATCAGCCGGGCGCGCGCGGGCAAGACCGTTGTCCGGCTCATTGGCGGCGACCCGTTTTTCTTTGGCGGCGGCGGCGAGGAGGCCGAGCAACTCGCCGACGCGCATATTCCGTTCGAGGTCGTGCCGGGCGTCTCATCCCTCGTCGCGGGGCCCAACTACGCGGGCGTTCCGCTCACCCACCGCCAGTTTGCCTCCCAGCTTACACTGGTGGCAGGCCACGAAGACTCGGCGCAAAGCGGCATTGATTGGGCGCAAGTGGCGAAAACTCCGGGGACCAAAGTGATCATGCTGGGCAAGAACCCTGTCGGCCCCATCGCCGAATCGCTGGTTGGCCACGGTCTGGCGCCGGATACCCCGGTAGCGGTCGTCGGCCGCGGCTCGACGGACCTCGAGCAATCGGTTGAAGGCACCCTGGCGACCATCGCCAGCCTGGCCGCCCGGGAGAAGATTGGCCCCCCCGCGATGCTCGTTATCGGCGACGTGGTGAAGCTGCGGGACAAGCTGAATTGGTTTGAGCGCCGGCCGCTCTTCGGCCAGCGCATCGTGGTCAGTCGCGCCCGTGAGCAGGCCGGCCAGCTTTCGCGCCGATTGCAGGAACTTGGCGCCGAGGTGATGGAAGTCCCCACCATCAAACTCGACCCGCCCACCCGCCGGCAGAACCTGGTGGACGCGTTGCTGGAGCTCAACGCCTACGATTGGCTCGTGTTTACCAGCCCCAACGGCGTCACCAAGTTCTTCGAGTACTTCTTCAAGCAGTTCCACGACATGCGCGACCTCGGCGGCGCCCGCATCGCCGCCGTCGGCCCGGCCACGGCCGGCAAGCTCAAGGATCTGCATCTCCAGGTGGACCTGATGCCCGACGAGGCGCTGGGTTCCGAGATCGCCAAAGCCTTTGCCAAATTCGAGAGCATCGAGAACCTGAAAATCTGTCTCCTGCGCGCCGAGGTCGCCAACCGGGAACTGCCCGAAGCCCTCGAGCAACTCGGCGCCATCGTGGACGACATCGCCTGCTACCAGACGGTGCCGGACACCGAAGACACGACCGGGGCCGCGGCCAGCCTCCTGGCGATCGGCGCCGATTGGGTCCTGTTCACCAGCGGCTCCACGGTGCGGAACTTCCATGCGCGCTTCGACCTGCCGGCGCTCCTGCGCAAGTTCCCGCAGCTCAAGACCGCCGCCATTGGCCCCGAGACCTCCAAAGCCCTCGCCGAACTGGGCCTCACCCCAACCCTCGAAGCCAAACACCACACACTCGACGGGCTGATCACGACATTGCTCGCCGCCCAGAAATAAGTGGCGCGTTCAGCCGGAACGAGGTAGTTGGGAATGGGGAGCGCACGCGTCCCGCGTGCTGCCGACGGCGTCCCGCCGTTGGCTTCGTCCGCCCATTCCTCTCCAAAGGCTCCGCCCCCCCTCGCTACGCCTGCCCTCTTCGCGCAGCGACTGGAGTGCGGCGCATCCCACCGCTTTAAAACAGCGTTCCGTGCCGAACCGAAGGCGGTGGCCAACCCCCGTGCAACGGCTCGCCTTGGCGTTGAAGAAGAAACGGCGGCCCGGCACAGCCATCAACATGTACTTGGTTCCTCAAAGCCCGAAGTCGCGGCTTCCGACGCAGGCTGTGGCGCCCGGGGTCCGGGCCCTGTCTGGCAAGACATTGTCAGTGGGCTTTAATCAGCCGTAGGTCCGGAGCGACGATCCCCTGACGATTGCGAATCCGCACCACGGCGACACTGACTGGTCCCTGATGAGGTGCATTATGGGGCAAGCCGACATCTCCTCGCACAAGTGGGACAATCTCTGAATCCCATTTAGCATTGGGCGGCCAAAACCAGATGGGCCTGCTTGTCGGCAGACAGGTCAGGGTGGAACCGGAGTATTTCTGTCCTGACCGGAACTCCTGATCGGCGAGGTCAAGGTCTTGCGCCTGGCCCGCCGATGTCGAAATACTCTTTGGGGCTCTGGCCTTCTGGACCGTGTTCTTGGCTCAGTCGCGCACCGCGGGCCGCCGCCATGCCAGCAACAGCATGCCCAGCCCAGCCAGTCCGCAAATAGAAGGCTCTGGAATGCAAACTGTCCCGACTTTCATCCCGGTCATGCCGTTGTGCATGTCATACCCATACCAGCCTGGAAACGTAATCGTCTCGCTGGCTGGCTGCGGGAACATAGTCCACTCCCAGATGGCTGTTTTGCTCCCCAAGCTCACATCATGATGTGCTAGTGTCCCCCCACCTAGCGTCAGTGTTGGAACCGTTTCATCCCAGCCATCTCCGAAGAACAGAACCATGGTGACCACCTTGGTTAAGTCTGGACGTGCTTGGTTGGGAACAACCAGCTTGCTCTTGATGCTCTGGTCATCGAATTCCCAAGTCGGGTAGCCGAAGGAACCTTTGAGTACGACCCATGTGCCCTCTCCGGGAGCAGTTCGTCCTGCAAGATACTCCACAGAAGCAGGATCTATGTCGTACGCAGTCGAGGATGTCACGCAGCACAGATATGCTCCGGCGATTGCACAGAGGGCTATTCTTGGGAGCGTTCCGGCGAGGGTTGTTCTGTTCTCTTTCATACAGCAGTTCTATTTATCCGATTCGCCAACCTATTAGAGGGAGCTTGTTCAGGCATTGGACCGCAGAAACGGTCTGCGACCACGCTTCCAGCCACTTGCCTAGCGACCTGACTCCCCAATGTCACGTCCCACTTTTACGCCTAGCGAGCACTCGTTGGTAGTCGGCTATTGAGCTGTCAGCTACGCAGGGGACAGGGGCGGGGGGAAGGCAGAAGGATGAATGCGGAATACAGAAAGGCCCATTTCCTCCTTCACCCGCATAGAACATCGGCGGATCAAGGTCTTGCGCCTGGCCCGCCGATGTCGAAATACTCTTTGGTGCTCTAGCCTTCCGGACCGTGTTCTTGGCTCAGTCACGCACTGCGGGCCGGCGCCATGCCAACAACAGCACGCCCAACCCGGCCAGCGCAAACAGGGAAGGCTCGGGGATGCACCACGTGTCAATCACCAGTTCATCCACCAGGATGTTGCCGCCGATCACGAAGAATTCATCCGGCGGATTCGGATGGATGAACCACTGGAACGTCGTTTCATACCAGCCGAAGCCCAGGTCCTCATCCGGCACGGTGATCAATCCCGGAACCGGGTCGTACATCGGGTTGAAGCCGCTGAGGATTGGTCCAGTGGCAGGCTTCAACTCTTCGTCGTGCCACGTCAGTTGCACCCACATCCACTTGTACTCGTTCGGCGGATTGTGGTTGTCCACCGTGACGCGCATTTCACCCGACAGCGGCCAAATGCCCACACGGCCAGACCCGAAAAGATCAGAAGGCAGCCACTGGCCGTCCGGGTAAACTGTCAGGTGCGTGCTGAGCAACCAAGGTTGCCCCCCGGGAGGCGAACCGTCCGGCTGCAGCGGACCTGGTTCGGATGTAAGGAATTCCCAGTATTGGGAGGTGGTGCTGTACTGGCCGCGCCACCAGGGCGGTTGGATGTCATCCGCGAACGCCGATGCGACAAAGCCGACGGCAACTCCCGTCAGGACGCCGAGGGCGAGGATTCTTCTCAACACTTTCATAATGGTAACTCGATTGTCGCGCATGCTCTGGCAGCCTGCGCCTGTTGGTTTGCTCAGTTTCAAAATTGCTTTTACAGCAAACCGCGAATTCCTGCGAGTCGCCTATTTACACGTCACCCAGGCAGGGGACAGGCCCCGGCGGACCGGCGCCGATGGGTCAACGCTGGAACGAGCACTCGCCGGCGCTGCGCCGGCCGCAGAGCGGGGGCAAGCGGCTGCCCGGCGCGGAGGTCAGGCCCATGAACTCTGCCATCACGCGCAGGCTCACCTGGGTCCGGGTGACCACCCCCAACTTGTGGTGCAGCCGGCTCAGATGCGTGTGCACCGTGTGTGGCGAGATGCCCAACTCCCCGGCGATGGCGAACTCGGTCTGGTCGTCGAAGATGCCGCGCACGATCTGCAGTTCCCGGCCCGACAGGTCCAGGGAGCGGGCGATTTGCGCCCACGCGCACGGTGTGAAGATGCCTGATCCATGTGCCGCCACACCGACAGACACGACGTGGGACTTCTTCTGTCCCGTCTTCCCCTGCCGGGGAGCAGGATTGCGGGCTGCGGGCTCCGTCGCCACTGGCGAGCGTATGCGGTTCGCACGGCGGCCCGCAGGCTGCGATTCTGCGCTGTGCCGTTTCATACCCAACCCCATCCGATGACCTTCACGCCGCCCGCGACTGGTTGCGCCATTCGTCATGCCGCGACCGACTGCAGCGGCGAGGTCTTCTTATCAGGAAGAAGACATGTTCAGGACCGCTTGATTACCGCACGCCCTCTCCGTCCTGTCAACGGCAAATGAGATCGTGAAGAAATCCGGAATGAATCTCACTTTCCTGCAATGGGAGGAGTGGAGCGCCAACATTCTTGTCGGCCTTCTAGTCAACCCTTGGCCGGGCCGACAGGAATGTCGGCGCTCCTGCAACGAAATGAGATGCGCCCAGCAGCCCGGGGCGGATTGAAGAAGGTGCAGCCGACGGCGTCCCGCCGTTGGCTTGGTCCTCCCATTCCTCTTCTACCGTTTGATGAACCAGTCGGGGAGGCGAAAGTTTGCGGCGGGACGCCACCACCCACATGCCGGGGGCATGTGCTCCCCATTCTCAACCGAATGGACACCGCTTACCCGGCGTGCGACTCGCCGTTGTTTGGAGCGAGCTTCCTGGTGTGGCGGCGAGCTTTCGCCACCAGCCACGCCACGCAAAAGCCGCCGGCAAGTATCGCGATTGGAACAGCCACGCGCCCCAACTGAACGGAGGTGTACACCCTTTCCCCCACCGGGTCGGGCGGACCAACATTGTAGCTGGCCGCACAAACGATCAAGGGCTGCGCCGCCAGCAACGCCAGCAGCACATAGGCTCCAGCGATTCTCATGCCCTTAGGCTCGCACACACCCGCGCCCAATGTCAAGACTACAGCTTGCTGAACAGCAATCCCTCAGTCTGGCAGGGCGCTTTCGCCGAAAGCGCCACCGTTTGGCCGACGCGGCGAGGCGGCCTCCACCCAAGACGGAGGCCTTGCGTTGAGCATTGTCCCGAAAGGATGGCTACAAGCTTGATCTATAGCGAGGAGACGATGCCAACCCGGCGAGACCCCTGTGTGTATCCCATGGGGAGCGCTCCCCATGGGATACACACTGGGCTATCACGGGTGTCACAGCGTTGTCACACCGGCCTTTCTGGCTGTGGGGGCTGCGCTCGGGAACCACCACTGTCCCAAAATTGGACACAATGCCGTTCTCTACCAGAACGGCCATTCGGTCCAGGAAGACGGGTCCTTACGGACGGATTGCGGTGCGAAGGGCGCAGCCCGTCTCGGCTGCGCCCTCGCCTGGGCGATCAAGGCGTTCTGCGGCTATGGGAGCACGGCTTCGACGCGGTAGAAACGGGTGTCGCCCGCCACCGGCACCGCCTTGCTGGCAGTGAGCTCATTCGCGATGACATCCCCCTCCGCGTCCTCCCAACCTGCGCCGGACAGGCTGGCTTTGCTTTGAACGCGATAAACCGCTCCCGGCACCGCCGTCCAGGTCAGCGTCACTTCGCTGCCGGCAAGGGTTGGCGCCTGCAGCTCCGGCTGCGGTGGCAGCGTCGGCAGCTCCGTCTCTGTCAGCGGGACCATGGCCCAATCCACGTTGGGCATCTGCAGGTTCGGCTCGCCGGCCTCGTTCACCGGGTTGATCTGCGGGATGATCACCGCGTGCGTCGCCTCGGGCGGCGGCGGGGGCATGTCCATCTGAATGAATTGCTGCGGCGAGATCATCGGGGTGGGGATAGGCGCCGCATCCACGCGGATGGGACTGCGCGCGCCGTAGCGGGTGAGTTGGTCGAGCGGGACCGCGCTGGTGTGGTACTCCACCGTCAGTCCGCTGATAAACACATTGTTGGTCAGGCCCGGCACGATCGGCAGGATGTTTGTCAAGCCAATGCGCGGCAGGGGCTGCAGCAGCGGCTGCCAGCCGATGCTGACCTGCGGCACCCAGCCCGCCCAGCTCATGGCGAATGGATTCCACCAGCCCCAGTTCTGGAAGGGCGGGAAGATACCCGGCCCCTCGAAGCCGATGTGCACCCATTGGCCGGGGGTGAACGTGCCGCCGGTCCAGTCCATAATGGTGCGCCCGGCCGCATCCCAGTTACACTCGAAGTTGCTGAACTGGCCCGAGCTGCCGCCAAAGCCGTTGAAGTTGTTGCCGATGCCCCAGGGCCCGGGCACGATCACCCGCAGGTTCCCGTAAGGGTAGGCGTAGGGGATCCAGAAATCCTTGTTGCACGCCCAGGTCTGCGAGGTCGTCAGCATGAAGGCCAGCTCGCGCTTGCGCCCCTGGTGATCAACGATCACTTGCCAGGGCTGCATCGGCGTCGGGTAATTCCCGCTGAAGGTCAGCATCGTCGGCGAATAAACCGCGTAGTCGTTGTAGTGATCGCGGGTCGTCTTCCAGCCAAACGCGCGGCCCGGCGCCGTCTTGGTCACGACCGAAAGCCAATAAACCCGGGGCAACTGCGGCGAGCCGAGCTGGCGATACGGGTTGCGCGGGAAGAAGTCATACTTCCAGATCTGGTGATCCTGCCCGAGGAGGTGCGGCGGGGCGTTCGGATCGAGGAAGTTCTCCGTCAGCCCCTGCTGGTAAACGCTGGCGCGGTACTGCCCGGGGGAGAATTGCTGCCACCAGAGGAGGTTGCCGGGATGGCTGGGCGTGTTGCCGCTGCGCGGCACATCGTCCCAGATACCCACCCAGAACGTGGGCCAGTAGTCCACCCGGTCGTTCAGCCATGAGCCGAAGAGGTGGATGTCCGTGATCGGACCGGTGCGCGTGCAGATGAAGTCATCGGCCAGCAACGTCGCGGGGCTGGTGTTGGTCAGCCAACTGTCCAGCACGTCCAGGCCGTGGATGGTGGGGTCCGGATTCTGCCGGAACTTGACGACGTTCCGCGGCGTGGGCTGGGGCTGCGGCCAGCCCAGCGTGCCGGTCATGATCACGCGGAACACGGGGAGGGCCGGATTGATCTGCCCACCCGCCGTGCTGCTGACGCTCATGAAAATGTCGAAGAAGCTGTCGGGCGCGATATACTGCGGCGTGGGGTCCGGATTGAACCGCGTGGTCTGCCCCTCCGGCACCCGGAAGGACATCTGCAGAAACTGCCGCCCCTGTCCCGGCACGTCGCATTCCAGGAACACGTCGAAGAAGGAATCCGCATGCCACACGACCGTCGGTTCCCCCGCCAGGGGCATCGGCAGCCCAACCGCGCTGCTGAGTTCGGTGAAGATGTCGAAGAAGCTGTCCGGCATCATCGGCACGTCCATGAACACATCGAAGAAGGATGAGACCCCCGGGTCGCCAACGCCGCCGCCGGAGTCGGAACCGACCAGCACGGTGGCCCCGGGCGGAGTCAGGTTCTTGACCTGCATTGCGACCTGTCCGATCTGCGTGAAGGGCAGGGTCGGCAAGCCGAGTTTCGTCAAAACCCCCGGTCCGGCTGGCGGATACGGCGGGCCCTGGCTGACTTCCAGGAAGACGTCGAAGAAGGAGTCGGGAGCGAGGTACGCCCGGGCCGGCGCCACCAAAAGTCCAAGTGTGCAGGCGACGATGAAGGCTGGTTTAAGCAGTGCGGTACTCTTCATGGCAGTCCACTTTCACGGCCACTCCGCTTGTCATCCTGCCGGCCCATCGTCCCCGAGCAGCCAGCACCGTGGCCGCGAGTCCTGGTCACCCAGAACGAGAGCCATGCCAGCACCATACCAGCATGCAATTGACTTCTACAAAAGGCGCCTATCCATGTCAACAACTAACTTGCACCTTTTTTAAGACCGGCGCTTTGCCCCACCAGCCCTGAACAAAACTCCGCAGGCGCTGTCCATAGAACGTCCGCCAGCATCAGCCCGGCGTCCGAAGGAAGCGTCACGGAGTCACACTTGCATCGTTGGTTCTCCCCGGGCAACAATAGGCGGACGTGGTAATGCGAAGGTTATCGTCGTGGATCACAGTCAATCCGCGCAGCCGAAGCCGGCACAGGCTTCGGCCTGCTTTTGCTTTGCTGACGGCGCTGCTGTGGCTGGCCCCCTCCACGCTGGGCGCGGCGAGCTTCACGGCCACGCTGGACCGGGAAAGCGTTACCGTCGGCGAGAGCGCCACCCTGACGCTCCGCTATGACGGCGGCCAGCCCAAGACGACGCCGTCCCCGCCGACGATCCCGAACCTGCAAGTCTCTGGCGGCGGGACCTCCCAGAGCATTACCGTCATCAACGGTCAGTTCTCGGCCAGCATCTCGCAGACCTTTCTCCTGACCCCCACCCAGCCGGGCGACTTTGCCATCCCGGCCCTCACTGTCGAAATTGGCGGCCAGGTCCTGAGCTCGCAACCGCTGAAACTGACCGCGGTAAAAGCCCCCACCAGTGCCGCGGATGGCGCCGGGGACAAACTGGCGTTCTTCAAGCTCTTTGTCCCGAAAAAGGAGGTCTATGTCGGCGAAATCCTGTCGGTCGAGTTCCAGGTGTATGTGCGCGACGGCCTCGCCAACGGGGAGGACATCCTGCAGGGTTTTGACCAATTCAGCGGATGCCCTGTGAAAGCCGAAGGCGTCAGCATCATCAAAACGGCCCACGCGCAACGCCGCCGGGCGCGCCTGGGCAATGCCAGCTACGTCGTCGCGACTCTCGTCACCTCACTCTCCCCCATCAAAACCGGGCCCATCACCCTTGGCTCGATGGATGTCCCGCTCACCTTGCAGATTCCGCTGCCCAACCAACGCCGCCGCGATCCCTTTGATCCCTTCGGCATGTTCCAGCGTATGCAGGTCGAGGAGCGGCGCGTCTCGCTGTCGGCCGAACCCGAAATACTCAAAGCCCTCCCGCTGCCCAGGGAGAATATCCCCGCCACGTTCAACGGCGCCGTCGGCAACTTCACCATGACCGTCACCGCCGGCCCCACTAATGTCGCCGCCGGCGACCCGGTGACCGTCAAGGTGGCACTCTCAGGGCGAGGCGCGTTTGACTCGCTCGCCTTGCCGGAGCAGAACGCGTGGCGTGACTTCAAGACCTATCCCCCGACCACCAAGGTGGACACCACCGATCCGCTTGGCCTGCAAGGAACCAAGACCTTTGAGCAGGTGGTCGTGCCCCAAAGCCCGGATATCAAAGCCCTGCCGCCGGTCTCCTTCAGCTTCTTCGACCCCGACCAGAAGAGCTACCGCACGCTGACACAACCTGCCATACCTCTGGTTGTCCGCCCGGGCGGCGCTGCCCCGGCGCCGGTGGTGGCGGCCACGACACGCGCCGCGCAGGACAATGCCCCGCCCGCCCAGGACATCGTTCACATCAAGCCGCGCCTCGGAGCAGTGGCCCAGATTGCCCCGCCGCTGGTGCTGCGACCCTGGTTCCTGGCGCTGCAGGCCGTACCCGTCCTTGCCTGGCTCTCGGCCGTCCTGTGGCGCCGGCGCGCTGAGATGCTGGCGAACAATCCCCGCCTGCGCCGCCGCCGCCAGGTGGCCCAGAACATCCGCCAGGGCCTGGACGAGTTGCGTCAATCCGCCGCGGACAACAAGTCCGAAGCCTTCTTTGCCACGCTGGTGCGCCTGTTGCAGGAGCAAATCGGCGAGCGCCTTGATCTCCCGGCCTCGGCCATCACCGACGCCGTGATTGAAGAGCACCTCCGCCCGCGCGGCGTCCCGGAAACCACGCTCGCCCCCTTGCAGGAGCTGTTTCAGACCTGCAACCTCGCCCGCTATGCACCAATCAGAACCAGCCAGGAATTGGCCGCAATTATCCCGAAACTCGAAGCCGTCCTGCGCGATCTCAGGGAGATGAAGCTGTGAGAGGTAACGTGACAACCGGACGGTCTTTCCGCCTCGGTCCCGCCAAGGCAAGCGACCGCGCGCCGGGACGGGGACGCCGGGTCGCAACGGCGGTAGTACTGTTCACGATTCTCTGGCTGACTCCCTGGTGTTCGCGCGCCGCGCTTTCCACCGCCGCCTTCGAACTGGCCAACAAGCTTTACGAGGAAGGCAAGTTCGCCGAAGCCGCCGCCGCTTACGAGAAACTCGGCCAGTCCGGCCAGACAGCCGCCGCGCTCAGCTTCAATCTCGGCAATGCCCATTTCAAGTCCGGCCAGATCGGCCGCGCCATTGCCGCCTATCGCCAGGCCGAACGACTCACCCCGCGCGACCCGGACCTGCGCGCCAATCTGCAGTTCGCGCGCAACCAGATCCAAGGCCCCACCCTGGCGCCCAGCCGATGGCATCGCTGGCTCGGGCGATTGACCCTGAACGAATGGACCCTGCTGGCCGCAGGCGCGCTCTGGCTCTGGCTGCTGCTGCTCGCCTTCCTCCAATGGCGGCCCGCCCTTAAACCAGCTCTGCGCTTCTACGTCCTCGGCCTGGCCATTCTGGTGGTCATCTTGGCCGCCTGCGCCGGCGCCGCCCTGCGCCAGGCCCGCTTCACCCGCACCGCCATCGTTACTGCGCGCGACGCCGTGGTCCGCTTCGGCCCGCTGGCCGAGTCCCCCGCCGCTTTCACCGCCCACGACGGCGCCGAACTGCGCGTGCTCGACCAAAAGGACGACTGGCTCCAGGTCAGCGCCGGCCCCCGCCGAACCGGCTGGCTCCGCCGGGACCAAGCGGTTGTCGCGGGCGGCTAACTCCGGTGAGGGCGGGCGTCCCCGCAAGCCCTGACTTCCACGGAACTACAAAGTTGTTTGGGCCCGCGTGGACGCTCGCTCTCCGGGGCTCAGGAGCCTGCAACGGATTAAGGCAGCCGGAATTGCGAGTTGAAAGGAGAGCCCGAAACTGCTAGCTTGGGCCCGTGAGCACCGTCACCGAGATCGAAGCCGCCATCGCCCGGTTGCCCCGCAAAGAGCTCTGGGAGCTGAAGGAGCGGCTGGACCGCCGGTGCGAGGCGGAGTGGGATACCCAGATTGCAGAGGATGCCCGGGCCGGAGGACCGCTGGACCGGCTGGCGCAGGAAGCGATCGCGGAGTTCAAAGCGGGACGCTGCACCCCGCTCCCGTGAGGAGTCACACCACCGCGCTTTGGCCGCCCCCGTGGCCGATGGGCTGGTCTGGTTTTGGATTGGGCCTCACGACGAATACGAACGCATGATTGGTGCCTGAATGAGGCCGGCCGCTTGCGAAGTCTCCGCCCCGCCACCAACCCCAAGCCAGTCCGCGCTGCGCGGCTGGCTCCACTGCGACCTGGCCGTCGTCGGTGGGAACTGATATTGACGTTCGGCATAAAGCAAGCACCGCCCCGGTATGCAACCCCAGATCACATACAATGACGCTTGGGAGTCGATTCCCCTGGAGTACGTGGACGCGGTACTGGAGTTCTTTGACCGCACACTTCAACCAACGCACCCACTCCGATCGTATAAGTTATTCCCCATCGCAAAGTGTTGGCGAAAGGACAAGTACTTGCTTGAGGAGGAGGAGCCCAGCGACCTTCTCTGGGTCCTGGATATGCATCGGAAGAAGCGCATTCGAGGCAAAACCTGTTATTACTTCAAGCGCATCGAGACACAGGAGGAGCTTGATGCGATGCTTCGAGCCGATTATGAGGCGTGGGTCCAGTACATGAAAGATGCGGGAGCGTGGCACGGAGACTGATCTCTGCCTTCCTCTAGCTAATCCCGACCGTGAGCTTCTGGCCGGCTCCAACCACCACAGGACGCTTCAACGACACCACCACCCCACCCGCCTCAGACTTAAACGCGCTGGGCACCGTCTTGCCACCGCATTCCACTTTCACCCGTTTGGGCGTCCCGGCCACGGACAGTGCGAACTCCGCCACCGCCAGCCTTCCCTCGCAAACACTTAACTCATTCCGCTGCGTCTGTCCCTCCCGCGTCTGTCGCAAGCTGCCCCACCCCTCCGGCCCCACGAAGAAGCCCTTGAAGTCCCCCGGCGTGTGGCGCGGCGTGAACCGCAGCGCTTGCCGCGGCCCATCGTAATCCCAGCCCGACAGCGCCAGCAGCAGCGACCACGACGACATCGCCCGCGCATAGTGCCCGCCGCACTCGAGCTCGTTCCACGGATTGCGCTCGATCGGCGGGCGCGGGATTCCGTCATAGCGGTCGCGCGCCCCCCTCACGATGGCGAACGCCTCCTCCACCAACCCTTCGTAGATCATGTGCGCCGCTACCTGGTATTCGATGCCTGTCCAGACCTCGTCCGAGTAGAGCATCACGTGCCCCGGCCGGCCGCCCTTGGGCCACGTGCAAGTGATCAGCCCCTTGTCCTTCGCCCCGGCAAACGCCCGTGGCGCGTGCGGCCAGCCCGTCAGGTTGGACTTCCAGTTGTAATTGAATACCGCCCGCAGCGCCGACACCACCATCTCCCGCGGCAGGATGTAGCCCAGCCCGAGTTGGTGCGCCCACCACTGGCCGATCAATTGGTCCGCCATACAGCCCGGGCCCACTTCCCCCGGCCGCTTCATGTAATCCGCCAGATGCTGCTGGAAATACTCCCCGTTCCAGCACAGCTCGACGAGCTTCCTCCGGCCCTTCTCGAAGACGCTGCGAAACCGCTCCGCCGCGGCCTTGTCCCCCACCCGCCGGCCCCACTCTTCGCCCGCGCGCAGCGCCGCCAGGTAATACCCGCTGATGAACGTCGTCACCCCGTGCAGCGCCTCGTCATAGGTGTTCCATTGATCATCCTGCAAAATGCCCTCGGGCTGCCCTCCGGCCGACTTCGCGTCGCGCCCGATCAGGTATTCCACCGCGCGATTGATGTGCGGCCAATACTCCCGGAAAAACCCGTCGTCCGGCTGGTTAAGCGCCTCGCGATAGGCCTTGAGAATGCAGCTTGCGTGGCCGTCCGCGAACGGTTGCTCGCCCGTCGGCCGCGGCGGCGACGGCACCTCGGTCCGGTTGTTGACCCCGCCGTCCGGGCGTTGCTGGTGCTTGAAGTCAATCCGGCGCATGTCCTGCTCCAGCGACGGGAACAGGCGCGACAGGCTCTGCTCATAACCCCACACATGCGTGCACGTCGGCTGGCAGCAGCCGTTCGAGCCTTCCCAACCATACGTGTCCCCGTTCGCGATGCGGAACACCACGCCGATGTGCCGGATAATGGCGGCATTCGCGGTGAGGCAATCCAGCAGCCAATACGGCAGTGTGCTGTCGTAAAACGTCCTGCGGAACCGCTCCGTCCGCCCGTGCAACGCGCCATAGTCCTTCAACGCCTCGCGCATCACCGCCCGCGCGTCGGCCCATTGCGTCGCGTAGTGGCAGCCCATCCAGGTATGGACGGCGTTGTATTTGTTGGGGTAATGCCACGCCAGCAGGAATGGAACGTCAACACTCTTCCCCGGCGGCACATTAACGTTGACGGCAACCGCCCCATACAGGGTGCGGCCGAGCGGCGTCGGCGCGTTGGATCTGGCCTCGGCCAGCGGCGTAAAGCTGCCCTCCGCCGCGAATGCTCTCCACGCATCCTCCCGATGCGCCGCCGCCGACAGCACGGTGACTTCGTCCCCAAGCGCTGCCAGCGCCAGCGTGCCGAAACCCGGCGCCTTGGGATGCTGGAACCCGCCTCCCCCAGTGTAACTCGCCCCCACCAACCCGCAAACCAGCGTATAGGCGCTCTGCCGGTACTGGCTCCATCCCGCACGCGCCGGCTCCAGCACCGCTCCAGCCGCGATCACTACCTTGCCCTTTCCCACCGTCCGCATTAACAGCCGTGTGCCATCGGACGCCTTGGACTCAGTCGCGCCGGGTTGCGGCACCAGCCCCTCAAACTCCACCGCCCCACCGTTGCCAGCCTCGCCATCCGCCGGCCGGAGGCTGCTGAACCGCGCCGGCAGCAGCTCCTCCAGCAACTGCATCAACTCCCGGGTCGCCGGCATATCCGAGAACTCGATCCGATCCACGTTGATGTGCCCCCACCCGCCCATCTGCTCGTCCACGATCTCAATGTGCGCGGACTGGCCTCGCCACTCGCCCACAAACCACATCGCCGGCAGCAACTGTTCGTTGTCCTTGCCCGAGGTGGCGCGCACCACATTGCCGTCCACCACCAGCCGCATCTGGGTGTTGGCGTGGCGACCGCCCCCCACGAGAAACCGGATAAACTGCCGCTCGATGGTGAACGGCTTGCTGACCATCCGGCCAGTCATATCGTCTCCGCCGACGAAGCTGTTGACCAGGCCCTTGCCGAGAAACCCGGTCACCGGGTTTTGCATAGGCAGCGTCCCCTGCGGGGGCTCCTTGCCGAAGGCCTCGCCCGTCACCGTCCACTTATCGTAGCCGCCCTCGAAATCCTCGAACACAATGTCCGGCCGCGGGCTGACCTCGGCAACCGGCTTGCCGCCGGTCCACGCCCCGTAGCCCGCCAACAGCGGCATCGTCCGGCCCGACCAGAGCAGCGTCGCGCCCGCCTGCACCGCCTCCCGCGCGCCGCGGAGCAGTCCTTCTGAAAGGTCCGTCCCGGCCTCCTCCAGCCAGATCACTGTGTGCGCCGGATCGCGCAGCTTTTCCGCCGGCAACGGCTTGTCTCCGAGCACTTCGACCGCCAGTCCCTCCGGCCGGTCTGGCGGCGGCTCCAGCAGCGCCTTCAGATTGGCAGCCGTATAAATCGCCACCGGCTTGTCCAGCGACGCTTCCCCCGCAGCTTCCGCGCGCATGTACAGCCCGCCCCGCCCGCCTTCGCGCAGCACCTCGTTGACGTTGCCGCCGAAGCACGCGTTGCTGGCTGAGTTGTTCGGCCCAGCCGCATCGTAGCCCACCGGGTTTTGCATCACCGCCGCCAGCGACACCGTCTGCTTCTGCTTCGCCGGGTTAGTGACCCGGAAGAGGAGCGCCGCCAGCGGCATCGCCGAGAAGCGCGCGTCCAGCGGCGCAAGCGGGCTGAAAGCTGCCAACTCCACCTCGACGGGCAACTCCGGATCCTTGCAGCGCAGCTCCGCCACTGGGTATTCGCCCCGCATCTCAATCTGCTTGACCCGCGGCCAGTCGGGCCCGCCCCCTGTCTGAAGCATCCGGATGACGCCGCCCGCGCGGATCAGGAAATGCAAAGGCACCTGCCCGCCCCTCAGCGTGTTGAACAACTGCCAGTTGGTGAATTGGCCGTCCACGCCCAACTCGATGTTGCCGGTGCCAATGCCGCCCAGGTGCATCCGGGTGTCCGTGTGTCTGCCGGACAGGTAAAGGCGCGGCTGGTCCGGGGCAAACAGTTCCCGCCGCCACCGCTCCAACTCATCCGCCGGCAGTTCAAACGCCCCCCACGCCGGGGTGCCCAGCATCGCCGCCGCCGCCCCCGCCCCCACCAGCCCAATGAACTCACGCCGGTTGATGCCTTGTGGACCACAGTGTCCCGAACAGTTGCATTTGCGCATCACTTGCCTCCTTCACTTGCGTTGACTCGTGCCGAACATTATTCGCCGTCTCTGCTACCAGTCCCCTTTTCAGTTGCCAAGCCCGAATCTCCCCTTCCGAACCGCAGGGGTTAGACTTCCTCCAACACAGGCTGTTGAGCCTTGCCCGCCCAACGGCGGGACTTAACTGCCTCGCTGTTTCCCAGGGCTCTTGCTCGCGCTACCAGGGAAGCGGAATCGCATCACGGTATAATCCTGGGTTTCGGCCACACGGAAGCCGGACGCCTTAATTCCTTCCGCAACGCCCGGCATGTGGGCCACGCCCCACGGAACGACGATCGGCTCCGGATCAGTGAGACGGGCGTGGATTTCTTCCAGGACCCGCTGGTTGCGTTTGGTGATCAGGTCATCGAATAGCTCCTCCTCGAAGTGAGGGGGCGGTGAGTGGCGAAACAACTTCAGCACAGTTTCAGCATTCACCCCTTTGGCATGAATGAGCATCAACAGGTTGAGCATGCCGATTGTGTTGGTAGTGAACTGCTCCACATCCACATCCGCCATCACCAGTTGGACCTGGACGGGATTGAATTCCTTTTCCTGCTCGGCGAGACCGAGAGAGGATGCCATGCGCTGGTAAGTGATGGTGTTGGTCAGCAGGCTATTGTTGTCGGTGACTCCCTCCATTAGCACCACCGCGTTGGTCGGGAACGATTGCGACAGTTTGTGGTAGAAGCCGGCTTCACCGACGTGCGCCATCGGAACGAGGTGGATCACTTTGCCATCCTCGCGAACGTACTTGCGCGCCTGAACGGTAAGCCCCCCCGGCCGCAGCGTCAGGAAACCTTCGCTGAAATGCGCCACGGACAGCGCCGTGCAAACGGCCAGATAGGCAACTACCGCGGGCAGTAATACAAAGATGTTTAACAGCAGGAACGCCGAGAGGTTGAACCAGCCAAAGCGCCGGGCTCCCAGCCAGCCAAATGCCACCAACGGCCAACGCAACCTCGGCCCGCCCTGGGCCCACCATACAATGGCCAGACCGAGCGCGACCTGGCAAAGCGAGGTGATCCACGCTACCTCCTGAAACCGGCCGTGATAGTACGTCGCCAGCGGAAGCAGAACAACAACGGCCAGCGGATTGAAGAGTGTGACCGGGAGAAACAGCCGCTTGGGGATCATGGGCGTGAGTCCCATCAGCACGTATACCACGAGCGTCGTGAGCAGGGTGGGAAGAAACACAAGGACGCGCAACAGCGCCAGAAGGTGAAGATCAAAGAGAAGGATCAGTGAATCGTCCACCAGGGATACGACCGCATCGGCCAGAAAGAGCCCAAGGCACAGGCTTAGCAGGAGAACGAGGAGTTGCCGGCCCGGCCCCGGCTTGCGCTCCGGCTCCAGCGGGGGCGGTGGCGGAGGGCTGATGACGGGTGGCTGCATGGAAAGGCTAACAGTTAGAGGCTAAGACAAATCTCGCGGTGGCTCGCTCATTCGGTTTCAGCCGTTGGCGTTCCGACAGTTCAGTGCCGGCAGTCTGGGTGCTTGCCGGGGAAAGTCCAGCGCAAATAGAGAGGTCCAGCATCGCCAGAGAACGCGGTTTCCTGGCGCCGATTGTCAGGCCAGCCTGAAAGAATTCGCTTTGGGCTCCGGTCTGGTTTAGGCTCTTGCCCACAACCAAAATGCCTGCGCGCGATTTGTCGCAACACCCGATTTGGCGGGGCGAGGAGTTGGGTCAGCCCATTCCAGCCTCACCGCATGCGGTGTCGGTGGCGCTGCCGCGATGGCAGGACGTGGTGGGATACGAGGAGAAGAAGGCCGAGGTGGTCAACGCGTTGACCAGCGGTTATCCGCGCTTCTTCATTCATGCGGCGGTGCGGGAGTTGGCGCGGCAAATCGGGGATGGGCGGCCGTGCCTGCCGTTTCCCTCGCTCCGCGCCGCCAGGCTCTGCGCGCAGTTCATCGAGCGCTCCAGCGGCGCGCAGGCCAAGGTCCTGGCGCATCGCGGCATTCATGGAGTGGTGACCAGCGACGCCGGCATGGCCGCCTTGCGAGCATTCTGGCAGCATACGGGGTTGATAGTGTCCACCCGGCAGGCTGAAGCACACTTGGCCGGGGGCGGGACCGCATCCGATGATCTGGTGGTGCGCCAGTCTTTGCGACGACAGCTCGCCGGCTTGTATGACTGCGCCGAAGACGATGTATTCCTTACGGTGACCGGGATGGCTGCCCAGTTCGCCGCCTTGCAGGCCGTCATGCAGCGAACTCCCGGCAGGCCGACAGTCCAATTGGGGTTCCCCTATGTTGACACACTGAAACTCCAGCAAAAGCTCGGCCACGACGGCAAGCTGCTGCACAACCTGGGAAATATAGACCAGGAGTTGCAGACCTTAATGCGCCGGCAGCCACTGGCGGCTTGCTTTTGCGAAATCCCCGGCAACCCCCTGCTCGGTTCGGCGGATGTGCGCCGTATCAGTCCCGCGCTGCGCGAGCACCGCGTGCCGCTGGTGATGGACGATGTGGTCGCGACGCCTGTTAACGTGGATTTGACCGGCCATGCTGATCTAATTGCCACCAGCCTCACTAAGTTCATCGTCGGCACCGGCAACGCGATGGGCGGCGCGCTCATCTGCAATCCCAAGTCCCCCCTCCACCGCGAACTTAAACCCATCGTCAGCGCGCAGCATGAAGAAGTGTTGTGGGGCGATGATGCCGCGGTGCTGGATACGCAGGCCCGCGGCTTTCCGGAGCGCATGACGCGGCATAATCAGAACGGCCTTCTGCTGGCCGAGCGCCTGCGCCGCCATCCGGCCGTCGAACGTGTCTGGTATCCGAAATGGGAGTTCAGCGAAGCTTACGAAGCCGTGCGGCGCCCGGCAGGCGGCTGGGGCGCCCTCATCACTTTCCTGCCCAAAAACGGGGAAACAAAGTCCCCAATCATCTACGACCGCCTGGAGTTCTGCAAAGGGCCGAGCCTGGGCACGGTGTTTACTCTGGCCTGCCCTTTCACCCTGCTGGCGCACTATACCGAGCTGGCGTGGGCGGAATCGTGCGGCGTTTCGCGTTACCTGATTCGCATCTCCGTCGGTCTGGAAGACCCGGAGGACCTCTGGCAGCGTCTCGAACGGGCCTTGTGTGAGGTGCCTTGAACCTCCGGGAATGCATCGGAACGATGCTTACTCGACGATCTTGGGGACCATGAACAGGCCGTTGGCGTGCGCAGGGGCATTGCTTAGGGCCTCCTCGTTGCTGAGGGAGGGCTGGACTTCGTCAGCCCGGGTCACGTTGACTAGCGGGAACGCGTGGGCTGTCGGCTCCACTCCGCTAACATCCACCTCCTTAAGCTTCTCGATGTAAGCGAGGATATTTCCCAACTGCTCGCCCATTTTCTGCTCCTCCTCGGGCGAGAGCGACAGACGCGCCAGATGCGCGACATACTTCACATCAATTTCCACCGCGGCCATATCATTCCTCGTCGAACTTGCGGTTAATGAGTATCTCCAACTCGGCCAGAGCCTGGGGAGCGTCCTGGCCGTGGGCATGAACGGTGAATTTGCTGCCGGGGCCGGCGGCCAGCATCATCAGACCCATGATGCTCTTGCCGTTGACCTTCTCGCCGTCCTTCTCCACAAAGATGTCGCAGTGAAAGCGATTGGCCGTCTTGACGAACATGGCCGCCGGCCGGGCGTGGATGCCCAGCTTATTCGACACCTGAAAGTCTTTTGTCATGACGGATTCGCCGCCCGCTATCACCTTCGCGCTCATTCAGTCCAAAGAGGACAATACGCCAAAAGCGCGCTTTGGCGCCACTGAATTCTATGGCTTCGCCGCCGCCGCCATCCGGGCGATGAGCCGGTCATTGAGCTCTTTGGCCGGATTGTAGCCCGCGACCTTGAGCTTGACCTGGAAGGCGGCCACTTCGATCAACCGCGCCAAATCGCGCCCCGGCCGCACTGGAATGGTAATATGCGGAACGTCAATGCCCAGGACTTTGACGAACTCCTGCTCCAGCCCCAGGCGATCCACGTCCGGGACTTCATTCCACGACTTGAGCGAGACGACCAGGTCCACCCGTTTTTCGTGGCGGATGCTCTTGACGCCGAACATGGCGGCGACGTTGATGATGCCGATGCCACGCACCTCCATGTGGTCGCGCGTGACTTCGGCGCTGGTGCCCACGACTTCCCGGCCGTCCACCAGCGTCACCTTGGTGATGTCGTCGGCCACGAGGCTGTAGCCCCGCTCGATAAGCGCCAGCACGCTCTCGCTCTTGCCGATTCCGCTTTCCCCGCGGATGATCACGCCGACGCCCAGGATGTCCACCATGCTGCCCATTTCAGTGCCGCGCGGGGCAAACATCATCTCGAGGGCCAGGGTGGCCAGGTTGATGAACTTCATGGTTACCATTGGGCAGCGGAACACCGGCACCCGGGCTTCCTCGGCCGCCTTGAGGCACAACTTGCTTGGGTGCAGGTTGCGAGAGAACACGACACCCGGGACTTTGTAGGAGAAGAAAAGCTCGTAACGCTTGGCCTGCTCCTCAGCCGAGAGCGACTTGAGGAAGAAGGCTTCGGCATTGCCGATGACCTGCAACCGTTTGTTGGCGAAGTAGCGCGTGAACCCCGATAACGCCAGGCCCGGCCTATTCACCGTTGGCTCGCGGATGATGCGCTTGAGCCCCGTAGCACCGGCCACCAGATTGAGCTGCAGGGAGCTGGCGTGCTCGGTATAGAACCGCTCGACGGTGATGTGGTTAGTTTGCATGGCGAGAATAACGAGAGTTCGCGGCTGAACACGTGCTCTCTTGCCCTAAGTTCCGGCTCATAGGTTAAATTCCGGGCCCAGATAGATCTCCCGCGCCTTGGGGTCGTTGACCAGGTCCTCGGCATTGCCCTCATAAACGACTTCCCCCTTGTGGATGAGGTAGGCCCGGTCCACGAGCTTCAAGGTTTCGCGCACGTTGTGGTCGGTGACCAGAATCCCCAGGCCGCGCTGTTTCAGACGGCGCACAATCTTTTGCACCTCGTAAACGGCAATGGGGTCAATCCCGCTGAAAGGCTCGTCCAGCAGGAGCAGCTTGGGGCTGGTCACCAGCGCGCGGGTGATTTCCAGCCGGCGTTTCTCGCCGCCGCTCAGCGTGTAGGCCCGGCTCTTTGCCAGGGACGTCATATCAAGCTCGTCCAGCAGATACTTCAGCCGCACGGCGCGCTCGGCCCGGCGCAGCCGGCAGGTCTCGAGAATGGCCAGAATGTTCTGCTCGACCGTGAGCTTGCGGAAGATGGACGGCTCCTGCGTCAGGTAACCCATGCCCAGCCGGGCGCGCTTGTGCATCGGGAGGCGGCTGATGTTGCGGGACGCGAATTTGACCACCCCGGCGTCGGGCTTGATGACCCCGACCACCATGTTGAAAGTGGTGGTCTTGCCGGCGCCATTCGGCCCGAGCAGCCCGACGATCTCCCCGGCCTCGACCGTGATGGAAACACCGTTGACCACGCGGCGCTGGCGATATTCTTTCACCAGCTTCTCTGTGGCCAGCAGCTTGCCGTTCGCGGGCGGGGCGTTCGATTCGTCTGGCGGAGGGGTTTTCAAGACACGCGGTGCACGATCTGGTTTAGCTGCCGTTCGGCGGCCGGAACAGGTTCGTTGCGGAGGCCGGCAGCGGGCCTCGAAAGTTGTACCTACCCGGGGTCGTCAGCTTGTGGCTCGACAGGTCCAGGGCGATGGTCTTGTTCCGGATCACAATGTTGGTCGCGGCCAGAACGGCGGGGGTGCCGGTCAGCTCCATCAGATCGTTGGTCAGCGTGGCAGTGAGGCGGCGGGTGAAGACGGCCTTTTGACCGGTGCCACGGAGAGTCTGCCCCTGCGCATTTTGCAGGTCGAACACCACCGACGGCTCGGCAATCAGCATGCGGCCATCCTTCCCCAATTCCGGAGGCGACAGCATGGTCAGCTCCTCGCAGGTCCATTTCATCTGCGGATGTTCAATCCGCACCCCGCCATGAAACAGGCCTGTTGCTGGCGTGAGCAAATACTGCTGCGAGTAAATCTCCGCGAATGCCGGCGCGCCCCCGCTGGTCTGGCCGGGTGTGGGCGCAGCCGAGCCAGCCAGAGCGGCCTGCCCAACCTCGGCGGCGGGCAGTCTCATGAAAGCATTTCCTTCCACGAGCATCTCCTCGCGGGCAAGGTTCACGCGTATCGAGTCGCCTCTCCCCTCGCGGGAGCCAGCCTGCCAAGCGGGGCTGCCGATAAGCTCCAGCAAGTGATTAGTGGCGGTGTACTCGGCTTTGGCCGCCGTGAATCGCCGGTCCTCCCGCGCGATGACTACTGCCCGCTCCGCTACCATCTTGCCCAATTCATTTGTGCCAGCCAGGGTGAGCGTCATCAGGCCGCAGGCCATCTGGCCTTGCAGTTGGCCGTCGAGGCGGTCGCTGACGTTCACCTGATCGCGAAAAACCGCCACATCGGTCCGCAGTTCGTAGTTATCACATTGGATCTCGACGACCTCGTTGGCTGGGGCCGGCGAATTGACCGACCTTGATCCGGGGGGCGAAAGAAAGCCGGCGGCCCCCAGGCCCGCAGCGGGCATCTGGAGCCTGGCGTGGCCCATTGCTCGGAAAATCCTGTTCGTCCGGTCGAAGATCAGCTCGTCGCCGCTTCCCTGCCGCTGCTCGATCCGCCAGGTCGGCTGGCCTTTCATTTGGATCAGGTCGGTGTCTGCCGAGTAGAACGCCCACTCGCCTGTGGCATGTATCTTCTCGTAATCCACAACCACGCGTTCCTCGGCGGTCAGGCTTTGCAGCCGGTGCTCGGCCATTGGCAGCAGAACGGTCAGCCGCCCCGCCGTGGAATTCAGGTTTGTCCCCGTCACGCGAACGTTTCCCTGGTACACGCCCTTGCCCGAAGTTTGCTCGTATTCGAACTGGTCGGAGAAGATGTCCATGCCCGGCGCCACTTCGGCGGGCCGATTGGTGAGCGGCGTGGCGGCTGCCGGCTTGAGCAAATCGGGATGGATGGTCGTATGGACACGATTGGAAACCAGCAGGGTCGCATTAGTCTGCTGCCGAACGAAGCCCTCCCCTTTGATGGCGAACCGCCCATTCGCGGTTTGCACCTGGAGCGGACCCGCGGAACTGATCGAGCGATGGGTTGGATCGAACAAGCACTCGGGCGCCTCGACCACCAGCTCGCCCTCGCCGGTCGGGCTGAAGGTTTGGTATTTGGCCTTGGTAACAAGCCATCGTTTATCAGCCTGCTGCTGCGCCTGAGCGCCCTCGATCAGCGCTTTCATCTGCGTATCATGCGGCGCTTCGTGGTAATCGGCGAATTTGAAACCCTGCCCGCCGACCACCGGCTGCGCGTGGGCCGGCCGGGCGTTGATCGCCAGGCCAAGCGCCAGCATGGCCAGCGCCGCGCCACTGGTAAATTGGATATGCCGGTTCATCGGATTAAGCGGCGTGTGCTGCCACAATATGCTCCCACTTGCCTTGAGCCTTGAGAATCAACTCGACCACCTCGCGCACCGCCCCGTGCCCGCCGTCGGCCCGGGTGACGTAATCCGCCGCCGCCCCTGCTTCCGCCACGCCGTTGGCCACCGCTACGGCCACTCCCGCGCGTTTCAAGACGCCCAGGTCCACAATGTCATCGCCAATGTAGCAGACCTCGTCCCAACGAAAGCCGGTTTGAGCGAGAAGTCTGTCCACGACGTAGACTTTACCGCCCTTTTGCTGGCGAAGGAAATCTATTTTGAGTTCCCGCGCCCTCCGCGCCGTGGCCGCCGAGGCCCGGCCGGAAATCCAACCAATCTTCAGGCCTTCGCGTCGCGCTATTACCAACCCCAACCCGTCCCGAATGCTGAATCGCTTGGTTTCCTCCGGCCCGCCGATGAATACCGCACCGTCGGTCAAAACGCCGTCCACGTCGCACAACAGCAGCCGGATGCGCCGGAGCGCCGCGTCGAGCGACGCCGGGCGGCGGCCACGGGCCCGCGCTGTTCGATGCTCGGTTCTCCGGGCAGGCATCTTACTGAACCGCCAAATGAACCTTCACGAGGCTCTTCAGCAGCGCGGGCATTTCAGCCAGGGGAATCATATTCGGCCCGTCGCTCAATGCCCGGGCTGGCTCGGGGTGGGTTTCGAGAAACACCCCGCTGGCACCCGCCGCCATCGCGCAGCGGGCGAGCACCGGGGCGAAATCCCGCTGCCCGCTCGAACAGTCCCCGCCGCCACCCGGAAGCTGCACCGAATGCGTCGCGTCAAATACCACCGGAAAACCAAACCGGCGCAGGATGGGAATCGAGCGCATGTCCGCGACCAGGTTGTTATAGCCGAATGTCGTGCCGCGCTCAGTGAGCAGGAGCTTCCTGCCCCCCATGCTCTTCGCCTTGCCGACCACCTGGCCCATTTCCTCCGGTGAGAGAAACTGCCCCTTCTTCAGATTTACTATCCTGCCCGTTCCAACCGCCGCGGCGATCAGGTCGGTTTGGCGGCAGAGGAAGGCGGGGATTTGCAGCATATCCGCCACCCGCGCCGCGGCTGCGGCCTGGGCCTCCGTGTGGACGTCGGTCAGGACCGGCACGCCCACGCGGGCACGGACATTGGCCAGCACGGCCAATCCTGCTTCGAGGCCGGGCCCACGGAACGACTTGGCCGAGGTACGGTTGGCCTTGTCGTAGCTGGCCTTGAAGACGTAGAACACGCCCAACCGGTCGCAGAGCCGCTTCAGGGCCGAGGCCACCCGCAGGCAGAGGGCCTCGTTCTCGATGACGCATGGACCGGCGATCAAGAACAGCCGGCCCGGCGCGTTCAAGGACTTCCATATGGCGGAGTCGCTAAGCACACCCAGCTTTTACCAGTCAATGCGCTGAATGTAAATGGCACGCAACGGCGCGGGGCGCATCTCGAGTTGGAGCCGGCATTTCAGTTCCCGGCCGGGGTTGGAGGGCTTAGACACTTGAGAACTTGGGATTTCAGGGCCTCCGGAGAGAAAGGCTTGTTCAGGAGCGCAATGTTGTAGCCGGGGAAGGCCAGGAGGCGCTGCTGGAGCTCTGGGCAGGCACCGACGTAGAGGGAAGAGACCAGGATCGGGAACTTGGACCTGCAACGGTAGAAGCGATGGAGCAGTTCCTCGCACGAACAGCCGCTGTGACCGTAGTCGGTGATAAGGAGGTCCGGGGCGCGGCGCGTGATTTCACGCAAGGCTTCGTCGCCGGTGGCGAATTCGATCAGTTGGTAGTCGCGGAACCACAGCGGGAGCAAGGCGCGGATCAGGTCGCGGGCTGTGGACTCGTCGTCCAGGAGGATGATCCGTGCATTTCGATCGGACCGGGCCAGGGAAATGAGGTGCTGGGTCTGGCGCGGGTTCGAGCCGAGAAACCGGAGCACGGCGTTTCTGATTTCGGACAGAGCGAACGGTTTGCAGAGCAGGATGATGTCGAAGCCGGGCACGGAGAGAATGGGATCACGCACTTCCGGGTTGCCTGACCACGCCGAAACAACGATGATGGGGAACCGCACTTGCATGCGGTAGAGAATGGGGAGCGTTTCACAGAAGTTGAGACCGGCGTGGCTGCAATCAGTGACGAGCAGGTCGGGGGCCTGGCGGGCGACTTCGCGCAGGGTAGCGTGACCGGTGTCGCATTGGACTAGTTCGAAGTCCCGGAAGCTGTATTCAAAGACGAGTTTCATGCATTCGCGGACGCATGGCTCGTCGTCGCAGAGCAGGATACGAGCGGGGCGGTTCCCCTTCAGGAGGGAAATAGACCCCTTAGCCTGGGGCTTCGGAGTCTGCCCCTCTTTTCCCGGAGGATTTCGCGGCGGTTTCTGTTCGTCGTTCTCGCTCATGGGGCGTCGTTACTCGCGATACTGCCGGCGGCGGCGGAGGGGGGCAAGTTGGACGGGCTGCCCGGTTTCTTCCAGGCGAAAGAAGGCGGCATGGACGACTTCCTTCTCGTGGACCAGCGCGGTGCCGGCGAGGGCTCTGGCCTTGTAGCGGTAGTCTGTGCCGTGGCCGACTGAAGGGAACTGGCGCTCATCCGCGGCGACAATTTCGGCGAGGAAGGCATGGGCCTGGGCCGGGATTGAAGGTTCAAGGCTCACGGCTGAAGCGCCGGATTTGCCCTCACCCGGCGCTGGGGTGCCACCTTGTCCCGCTCCCGCAGGCGAGGGGCGAGACTCGATCAGGGCTTCCAAAGCGTAGCTGCGGACCAGCTTGGGATGCAGCTTGGCGTAGGCAGATATGAGCGAAACCAATTCCACGCCGGCGGGTTTGCCGCCGATGAAGGCCAGCAAGCCTATCTGGTTGGCGACGGGTTTGAAGGTTTCGTCGCACTGGCGGAGGTCCTCGTCGCGAGCCTTGTAGACATCGCTCATGGCGGAGGTTGGGGACGTGCAACAGGCTTTGACCTGCAGTTCGGCAATCCCGTTCCAGACCTCGCCCTGGTTGGACACGGGCGCGCCGCAGGATTGCAGCGACTCGTGGACTGAGCGAGTCTTCCTCGAGCGGCTCTTGTAGGCCATGACGTTGCCGGACTCGGCGAACGCCTGGGAGGCGTAGGACCAGCGTCCCTGCTCCGTGCAGCTCACGGGGATCTTCGTCTCCGAGACTTCTTTGATCAGGATCGAGGTGTTAAGGACGCGGTTTTGCTTGGCACCGGCGAGCTCCTCGCCGTCAATGAGGAGCACGGGCTTGTTCGCGCGGTTGACGACCATGAGGTCAGGCACCGAACCGGCGGCGGAGACTTCGGTAATGGCGATGTCCCAGGTGGCGAGGGCTTCGCCGAGGGTGCGGTACTGGAATGTGCCGTCTGCCGGGGCGATGAGCGGCAGGATGGTGATGTTCTTATAGGTCTGAGCTTCGCCGAACTGAACCGATTGGAGCCGGGTTTTCACTACGTTATCCATTGTTTTCCTTTCTTTGGTGCTGGTTGACCGATGCGCGAGAAATCAGTGGGCCTCAGTTTTCGAGGCCCGGCGGCCTGATGCTGCGGTGCCGGTCGCGGGCTGGAGTGACGCTCTCGGCATCGGACGCTGAGCCGCGGCCGTAAACAAGCTTGAAGATCTTCGTGGCGTGCTCGTTCATCGCGCTGTAGGTCGTGCCGAACAGGACATCGAGCATTTCCTCGGACGCGATTCCAGCGGTGAGCACGTTGGAGATGCAGAACAGGACTTCGCCGTCGCGGGTATCGAGGTGGAAGGCGCCCTGGCGCTTGCCGTAGTTGATTCGGGCCAGCAGCCGGGCGCAGGCGCCGCGTTTGGCGGGCGGGACCTTGACCGGCACACGACTCAGGAGGGTGATGACGCTCCCGTTCGATGAGGTGTCAACGGAAGTGGTCCAGTACAGATGCTCACCGCCGCACGGGACGAGCAGCAGGTCGCCGTCTTCGGTAAACGCGGGCTGGTATTTCTTCGACTTGAGGAGGTCGGCCGTCGCCTGGAGTATGGTGTTCATTGTTGATAAATGCCTTTCTATGTTAGGGGGCACTATGCGCCCAACTATCAGTAATCTAACACATGGGGGGTGACAAAGAATGACACCCTCCCTTATAATTTTCAGAAATTTTGGAGCCCCGGACGGACGCGACTGGACACGGCCTTGCCCCTCACCCTTCCCTGTATCCGAGGAAAATGGCGCACTTCCCGACGGCAGTGCCCAGGATGGCGCTCGTTCCTCGCTGCCCCTGGGAACCCCAGTGGCGATTCGCGGTCTTGGCCTCTCAGCTTGCCTCCAACACCGCCGCCGGACGGGCGGCAGCGCCGTTATGGTGGCCAAACGCCTGCTTTGGCGGGCAAATGGCCGGTGGATGGCCCGTTAGTGCGGTCCGGCTACGGTGTGTATCCCATGGGGAGCGCTCCCCATGGGATACACACCGTAGCACCACCGTGCCGCCACCGTAACCCCAAGCCAACGGTGCCGGGGTCTGAGCAGACTGGAGAAGGCAACACGGCAGGATTACTGTCCAAAATTTGGACAGTTCACCGGTTGGAGGTTGGAGGAACCATCCGGTTCTGGCTGGGGAGCGTTAATGACGTTGTGTTCCCTCTGCCCCGGCTGTCAGGGCGGCAATGGGAAAACCACCGTTGGCACTTTCCGGCAATCCGCGATTAAGCAGAAGATCGGGGGGGTGTCAACGGATGACACCCGCGATTACAGGAATGGTTGAGGGTTGAGAGTTGATGGTTGAGCGCTGAGCACATTAAATGGGTGCAAGACGAGACCGGAGGTCTCGTGAACCGGCAGGCGAGACGCCTGCCCTACATTCAAGGCGGAGAGCGAATTATGAGGAAAGCACAGACGACCGTGTATTGCTGGCCGGCGATTGAGCGGATGATGCGGATTCACCAGCTCATCGAGAACAGGGAATACCCGAACAGCCACAAGCTGGCGCGGGAGTTCGAGATGAGCGTCCGGACGATCAAGCGGGATATTGACTTCATGAAGACGCGGCTGAAGCTGCCGATGGAGTTCGACGGAAAGAAGAACGGGTTCTACTTCACGAGGTCGGTGCCGCAGTTCCCGCAGATGCCGATGTCGGAGGCGGATGTTTTCACCATGTTTGTGGCGAGCAAGGCGATTGAGCAGTATCGGGGCACGCCCTGGCAGCGGATGCTGGAGGTGACGTTTCGCAAGGTAACGGGGCAGTTGGATCAGAGCGTTCGTTATTCGCTGGGGAGCATGGACGGCCTGCTGTCATTCCGGCCGTTTGCGCCCGGCGATGCGGAATTGAAGAACTTCAACCTGCTGATGCGGGCGGTGAGCGAGAAGCGGGCGGTGAAGTTCATGTCTCGGAATCGCGGGCAGGTGAAGGCGCAGCTGCGGCACGTGCGGCCGTATCACATCGCGTGCGTGGATAACCAGTGGTGTGTGTTTGGGTTTGATATGGAGCGGAAAGCGATGAGGACCTTCGTATTGACAAGACTGTCGAAGCCGACGCTCACGGGGAAGCGGTTCACGGTGTCGAAGAAGTTCGATTTGAATGAGTATCTGCGCGGGAGCCTCGGGCTGTTCAAGGGGCAGGATGATTTCGAGGTGGTCGTGGAGCTGGACGCGTTCGCGGCGGATGACGTGCGCGGGCGGCGGCTGCATTCGAGCCAGGAGCTGACCGAAATGCCGGGTGGCATGCTGCGGGTGCGGCTGCGGCTGGACAGTCTGGAGGAAGCAGAAAGGTGGGTGTTGAGCCTGGGGACGCATGCGACGGTGATCAGACCCGAGAAGCTGCGGGAGCGGCTCTTCAAAGCAACCGGGGAGCTTTGGCAGCGCTACGGAGGACCGATGGTGATGCACAATAAGAGGCAGCTTGGAATTTAGTTTGCCTCGTCACCTTGCTGGTGCATGGTTTCAACCAGCTATTGCCATGAAACTGACAACTGTAATTATCTCTGCTGGCGGTCTGATGATTGCGTATCTGTTCAGCGGTTGTGTGGGGGTGCCCAAGGGTGTCAAGCCGGTCCAGGGTTTTGAGTTGGATCGTTACCTGGGGCGCTGGTATGAAATTGCGCGGCTGGACCATTCCTTTGAACGGGGCCTGAGCCACGTGACCGCGGATTACAGCCTGCGGAAGGGCGGAGGCGTGCGCGTGCTGAATCGCGGTTACTCGGAGAGCAAGAAGGAGTGGAAATCGGCAGAGGGGAAGGCGTTCTTCGTCAAATCACCCGACCAGGGCTACTTGAAGGTGTCATTCTTCGGACCTTTCTACGGCTCATATGTGATCTTCGAGCTCGACCAAAAGGACTACCAATATGCGGTGATCTGCGGGCCGAAGAAGTCGTACTTTTGGATTTTGGCACGAAAGCCTGAAATTGAGCCTGAGCTTAAGAACAAACTAATATCTCAAGCCGCAGCCCTCGGTTTC
Source organism: Candidatus Paceibacterota bacterium (assembly GCA_035452965.1). Classification (NCBI taxonomy): domain Bacteria; kingdom Bacillati; phylum Minisyncoccota; species Minisyncoccota bacterium. The sequence goes on along the minus strand of DAOTCE010000003.1, from coordinate 186,094 downwards.
GACACCACCAAACTCATTTTCCCCGATCAAATGTCACCTCCCCTATAGGCTTCGAACGGGGGCACAGATTGATGGCTGAGAGTTCAGTGGAGGTGGCGCCGCTCGCTTGGCGGCGGGGTCAATTCGGCGCCTGGCCGGGGATTCGGGCGAGCGGACCCGTCCGGAATTATTGGGGACGAGCTGGACTGATTGCTCTTGCGTGGCGCGCAGCGCTTACTAATCGGATGACGCAGCCGCCGATCATCGCCAGACCGATGGCTGCCAGGAGGATGACAATAGGATCCGGGAACCCTTTGGAGGAGTGTGAGATTATGCAGCCCAGCGCCAAGTACCACAGGCCCACTCCGATTCCCAGGCAAAGGAACCAGCGGGGATGTCCCGGTCCGGTTATGGCCATGGGATAGCCTATGAGATAAGGCAGAAGCAAGAGGCCCCACCACATGGAGAGGCCGGATTTGCCTCCGATGCCGCCCCGGGCTGAAAGTCCCCACATGGCTCCGGCTCCGAGTACGATGAGGACGAACACTAGCGTGCGGTACCGGACTAAGCGGGGCTCGGCTTGGCCGAACAATGTGCCCAAGGCGGCCAGCCCGCTGCCGATAAGGATGAGGATCGAACCTTCCAATGGGTCCAAGGCTCCGACCAGAAGGCCGATGCTGCCGATGACGACCATGATCTTCGCCCATAAGTTGCGATGGCCTGTATATGTCATGAGAAGAGGTTAGGCGAAAACGCCGGGGCGCGGTAATCGAAAAAGCGGCGGGGAGGATTGATAATTTCGATGAGCTGGCGGGTCCAGGGCAAGGCCCCACGTACAAAAGGGTGGGATTCTGAAAGCTGACATCACGCGAGCCGGCGCAATAGACGGCGCTCGTGACCGGATTGGCAGCCGCTCCTGGCGGTTAATCAACGTTTCTCAAGGTGCGGAAGCCGCCCTTCCGGCAGCCGCCCCACAGCAGTCCGGCCACCAGCCAGGCGCCGCCCAGCGCCTTGGCCGGCCAGCGCAGGTGCAGCCAGATGTAGAAGCAAATGATGCAACCCAGAACGGGTGGCAGCCAGGTGATCAAGCGGCGGTCGCCGCCGCGCACCGAGTAATGAACCAACGCCGACAAGTTGACGCCGATGAACGCTATGAACGCGCCGAAGTTCATCATCTCGGCGCTCAGTTGGTAGCTCAATACAAAGGCGCCACCCAACGCCAGCCCGCCGGTCAGCAGGACGTTCTTGGTGGGCGTCTGGGTCCGGGCATTGAGCGCGCCGAAAAACCGCTTCGGGATAACGTCATCCCGCCCCATGCTGTAGAGGAGGCGCGCCGAGGCAAGCTGCGCACCCATCCCGGAGCCCACACTCGCCACCAGCAGCGTGAAGTTGACCAGTTGCAGCAGCCAGGTCCCGCCGGCTTTGCCGGCCACAAAGACGTAGGCCGTGTCCACGTCCGGGAATGGCTCGGACCCGTATGGCCACACCAACTGCCCGGCGTAGATCTGCAGGCCGGAGAAGATGCCGGTGAACAGGCAGGTCAGGACCGTTGCCAGCAGGATGTTGCGGCGCGGGTTCTCGACCTCCTCCGAGAGCGTCGAGATGGCGTCAAAGCCAATGTAGGTCAGCACGGCAATCGAGGTGCCGCGCCACACCGCCGGCAGCGAGAAGGTGGCTGGATCATAGAACGGCCTGAGGAAGTAGGCCACCCCCTCGCCCGAGGCGTGGGCCACCAGGTAACGCCCGATGCAGGCAAACAGGATTCCCACGACGACCGTCATGGCGGCGGCCAGGAAGGCGTTGGTGCGCGAGGAGGCCTTGATGCCGCGGAGGTTCAGGCCGGTAAAGAGCACCACAAAGAACAGCACCCAGCTCCAGTAAGGTACCTCGGGCAGGATATTGCCGGCGGCCTTGCTGCACCAGATGACGCACAGGATCGGGCAGAGCAGGTAATCCATCAACATGCTCCAGCCGACGAGATACCCCGCGCGCGGGTCCAGTTCGCGCCCAACATAGGTGAAGGCCGAGCCGGCGCTCGGATAAGCGCGCGCCATGCGCCCGTAGCTGATGGCCGTGAAGAGCATCGCCACCATGGCCACCAAGAGGGTGGTCACCACGTGCCCGCGCGCTTCCTGGCTGACTACCCCGAAGAGGGGCAGGGCGGCGGTGGGCTGGATCAGGATGACGCCATAGATCACCAGGTCCCAGAGTTTCAGGGAGCGCCTGAGAGTCAGCTCTCCCGGCGCGGAAGAGGAAGGCGGGGGCAATGTGGAGGTGGCATTCATGGTTCAGATAATCCGATCGCAACCGGTTCGGGCAGCGTGTGCGTCTGGCGATAGGCGACCCGCGCCTCCTCCAGCCGGTCGGCCTTGTCCAGCCAATACAGCAGCTCGCGGTCATACAACGCCAGCATGGCATTGAGCAGGTAAGGGCGGTTGGCGGCCAGCCACAACTGGCGGTATTGCTCCTTCATCTCGCCCGCCATGTCGCGCAGGTCCTGCACGCGGCCGTTGATTACGCTCATGTTGAGGAAGGCGTAGTTGACGCGGCGCGTCTCTTCGGGGTGTTCCCGGGCATCGCGGTAGAAGTTGGCAATCTCGGAGGCGAATTGCGCCTTCATGCCAAGCCAGTCCATGCGCCGGGCAGCGAACTCCAGGTAATCGAGAGCGTTCGTGTGCAGGCGGCAGTGCCGGCGGCTCTCGATAATGGCGGTCAGGGCTTCCTCCGCCGAACGGCGCATGGCCGCGGCTTGCGGCGCCAGGCGGGAGTGAATCCTCGCCCCGCGGCCGCTGTAGGGATCGAGCCACAGGTACTCATTGGCCGCGTCCGCCAGCCCTGCGCGCCGCGCCGTCTCGTGGACTTCTCCCAGCTTGCGGATCGCGCCGGCGACAGCCTGTCCCTCCGCGCGATGGAATGCCCAGTCGTAAGCTTCGTCAAACTGCTCACGCGCCACATCGGCGCCTTGCCACGAGGCCGCCGCGGCATACAGCACCGGATACCACACCACGTCGAACAGGCTCTCCCCGTCGTCGAACCAGACCGTGTTGAGCATCCCCAGCGCGCCCTGCTTCTTCCCTTCCGCCACAAAGCGCCCGATGTTCTTCACCGCCACATTGAAGTCCGGCGCGGGTTTGCTCCAGTTGTTGACGCTGGGGCAGACCAGCACGTCCAGCCCCGCCTGCCGGAAGGGGGTGATAAACTCGGCGAACTTGTCGTCGGCTTTGTAGGTCCAGGTGGCAGCGACCATGTCCCGGGGGAGTTGCGGGATGATGGTGGGTGCCTTCAAGGCGCGATCGCCCCAGAAAAGGGTGCGGCGGTTGTGGCGGCGAAGGATGTCGGCCACGCGGGTCATGTGCCCGGCCCAGAGCTTGCCAAAGCCCCCCTCGGCCGAGACGGCGTCGCGGTTGACGCCCTTGCCGAGGTCCCAGGTCTCGTCCCCGCCGGCATGGAAGAACGGGCCGGGGAGGACGCCGGTCAATTCGTCGGCGACGCATTCCACCCATTCGTACACCGCAGGATCACCGGCGGTGAGTGTGCTGGCGTGCGGCATCTCGCCCAGATGCGCATACAGTTCATGCTTCAGCAGATGGTGCAGGTGGCCAAACGTCTGCTGCTGCGGCATCAGGGTGACGTGACGCTGCGCCGCGAACTCTACCAGGCGCCGCAGCGTCGCGAGATCCAGTTCTGCGCCTTTGGGCGCGAGCAACGGCGTGGCGCGAAAGGGCACCAGGTGCTGGAGGTAGAAGCTGACCACATTCAGCTTGTATTCGCCGCACGTCTCGACGATTCGCCGCATCTGCGCCTCGGTGGGCACGACGCCCTGTCCTAGGTCAACCGAAAGCCCGCGAAACCCCAGCTCGGGCCGGTCGCGAATCACGCCGCCCGGCAGGACGATGCCGCCTGGCTCCCCGCGCATCAACTGGCGCAAAGTCTGGACGGCGTAGTACAGCCCGGCGTCGTCGCGCGCTGACAGCACCACGCCGCGGGGGTTGATGGAGATAAGGTACGACTCCGCTTGCTCCGGCACCGCCGCCGAGAGGCCGGCTGCGACAAGCGCCCGCCGCACCGCCGGCTGCTCGGGCCGGCCCAGCAGGATGCGCAGCCCGCGCCCGCGGCCGAAGGCGGTGCGCGCGCCGTGAAGCTGGATCTCACCCGCCAGAACCTGTGCCAAGAACTGATCCCGAGCTTCGATCCGCACCGGTGAGCGCAGCACCAGCCGCTCGCCGCTTTCGCGCCATTCCCGCACGGGCGGCACAAGCGCCGGAATAGCGGCGGGAGCCGATGTAGCGAGGAGGATGGAGAATAGAGGACCGAACAGGACCAGCAGGCGACACGCGAGGCCAAAACCCAAGTGCAGGGTGAAACGACGCAGGCCCATGCGGTTAAGAACGGCTACGATTGGTTGAGGACGCCACGGTGCTCGTGGACCTTCTCGAACGCCCGCGCGATGTCATCCATGTCCGAGCGGGAGCCGAGGAACAGGCCTTGTTCGAGCCACGCGCCCTGCTCGGCGCAAATCCTCTCGCAGTTGGGGCAACTGACCGCCCCGTAGTCCAGACTGGCAGCAGCGCGTGGGAGGTAAGGACCGAAGGCCTTGTTCAGGAACAATGGCTGGCGGTAAAGCGGCAACGCGTATCCGCCGCAGATGGGAATCCCTTCGGCCACCAATGCCTTGAGAATGGCTTCACGCGGCGCGCCGAATGCCGGGGCATCAATGCGCAGCAGGAACAAGTGGTAGCTGTGCCGCGTGCATTCCGCCGGGCGCTTCTGCGGGTGAAGGCCGGGAATGCGGCTGAGTCTGGCGGCAAGGTATTGTCCATTGCGGTCGCGAGTAACGGTCTGCTCTTCCAGCCGATCCAATTGTGCGTTGAGGACCGCCCCCTGGAACTCTCCCAGGCGGTAGTTGCCGGACATGACATGGTGTTCATACCACCGCCCCCCGGCGACGCGTCCGCAGTTGTGGATGGAACGGCAGGCCTCGGCCAGCCTGTCGTCGGAAGTGGCCACGATGCCGCCCTCGCCACTGGTGAGGTTCTTGGTGGATTGGAACGAGAACGAGCTGAGATGCCCGAGCGAGCCGACGGGGCGTGCCTGGTAACTGGCGGCGTGCGCGTGAGCGGCGTCCTCGATCACGACCAGGTTGTGCTTTCGAGCCAGCGACATGAGCGCTTCCATATCCGCCGGCTGGCCGCCGACATGGACGGGGATGATAGCGCGTGTGCGCGGGGTGATTGCCGCCGCAACCGCCGCCGGGTCGAGGTTGAAAGTATCCAGGTCCACGTCCGCAAAGACCGGAACAGCGTTGGCCTCGACGACCGCGGTGGCGGTGGCCAGGAACGTGTAGGGCGGGACGATCACTTCATCCTCCGCCCGGATGCCGGCAGCCATAAGCGCAATCCGCAGCGAGACGGTGCCATTGACGACCGCGATGCCGTGCCGGCAGCCGTGCATGGCGACGAACCGGCGCTCGAACTCCGCCACCTCGTCGCCGTTAAGCTTGCCCCACTTGCCGCTGCGCAGCGCCTGCAGGAGCCGTTGTTCCTCCTCGGCCCCGAACACCGGCCAAGCGGGAAACGGGTGGGTCCGGGTCTTGTTGCCGCCAAAGAGGGCGAGCGATTGGCCCAAGGATTCGCGGGCGGGAACTTGTGAGGCGGGTTGAACTGCGCTGCCGCCATTCATGGAGTCTTTACGGCTCATACCGGCTAGTCTAGTTCAGCAGTGATGGCACTCCATCCCCCAATCGGGTAGGTGGTCCGATGTTATCTGGTCAAGAGCTCTATCGCCCGTTGATCTGGTTGACCAATCTGCGCGCGCTTGCAGTGGTCAACACCTCCACATCGTCCGCCCAGCGCAGGGCCGGCAGACCCAGCACTTTCATTGCCTGGCAGCCTTCGTAACCCCACAGCGGCGAGGCTAGCGGCGGTTTGTCCTCGTTCAACACCCGCAGCGACGGGATGTAGCACATCACGTCGTTGCCGTAGCCAGCCACCCAGGTCCCCGCCCCGAACTCGCGCTTGAATTTCAGCGCGTAGTCCACCACCGGTTCGCCGCCGAGCGTGATCAGGAGCTGCCGCCCGCCGAACTGCCACACTTGCACCGGATATGGATGAGTGCGTTCGAGCGGTGTGCCCGACTTCATCGCTGCCTGCAGGTTCGTCGCCCAGCGCCGGACGTACGGCGTCTGGCTGCGCGCAAGCTTCTCCAGTTCAGTCGTCGTGGGGACCTCCCCGAGGTTGAGCTTGACGGTTTCCATCAGCGTCCGCAGCGTCGGCGCGAGGGTGGCGGAAGGTTCGCTCAAAACCTTCTGAACGGCCCCGGCAAGTTGCTCGCCATACCGCCGCGCCAGATCGAGACTCCCCCGCACCACCGGGTCCTGGTCCCCGGCGCACCCCACGAAGAACACCGCCGTCGCCCCCGGGTGGTTCGCCTCCAGACGCGCCTGCGCAAACCCCGCATAGTCTCCACACCACTGGCAGAATGAGCCGGTCAGCGTCGTATTGTGGCACGCGTAACCGAACAGCACCGCCCGCAGCCTGCCATCCGGCCGATACGCCCCCAGCACCGGTACCGCATGGTCCACCGGCCCGGCCAGCGCCCCTTCCGCCGCCAGCCGCGCCCGCTTCGACTCCGCGTTGTTGCGCCGGTTGGCGGCAAAATCCGTTTTGCCCTCGCCGGCCGCGAGTCGCGCCGGCGCCAGGTCCGCCAAAGCCCGGCCTGCCGTCTCGATGATCTTCTCCTCAAGCTCCGCTTCGTATTCGCCCGCCGGCCCGTCAAGGCTGCCCCGCCGGTTCGACAGCAATGGCCCGCAATGCGTGTGCGACGCCGTTAGAAGAATCTGCGCCGGCTCCAGCCCGAACTTCTCCTTGAGCCGCGGCAGACACCGGCGATAAAGGCCGCCCCGGATGGCCAGCAGATCGGCGCTGACGATGACCGCCCGGTGGCCCGCAGCGTCCTCAAGCGCCAGCGCCTTGAGCCAGAGGTCCATCGCTTTGCCCTCCGCCGGGCGGGTGCGTGCGGCATAACCGGCCATCCAAAGCGAATTCGTGGGCGTGATATTCGACCGCGCCACGCCTGCTTTCCAGAGCCCCGCAGACTGGTTGGATGTTGCGGTTGCCTCCTTCCCCACGAGCGGTGCAGCCGCCAGAATGACACTGGCTGCCAGCAACTGCCTCAGAGTGAGGCTCTGGCGGCAGGCTCGGCTAACAACCTGCATGGAAAAATTGTGCTCCGGCGAGTTCATGGATCGCACCTTAAACCGGTTCCCCGGCCGCGTCATCCCCCAATTGAGTAGCAGGCTCGACCAAACCGCCGACGCCCATCTGCTGCCTAAGGCGGCCTGCAGTTGCTTGCGGCAGTTGCTCACGCCGACGGGCGGCACGGCCTGGTGTGAAGCAGACTCTCGGCCCGAACCTCAGCGGCGCGCGCGGCGGAAAAGCCCCAGCATCCCCAACGCCAAAAGCGAGACGGACCCGGGTTCCGGCACCACGTCCGCCCACTGGGTCCCCACGCGCACGTTGTCCACCAGGTAATCGGCTTGGTTGTAACCCCCAATGCGAAGATAAAACTGCCCTATACTCTCTGCAGACGTCGTGCCAGTACTGGCGATGCTGGCTGCCGGTTCCGCCTCGACCGGGCTGGGATTGATGAAGAGAGAAGCCCGGTGAAGGTCAAAATCGTACTTCATGACAATGAGATTGACACTGCCCAGCGACAGCGTTGGGTTGGCGTAACTGGTGCCTTGCCCCAAGGTTCTGATCCCGAGTTGGACATTGCCGGAGGAGCCTTTGGAGACAAGATCGCATGGATCGTAGGTGTTGTTGAAAACGCCGCCGTTGCCCGGGGCGTTATCCGCGTAGGGCAGCAGACCCATGAACGTGTAATTGCCCCCCGCAACGGTGCCATTGAAATCCAGGAGGAAGGAGGCATAGACGACACCATTGTTGACAGATTCGCTGAACGGGCTGTAGGCAAACCCTTGCACAGCGGCGCTCATGCCCGCGATCCGGGCCCGGTTTCCCGGCGGTACCGAATCAGGGAGGTCAGGATAAGTAAGGTTGCCGCTGCCAACCGTAATATACGCGCTGTTGGTGGTTTGCACCCAATTCCCCTGTCCAGCTAGACCAACGCCAGCGGAATAGTCAAACCCTTCGTGAAACAACAGATCCGCCTGGACGCTCTGCACCAGCAAGCAGGCAGCGCAAAGCAACAGTGAGATACGAATGGCCAATGGCCGTTCACCAAGCCTGGTCTGCCCGCAGTACGGAAGAACTTCTCGTGTCTTCATAAAGGTTCTGGATTGTTGATTATTCTGCTTCACCCTCTCAAAATTCAGGAAACCGCGCATCCCCCAATTGAGTAGGTATCCAAAACCCCGGCTTGTAGTAAAATCGGACGACTTACTGTATCCGATGATCTCGCCTGATACCCGCCAAACCCCTGCTACACCGGCTTTTCTCCGCTTTTTCACCCTGGCCGCGGCCCTGCTCTGGGGCGCCAACGCGCTCGCAGTTTTCTACCTCCAGGACGGCTTCGACTACCCTCCGGGTATTCTTGGAACCTACTCGCCGTGGGCCGGTCCCACCAACCTGATCACGGTGGTCAACCCCGGCCTCTCCTGCCGCAACGTTGCGAACTTCTCGCCGCCCGGCAATGCCGTCGCCGTCAACGCCGGCGGTTCCGCCCAGGCCATTACTTACCGCCCCCTAGAAACCACGGTCACGAGCGGCGTCCTCTATTGTTCCGTCCTCATCAATTACACGGCCGTCAGCTCCAGTGTCCTCCTCGCCGGCTTGCTCCCATCAAGTCTCACCGCCCCGGGCGGCTACACGGTTGACCCTTGCGACCTCGTCGTCCGCAGCGCCTCGGGCGGTTACAACCTCGGCATCCGCGCCAAAGGCACCACACCCGCCACCTACGCCAGCAAAGTCTTCGCCCTCAACATCGCGCACCTCATAGTGATGAAATATGACTTTACCTCCGGCCGTGCCTCCCTTTTCCTCAGCCCGACTCCCGGCGAACCGGAACCCGCTTCCTTCAGCGCTACCAGCCCTGTCACCGGCACTCCCGTCAGCAACTTGAGGCACTTCTTCCTCCGGGTCTATGATGCCACCGCCGGCAACTTCCAGATGGACACTCTCCGCGTCGCCTCCACCTGGGCCGAGGCCACTCCCTGGGCCCCGGCCCCGCCGGCATCCCGCCTGGCGTTTACCACCGCTCCACTGGCCGGCACCGTCGGCGCCGCGCTCCCCGCCATCATCGTGCAGGCCCTGGACTCCGACACCAACAGCGTCCCCACCAACAACATCCCCGTCACGCTCATCCTCGACTCCGGCTCCTTCGCCTCCGGCACCACCACCGCCTACACCGATGCAACGGGCAAGGCCACGTTCAGCGATCTAGTGGTGGACTCGCCCGGCACCTACAGCATCACCGCCACCGCCTCCGGCATCGGGGCAGGGCTCAGCTCCGCGACCACCAACCCCTTCACCATCGGCCCCGCCAACGCCATCTCCGAACCCGGCCACGCCCTCTCGCACTTCCTGGACTCCTTGCAGGTCGAGCGCTACTGGAAAAAGGGCGTCAGCGTCAACTGGCTCACCGGCGCCGAGGGCGGCACCGGCCCGAACATGACGATTGGAACAGGCACCCATTGCAGCGCCTTCGCCGCCGGCGCCGCCGCTGCCCTGGGTGTTTACTTGCTCCGGCCGCCGCAGACGAATGACCTCAACCTGGCCAACAGCCAGGCCGACTGGCTGCGCGCCAGCCCCGCCGGCTGGTACGCCGTTCCCTCCATCACTGACGCCCAGCACCTCGCCAACGCCGGCACCCTCGTCGTCGCCTCCTGCAAGGAAACCAGCGGCTCCGGCCATATCGCGGTCCTGCGCCCCAGCACCCGTTCCGACACCGACGTGCTGGCCTACGGCCCTCAGGAATGCCAGTCCGGCGTTAACAACGTCAACAGCACCAATGTCGCTGCCGGCTTCGACCAGCATCTAGACTCCTATCCAGACCGGATCCTCTACTACGCCCACGCCTATACCAACGCCATCGCCCCCGTCAACCCGCTCTTCGGCCCCCACTCCTTCTCCAACAACGTCTTCCGCGCCAACACCACCACCGTCGTCGGCCGCAAGTACCGGTTTCAGTCCAGCTCGGACTTCGTTACCTGGACCAACCTCCTGGCGTTCACCAACTCCAACAACTCCACCAACTTCTTCACCATTACCCCCCTGACCGATTCCCCGCCTCCCGATTCTCCCCGCCGCTTCTACCGCCTCCTGGCGGAATAGCCCGTCCCTCCCCAATTGGACGTCGCCTTTCGGCTTGCGCCAGGCAGGAATCGGACTACATCTCCACTTATGGCCACCGCCGATTTGATTGAGGAAATCCGCCGTCTGCCCGAAGCCGAGGCGGCCCGGCTGTTAGACTATCTCTTTTCCGACGAAAGCGAACTGGATCGAATGCTGGCCGCGCCAGCATCGCCTGACCGAGGAGGAAACCCTCGCCCTGCCGTGTGCGCGTCCTGCCGGACAGTAACGTCTGGCTCGCCATCCTCACAACGGACGGGCAGTGCCGCCGGCTATAGCGCACGCTGCGACCCCACGCCCAAGTCCACGCCTCGGCGGATATCGTCGCCGAAGTTGAGGAGGAGTTGCTGCGGAAGTTCGGTTTCTCTCTGCGCCACGCGCGATTGCTCACCCACTTCGTGCGGCGGCAAACCGCGCCCGTGGACATCACCGGTCTCCCTCCTCGGGCCTGTCGCGATGCCGATGATGACCTGATTCTCGCGGCTGCCGTCGCCGTCCGTTGGGAGTATTTGGTGACCGGCGACAACGACCTGATTGCCCTGAAGCAGTTCAATAATTTGGCTATTGTCACTCCCGCCGAATTTGCCAGACGGATTGCCTGATTGCCTGAGGAGTCTGGTTGCGCCTTGGGTCTCGCTGTTCCCAACGGCGGGGGTACATCGGCTATTGCGCCCGGAAAAACTTCTGCGGCGTTGCCGGCGCAATCGCAACCTTGTAGTAAGGCAGCGTTGCCTCGCTCACAATTGTCCACAGCCCCATTAGGTCGTCGGCTGAATACAGCGTCCCTGCCGGCCAGATCAACTCCAGGCTAGAACCCGATTCCCCGCTCGAAACCCGGTAGGTCAAATTAGTCACCGAGACCGGCGGCCACACCACCAGCGTCGCCGCCGGGCTCAGCACGCCTCCAGACCCGTTGGTCGCCCCCAGGCGGTAAACGCCCGCGTCGGTGTAATCCACATTCGTCAGCGTGAGGTTCAAGCCGGTCGCTCCCGCCAGCGGCACTCCATCTTTCTGCCACTGATACAGTATCGTCGGCGAGCCGACCGTCCCCGCGCTCAAAACCACCGTGCTCCCCAGTTCCACCGTCTGCGACTGCGGCACCTGCATGAAGAGCGGTTGGTTCGTGTTCCCGAACGCGGCCAGCGCGTGCGCCCGAAGCTGCGCCTGCGACAGCGTCGCCTTGTAGATCGCCACCTCGTCCATCAACCCGTTGAACCATCGGTTCGTGCCCCCATCCGAGCCGAATCGGGTCAGCCCTGCGAACGGCTGGACTGCATGGCTGGCCATTCGCGTCACTGTGCTCCACGTGGTGCCGTCACACATGCAGAGCACCGCCTGCGTGGCGCTCACCGCCAGCGCCACGTAGCACCATTGCCCGTCCGGCGGGGTCAGCCCCGAATCCCACGTGTAAGCGCCCGGCGCGTCATTCCAGTTGTAGCCCAAGTGGCTGTAGGCGCCACGGAATCCCAGCCCGCATGCGCTGGCACCGCCGCCGTCCGCGTTGCGATGCATGATTAGCCCCGCGTGATTCTGCTGCGGGCCGTTTCGCTTGATCAGACACTCGAACGTCACCGCGTTGGTGTTGAGATTCAGCGCCGGCACCACCACCTGCCCGTTGGTGCCGCACACCTGCAACGCCCGGTTCGTCGTCTCCAATCCCGGCCACTCGGGGGACTGCAATTCAGCCACGGTCGTGCTCCAATTCAAGTAATCCCCCTCTGCCGCCGGGCCCAGGCTGCCGCTGTTGGCTGCCTTGGGAGGTGTCAACCCGTCATCCAACCGCCAATAGCCCGCCGGGTTGTGCGCCAAAACCTGCGCTGCGTACCCCGCCGCGTTGGTGGTCGCCGCAGCGCAATGCGCCGCGACCTGGCTCGCACTCAGTGCGCTCGTATAAAACGCCGCTTCATCCATGGAACCTTTGTACGCCCACGAGTTCGTGCTGTGCCGTGCCCCCAAGGTCAACGGGTAAGCCGGGTCAATGTTGGGGGTGTAGGTGCCGCTGAGCGGCGCGGTGTCCCGCAACGTGCCGTTCACATACAGCCGCGCGTTCGCCCCGTCATACACCCCCACCACGTGGTACCACGTATTCGGGTTCACCGTCATGTCCACCTGCGCCGTTACCGCCACCGAGCCGGTCTTGTACACCCGGAAATACCAGCCGTTGCCCGTCGTCTGCGCCGCGTTCCCCTGGTAGATCAGCCAGCCGCGCGAGGGCCACACCACAGAGGCGGCGGGGCATGAGAAGGCGGTCCCGCCTTTGAGCCACAGCTCGACGGTGAACGGCCCGTTCACATTCCATTCCGTGCAGTACGGCACCGCAAACCGGTTGGTGTCGCTCGCGCCGACGAACCGCACCGCGCTGTTGGCCGCCGTGGCCAGCGCGCCCGGCTGCCGCCCGAGAATACTCGTGGCGAAATCCCCGTTGGTCACCGCCGCCACTCCTTTGCCCGCGTCCCCGACCGTGCCCAGGTTCGCCACCGTAAACAGCTCCGGCACCGACGCCACGTTCTCCTCCGAGAACCGGTGGTACGAAACCGGCTTGTCTTCCAGCACCCCTGCCGCGTATGCCCCGGACTGCGATACCACGATGTTGGTCACGAACGTCGCGCAGGTCAGAAACCTCCCCGCATCGCGGTAATGCACATCATCCGGGCTCCGCGCGATGTATGGCTCCGCCGTCCCCACGTCGTAGCAAATGCTGTCCTTGTCCGTCATCCAGGCCCGGTAACGCACCGTCAGCACCGTCGGCGCGTTGACCACAATCTCCCCGCTCTGCGCCTGCTGCGCCGCCGGGTCCTCGAAAAACGACCGCCGCAGCTCGATAATCTGCGCCCCCGCGACGTTACCCAACACGTTGCCCGCCGCGTCAAACCCCTCCGCCGCGTGAAACGTGCCCGTCGCCGCCGAACTGAACTCCCCTCCCTCCACCCGCAAGTGCACCCCCGCCGCCGCGTGATCGCCCAGCACCCTTTCCGACGGGTTGGCGTTGGTCAGCGTCACCCGCAACCGCGCCTGCCCGCTTGAAATGCCCAGCACCTCCAACCGCACGTTCGGGCTCGGATACAACCCGTCGTCCGCGATCAGCCCCTCCCGCCGCCCGCTCGTCGAATCGAACGTAGTGAAATACAGCCACGTGCAGGTCCCCAGGTAGCGCGCGTCCCCCGCCCCCGCCTGGTCCGCCGCCGCGATGGACCGCCGCAGCCCGATCGGCGTCATCTCCAGCACGTCCAGCCAACTGTCCGCGTCCACGTCGAACCGATACACGCTCACCCCCACGTGGCTCTGGTAATTAACGTCCCACAGCGGGTAAAGCGATAGCAGGTGCGGCACCGCGCAGTTCCCGCTGCCCATCGCCATATTGCTCGCCCCATGGCACGACAGGCTCGAATCGGTTCCAGCCCCTTTGATCACCCCATGCTGCATATCGTAGCCGGACAGACCCGTCATCATTCGCCCCTGCGACGGCAGCAGCGCCAGCAACTGGTCCGTCTTGGTGCCAACCCGCGGTATCGTGAACGTGTGATTGTTGGTCCCGCTTTGGTAAGGAATCCCATCCATGATGTAGATCATCGGAATTAACAAGTCCATATCGGTGGATTGGAGCAAATCGTAGTAGGCCTCCTCCATGTCATAGTAAAACTCATCCGACTGCACATCCGCCGAGAACACCAGCGTCTCCGGCACGCTCACCCCGGCTACCAAATTCAACAGGTTGGTTCCCCGGACGCCCTCCACATCTATCTGCACCCCGTCAAACGCCGCCTCGGGATGGTTCGCACTATAGGTGATCACATGGTTCAGCCGGTCCTGCAGCAGCGCCGATGATACACCCGACTCGTTGGTGATCGTCGTCTTGACCGCCACCATCGCATGCACCGTCAACCCGCTCGCGTGCGCCTGCTGGATGAACGGACTGTACATGGGAAACGAACTGCTCGTATTGGTCGTGGCCCAGAGGAACACGTGCTTGATCCCATACGCATTGAGCAACCCGATCACCGACGCCTCGTTCCCCAGCAAACTCATTTGGGCCGGCTTGAGCCAAACCCCGTTGCCCGGTGCCAACTGGACCTGAGCCCCCTCAACCCCAGCGACCGCCAGCCACGCGAACAACAGGCAACTCATCCAAACAACGGTTTTCGACATATACTCCGGATTATGCTCACTCTTCTTCCGAATAGCATCCCCCAAATGAGTAGGCACCCCAACCGCGTGCCACCAAAGTTGCTCCGTTCTCCATTTCTGCTCCTGTAGTCCCCGCGAGCCACGACACCGCTGGCTTGGCGGCACGATGGTGCCAGCCAACATCACTATCGTCGAAAGGTGCTGATAACACGCCACTTGAGCCCGCCAGAGCGGTTCCGCTTCCGGCAGAGGGCAAAGCAACCTGAACACCGCTATTCATCAATAAAGTCCCCTGTTCCCAGGCCGATTAGCCACCCCGGTGAGACAACGCTGTGAAACCTGCGATACCCCGGTGTGGTCCCCATGGGGGCCGACCCCCATGGGGACCACACCGTAGTCCCGCCGGATTGGCACCATGTTAACACAGTCAGGAGTCCCCAGTGCCCGGATAGGGTAGGAGCCCGGTATTTGTTCTATTCCGGTGCAATAATCCGACCAGACGGCCATCCTCCGGCCATGTGCGGGCCATCTCCTGACCGTCTGGCGTCGTGGCTGCGGGGAGCGCCTGCCGCCGGTCCCTACTCAATTGGGGGGTGCGCGGCGACGGCGAGCGGGAGTATGCTCCGACCCAATGACCTGTCGTCACCACTCGCGGAATCCCGCGCCAGGCATCAACCGAGCCGCCTCTTGGCCGTTTGAGGCATGCATGCAGCGTAACGACTTTGCCTCACCCAAGTGCCGCCTCGCCGCCGGCGCGGCTAAAACGCAAATCCTACCCGCTCCCTAATCAATGAATTACACACCCCGCCGATCCCGCTGGAAACTGCCGGATGCCTACGTGATCATCCTGAGCATCGCTTTCCTCGCGATGGTCGCCACCTGGATTGTTCCCGCGGGCCAATACGGTTTCCTGAGCAACCCCCAGACCAAGGTGCAGCAGGTTGACCCAAACTCCTTCTCCACCGTGGCCCGTCAGCCGGTGATGCCTTGGACCTTCTTCCTCTACTTCCCGCTGGGACTCGAGAAAGCCGCCGAGGTGGTCTTTCTCGTGCTATTGGTCGGTGGGTTCCTTCAGATCATCACCGACTCCGGCGCCGTCGAGGCGGGCCTCTCGCGCCTGATTGGGGCGCTCGGCACGAGACGCATGCTCGTCCTGCCGATTCTGATCACTGTCATGTCCGTGCTGGGCTTTACCGGCGTGCTGGCCAACGCCGTTGTCGCCTTCATTCCCCTGGGCCTGCTCCTGGCCCGCCGGCTGGGATTGGATCCGATCTGCGGCGCCGCGATGATGTACATCGGCTGTTACTCCGGCTTTGCGCCCTCGGCCATGTGCCCCGCAACGACCCTCATCGCCCAGCAAATCGCCGAAGTGCCTCCTATGTCCGGTTTCTTCATCCGCACGCTGGTCTGGCTGGCGACGCTGCTCGTCACCGCCTGGTATGTGATGCGCTATGCCGCCACAGTCGCCGCCGATCCCTCCCGCAGCATCTACCCGACCTTCGACGATGAAGTGGTGGCTGCCCGGGCGGACGCGCCGCCGTTTACCTTACGTCATGTCCTGACCCTGCTCATTCTCACCGGGGGCTTCGCGCTCTTTGGCTGGGGCGCGAGCTTTCGTGAGTGGAGCCTCCGCGACCTGAGCGCCGTCATGATGGCCGTCGGCATTATTGGCGGCTTGATCAGCGGGATGACGCTCCAGGCCATCACGGGCTCGTTTATCGCCGGCTGCAAACACCTCCTCTACTCCGCCCTCATTGTCGGCCTGGCCAAGTCCATCACCCTGATCATGGAGGACGGGCGCATCATCCACACCCTGGTCCATTACCTCTCGGCCCCGCTGGTTGAACAACCGCCAATCTTCGCCGCCAGCGGCATGTACCTCATGAGCCTGATCGTTCATTTCTTCATCACCTCCGGCTCGGGGCAGGCCTACGTCACCATGCCCATCATGACCCCCATCGCCGACATCGTCGGCCTCGATCGCCAAACCGCCGTCTCCGCCTACCTCTACGGCGACGGCTTCATCAACATCGTCATCCCCACCTCCGGCGTGCTCATGTCAGTCATCGCCATGGCTCGCATCCCCTATTTCAAGTGGCTGAAGTTCGCCCTGCCCCTGTGCGCCATCTGGGTCCTGTTGGGCGCCGTCGCCATCGCCTACTCGACTTGGTTCGGCTGGTGAGATACGTGCAGGAGCCGACGTGAGTCGGCGCTGGCTTTCCCCCGCTTGAGATAGCGCGGACTCACGTCCGCGGCTACGAGGTTCATGGAGAGGTGCTCAGCCGGGATTCAACACCTTGTCCACCACACATCGCAGGATGTTGACGCCGTGAATGAGCGAGCCGACATCAAACCGCATCGCCGGATGGTGCAGCCCGGGCGTCAGGTCGCACCCTAGCCCGATGTACGTGGCCTTGAGCTCCGGCTTGCGCTGGACGTAGAAGTGAAAATCCTCCGCCCCCGGCGTGATGATGGGCGGCAGCAGTCCCCCTTTGCCGAGCACCGCCACGATCGCCTCCCGGGCATATTCAACTAACTCCTCGTTGTATTCGGCTGCGGGCGGCCCAACCTTCATCCGCGTCGTCACCTTTGCGCCGACAGAGGCTGCCGCATTGCCGATCGCCGCCTCCGCCTTCGCGAGCAGTTCCCTCATAAGGTCATTCCGCTGCGCCCGCACGTCCACCGCCATTTCCGCCTTGTCGGGAATCACGTTCGTCGCCCCGCCCCCGGCCAGCAGCTTGGTAACCTTGATGCTGAACGGCACCACCGGATTCATGCGGATCGCGTTGATGGCGTTGACCACCGCAGCCGCGGCGTCAATCGCATTGATCCCAAGATGCGGACGGCCCCCGTGCGCGGCCAAACCCTCGATGGCGGCCTCGATGCGGGCGCTCGATCCGTGGCACAATGCCGGCGTGGCCTGGCCCTTTCGGGCCTCCTGCTCGGGCCGCAGGTGGATTCCGACCAGCGCATCCACGTCTGCAATCGCCCCGGCGTCAACGAGCGCCTTCGCCCCCAGCAATACTTCCTCCGCCGGTTGAAACAGGATCTTGAGCGCCCCCGCCGCCAACCCCTGCTTCGCCGCCTGTTCGGCCGCGCATAGCACCATCGCCGAGTGCGCGTCATGCCCGCAGGAATGAATGGCGCACTCATTCCCATCCACGAGGTGCTTCAGCGCGTCCATGTCGGCCCGCAGCGCCAGCACCGGCCCCGGCTTCTCCCCGCGCAGCACCCCGACGACCCCGGTGCCCCCCACGCCGGTCTGCACTTCATAGCCGGCGCTTCTCAACTGCTCGGCCAGAAACGCCGCCGTCTTTACCTCCCTCAACCCCAACTCCGGCATCGCGTGCAGAGTCCGATACAACTCTTCCACCCTGGTTTCGGGTGAGCATCTGCGGGTGGTCTGATTCATGATCAACAAAACGGTGGCAGCCGCACCCGCTTCGGTCAACCGGCAATTCGGCGTGGCTGTTATGCCGGCGCAGGGCGGCGGCGGCGATTTCCTGGGTGGTTGACTCGACCCTGCACCGCGGCCAACATGCGCGCAGTGAAGGCCAAAGAACGGAAAGCGGGGCGCCGGGGCGGTCAGCGATGCGCTCCCCATGCAAGGGCACGCTGCGCCATCTCCCGCGAGCATCCGGAGCCTACTCAATTGGGGGATGTGCGCACCTGGCCGCCAAACTAGAATCCACGACAATGAACGGTCGTGGGAGCGCGCAGACGCATGCCCCAACCGCTTCTGAGAACTTATGAACGCATCTGCAACATATCGTTTCCGGCGTGGGCAGCGCGGTTTCACCCTCATCGAACTGCTGGTGGTCATCGCCATCATCGCCATCCTGGCCGCCCTGCTGTTGCCCGCCCTGGCCAAGGCCAAGGGCAAGGCGCTCCGCGTTGGCTGCCTCAACAACGAGAAACAGATGGGCCTGGGCAGCCAGATGTACGCCGACGAGGATGACAAGAGCGCGTTGACCGGCGGCGGAAACCACTACGATGACGATCTCAACTGGCTTTTCCCAAGCTACATCTCGAATCTCCGCTCCTTCGTTTGCCCCTCCACCCACCACATCGTTACCAACAACCCACAACCGCTGGTTCGGGCTTCGGTCCCCAACCCGGACATCACCCGCTTGTCTTACGAGGAACGCTTGCATGGTAACGCCACCTACATCCCCCATCTCGCCTACATGGCCCAGCAGGGCCGTTGGGGCGGCTACAACGCAGGCTCCAAGACCGGCTATGGCCACAGCTACGAAGTTTCCGGTTTCTTCACCCCCACTGGTGCCGCGACCGCCATCCGCAAGACCCAGCGATCGGTCTCAGCGTATGCCTACAAAAACAACTTGCTCCAGGGCACCGTTGCGTCGCCGTCAAAAGTCTGGCTTATCCGTGACGGCGATGACGAGATTCCAAACATGCCCGGCAGCGTGAATGACCGGCCTGATTCCCTGGACAACCACGGCGCGGACGGCGCCAACATCATTTTCTGCGATGGCCACGCCGAGTGGGTGAGGCAGAAGGCCTTCCCTGAGAAATACATGCTGGGAACGGATTTACCGAATTGATTCGCCGTCCGCCAGCAAGGCTTCAGTTTGGCAGGGCGCTGTCGCCGAAAGCGCCGCCGGTTGGCCGCCTCGGCGAAGCGGCCCCACCCACGACTAAGGCCTTACACAGACTCATTGTCCGCTCGCTCGCGATGACTGTCCTGGGGTCATCGCTTTGGCTCTTCCCCTGCCCGGCCTCGGCGCAATCCACTGACGACCTGGAGCACAGTTTCCGATGCCCGCCCGATTCGGCCAAGCCGCGCGTTTGGTGGCACTGGATGAACGGCAACGTCACGAAGGAAGGCATCACCGCCGACTTGGAGTGGATGAAGCGCACCGGCATCGGCGGCTTCCAGATGTTCGACGGAGGCTTGAGCACGCCCCAGACCGTGAGCAATCGCCTCGTTTGGATGACCCCGGAGTGGAAGGACGCCTTTCGTCATACGACCAGCGAGGCGGACCGCCTTGGACTGGAGATGGCGATGGCCGCCTCGGGCGGATGGAGCGAAAGTGGCGGGCCCTGGGTAAAACCTGCGGAGGGCATGAAAAAGGTCGTTTGGAGCGAGACCATCGTTCAGGGGCCTGCGAAAGTGTCCGTTCCGTTAAAGCTGCCTCCGACCAATAGCGGCCGATTCCAGCAGATGGGCCGGCCCCCCACACCGGGGGCAAAGCCGTCGCCGCCGCCGCCATCGTTCTACTCGGACATCAAGGTCCTTGCCTGCCGCCTGCCGGAAAGTGAAGTCCGAATGGCCGACGTCCTTCCCCGGGTTACCACCAGCGCGGCAACGCTCGACCTTGCCCGGCTCGTGGATGGGGATTACTCGACCGTGGTGGTAATCCCGCTGGGTCAGCAAGAGAGGGAAGCCTGGGTCCAGTTTGAGTTCGCGCAGCCATACCGCGCGCAAGCCCTCACGGTCGCCATTTCCGCCGGAGGCTGGGACCTTCCGAACGGCACGCTCCAGTGCAGCGCGGACGGTGTCACCTGGTCCACGCTGCTCAGCCTGCCCGGCCCGGCCCAAACCGTCTCGTGGCTGTGCCATGTCCAGACCGATTCGTTTCCCGAGACCGCGGCCCGATTTTATCGCGTGCTGCTCAGGCCCAAGGCGCGCTCCATCGCACTGGCCGAAATCGAGCTGTCCGGCCCAAAGATCAACCGATGGCACGGCAAGGCCGCCTTCTTCCACACCATCAACTTCCACTCCGTGTCCACGCCGCCCGTGGCGAAGACAGATGCGGTGAACCGAGCCGAGGTCATTGATCTGACTTCCAGAATGAAGCCCAACGGCCTCCTGGAGTGGGACGCGCCTCCCGGGAAATGGTCGATCCTCCGCATGGGCTGGTCGCTGACTGGCCAAAAGAACCACCCCGCCACCCTGGAGGCAACGGGCCTCGAGGTGGACAAGCTGAGCGCGCAGCACGTCGGCAGTTATGTGCGGACCTACACCGACATGATTGCGAGCGCGGCGGGCCCGCAGTTCGGCAGGAGCTTCCGTTACCTGCTCCTCGATAGCTGGGAAGCCGGGGTCGAGAACTGGACGGACGACATGCCCGCCCAGTTCCAGCAGCGCCGGGGATATGATCCGACTCCATTCCTGCCCACGCTGACCGGGCGCATCATCGAAAGCGCGGAGGTCAGCGACCGGTTCCTCTGGGATTTCCGCCGCACCATCGCGGACCTGGTCGCCGAGAACCATTACGGGGTCATGGCGAAGCATCTGAACCAGCGGGGGATCAGCCTTTACGCCGAAGCCATGGGCGGCTCCACGACCACGGGCGACGGGCTGTTGTCCAAGAGCTTCGTGGACATACCGATGGGCGAGTTCTGGACCCCGGCGCAGTACGACGGCCCCGTGGGCAACGCGGACCTCCGGGAAGCGGCATCCGGCGCGCACATTTATGGAAAGACGATCGTCGCCGCCGAGTCCTTCACGACCGACAAGGGAGATCCCGTTTGGGCCTCGCCCTTCCACCTCAAGCCGGTTGGCGACAACGCGCTCACCCTGGGCGTCAACCGCTTCGTCTTCCACACCTCCGTTCATCAGCCGTTCGTGGATGACCGGCACAAGCCGGGCATCACCCTCGGCGGCTTTGGCCAGCACTATACCCGCAACACGACCTGGGCGGAACAGGCGATAGCGTTTAACACCTACCTGGCCCGGGCCTCGCATCTGTTGCAGCAAGGACAATTCGTCGCCGATCTGGCCTACTTCTACGGGGAAGGCGCCCCGGTCGCGGTGCCGGGCAGGAAACGCCGGCCCCTCAATCCCCCGCCGCCCCCGGGGTATTCGTATGACTGGATCAACGCAGATGTCATTCTGAACCGCATGTCCGTAAAGGACGGGCGGCTGGTGTTGCCAAGCGGCATGAGTTACCAGGCGCTCGTGGTGCCGGATTACGTGGCTCAAATCACACTGCCGCTCCTGCGCAAGCTTCGCGACCTGGTCTCCGCCGGGGCCACCGTGATTGCGGCCAGGCCTGCCGGCTCGCCCAGCCTTGCCGACCAGGGCGGGGCTGCGGAATTCCACTCCATCGCCAGCGAAATGTGGGCATCGGTGGACGGGGACCGCGTCAAGGAACACGCCGTCGGCAAGGGCAGAATCTCCTGGGGCACGCCCCTGCACCAGTTCCTGGCCGGCGAAGGCGTCACGCCCGACCTCGACTACAGCCTCCCGGAGCCCGACTCGGCCCTGGCGTGGATCCATCGTCGCGACGGCGACACGGACATTTATTTCGTCGCCAATCAGCGAAACCGGGCCGAGGAGTTCCGCGGCAGGTTCCGCGTGGCCGGCAAGGAGGCCGAGCTTTGGCACCCGGACAGCGGATTGATCGAGCCTGCTGCGTATGAAATCACCCGGCGTCGGACCACCGTGCCGCTCCACCTTGATCCCTACGGCTCCGTTTTCGTCGTGTTCCGGCGACCGGCGGCCGCTCCATCCCGAACCGTGCCGCGCCCAACTTTCTCTGAACTGGCGGCCGTCCAGGGGCCGTGGCAGGTCAGCTTCCCGCCCAACCAGGGCGCGCCGCCGCGGATCACGCTCGATCAGCTTGTTTCATGGACTCACTGCAAGGAGCCTGGAGTGAAGCACTTCTCGGGAACAGCCACCTACACCGGGGGAATCGAGGCCGCTCCCACATGGTTCAAGCCGGGCGCGCAGATCATCCTGGACCTGGGCAAGGTGAGGGAGGTGGCCGAAGTGAACATCAACGGCGCGCCGGTTGGGGGCGTTCTCTGGAAGCCGCCTTACCACGCCGATGTCACCGCCGCGCTCAAACCGGGCGCCAATCGGCTCGAGGTCAAGGTGGTCAACCTCTGGCCGAACCGGATCATTGGCGACCAACAGCCCGGCGCAACCAACCAATATTCGTGGCTCAACCCCAACTACAAGCCCTTCACCAACACCTCGCCCTTGCTGGAATCGGGCCTGCTCGGCCCGGTGCGGCTCCTCCGCGCCACACATTCCACCCACTCCGCGCCGGAGGAATAATGCCGCCGCGGGACACGGTTGGAAACTGCCGGATGCCTGCGTCGTCCTCCTCAGCTAGCCATCCTCCCTCTTGTCAGGAGTTCCAGGGCGGTAGGTATCCTGCCCCTCAGGAGCGGGCGGGATAGCTCGCCCTGGAGCCGCCGATGGCCGGAGCCCAAAAGTGGTCCCGGCCGTCTAGTGGCCATGGGGTGGCCATCTAGTGGCCGTCTGGTGGCCGTCCCTTGGCCGTCCTGGTGCCGCCCCCCCGCCGCCAAGATACGCCCAGAAAATGGCAAAGGAGGGAATGCCGGAATCAGGGCCGTCCGGAATTCTCCCTCCCGATGCAACGGCACCTGGCGCCAACCCGTGCGCGCATCCGGGGCCTACCCGAATGGGGGATGTGCGCCCTTTCACCGCGGACTAAAATCCGGGCAAATGAACCTTCGTGTCACCGCATTGAATGCTGCCGTGGCCTCTCCTGCCGGAACTCCGGGTTCATCTGCCGTATGTCGTTCCGGGAGAACTTCCGCCGGGTTCACGCTCCTCGAACTGTTGGTGGTCATCGCCATCATCACCATCCTGGCCGCGCTGCTCCTCCCGGCCCTCGCCCAAGCCAAGACCAAGTCCCTGCGCGTCAGTTGCCTGAACAACGAAAAGCAGATGGGCCTGGGCAGCCAGATCTACGCCGACGAGGATGACAAAGGCGCGCTCATCGGCACTGCCAACTGGCACGATGATGACCTTAACTGGCTCTACCCCCGCTACATCCCCAGCCTCCGCAGCTTCATCTGCCCCGCCACCCGCCACAGCGTCACCAATAACCCCCAGTCCCTCGCCCGCAACGGCTGGCGCCCCGCCCCCGACCAGACCGGCTTTTCCTACGAACAGCGGCTCCACGACGGCAACACCTTCATTCCCGAGCTTCAGCGGATGGCCTCGGATGGCGCGTTCGGCGGCTACGACGCCCCCAATCGCGCCGGCCGCGGTCATAGTTACGAAGTCTCCGGCTTCTTGAATGCCAGCATCCGCAAGACCCAGAGCACCGTGGCCGCTTATGTTTACCAGAATGACTTGTCCTACAACGTCTGCGGCAAAGTCATGGAGTTCAAACTCAAGGGCTCGACCGGGTCTCCCTCACGAATCTGGCTCATCCGCGACGGGGATGACGCGATCCCCTGTCCCTCCGGCCGGACCTCCAACAATGATTACCCCGACTGGGTGGACAATCACGGCGCGGAGGGGGCCAATGTCATTTATTGCGATGGGCACGCCGCCTGGGTCCGCCAGGCGGCCTTCCCGGAGAACTTCGCCTACGGCACCGAAATCCCTGAATACAGCGTCAGTCGCTACTGAACCTACCTACTCAATTGGGGGATGCGCCCCCTCCCTGAAACAAACAAAATGCCAACCAATAGAATCATCCCGGCACCAGCCATTGGCTGCCCCGGGCGGTTCTCAACCATAAAACCTAACAGTGCTAAAATGAAACCTGCTCCCATGCACAATCCAAACTATGCCATCACGGCGGCCTTGTCGCGCCGCAGCCCAATACTCGCCTTGCTCACGCTCCTGCTCGCCTTCGGCCCCGCCGCGGGGCTCTGGGCGGCGGATGTGGCCTGGACCAACGCGGCCAACGCCACTTGGAGCACGGCAAACAATTGGGATCCCAATACGGTTCCGACCAACACGGACAATGCGATTCTCGGGGCAGTAAATTCCGCGAACGCTTATGTCACCCTCACCGACACCAGAGACATTGGCGTCGGCAGGCTTACGCTCCACCCGGATCGCACACTGGGGAATGTCGTCCTGCGGCAGACGGATGGCGGGGTCGCGCGTCTCTGCGTTTACGGATTGGATGGAATCTTGCTGACGAATGCCTCAACCGTTAAGCGGATTCAGATCGCCCAGAGCGATGTCAAGGCTCCAATTCCCTATCTGGCCGGCGACGGAGCCATTGGCGTCGCGGGGGCGATGGAGGTCCTGTTCTACACAGAGATTAAGGAGATGAATGGTTCTCACGGATTCACCAAGACTGGCCCGGGCACCCTGACCCTGCAAGGCACCCGTGCCAGCACCTACACCGGTCCCACCACCATTTCTGAGGGCAAGCTCAACCTGAAGGCGGCTGCTGCGAACTTGGGCTCAGGCACCCTTTACATGAATGGCGGCAACCTGCTGTGCGGGGCGGATCGCAGTACAGTCGCCCCGTTGGCCAACTCGGTGGTCGTAACCGCCGATAGCACCATCACGGCTGACTCCACCCTCACGGCATCTCGCTACATCTTATTCAGCGGACCTTTCAGCGGCAGCGCCGGGACGCTTGCAATTGATAACCAGGGAGTAACAGGCAATATGTTTGTCGTGAGATTGAGCGGCGGTGGATTCGACTTCACTCGCCCAATCATGTTGAATTTGCCGACCTCGAAGGATGGGGCTCTTGCTCTGCTGCAGCTCCAAAACACAGCGGCGGCCGGCGCGCAGACCTTCAGCGGCGAGATCTCCAGCTATGACGCGACCGGCATGGTGGAGCGGTCCGGCGCGGACGGCACCACCATCTTCACCGGGGCCAACACGTATCAGGGCGGCACGGTTATCTCGCAGGGGACGCTCCTCGCCAACAACACCACCGGCTCCGCCCTCGGCTCGGGAACGGTCACCGTCACCAACGTCGGCATCCTCGGCGGCAACGGCATCGTGGACGCCGGCGTCACCGTGACCCGCGGGGGCACAATCTCGCCGGGCGCGGCGGCGGCCAGCATTGGCAATCTGACCATCAGCTACCCCACCTGGGACCAGGGGGCCGTTTACCACTGGGAAATCGCCTCCGCCACCGGCTCCGCCGGAACCGCCTGGGACTTGATTACGGTCCAGTACGCGTCGGATACCGCCAGCACCCTCAATCCTGTCACCATCAAGGTGGACTCCCGCGGCGTAACGCCCACCGGATGGAATCCCGCCGTCGCCCGCGACTGGATCATCGTGCAAAGCAGCCTTAATGCCGGCTTCAACCCCGGCAACTTCGCGATTGATACCACCGCCTTCAGCGGGGTTGTGGCCGGCATCTTTGGCCTTTATGCCGATTCAAATGGCTCCATTCACCTGACCTATACGCCCGCTGAGGACATTGTCATTAACGTGGCCTCCGGCACGAAAACACAGACCGAAGCCGGCTATGCCCAACTCACCGGCGACCAGGGCCTGGCCAAGACCGGCAATGGCGAACTGGTTCTGGACAACCCGTCGAACGATTATGCGGGCTCGACCAAGGTGCTGGCCGGCACCCTGAGCATCAACCAGGATGCCGCCAACGGCAGCGGAACACTCGGCAGCGGCTCGAGCGCAACTTACCTTGGCGACACCTCCGGCACCAGCAACGCGATGTTCAATATCAACGTCAACGGCATCTCCATGTATCGCGACATCGTCGTCCGGGCCGGCAGCACGGGCACCAAGACCATCGGCACCACCCTCGCCTCCGCCACTGTCAACTATCTGGGTGACATCACCTTCCAGGACAGCGCCACCCTCAGCTCCCCCGCGGGCAGCTCCGTCCTGTTTGGCGGCGACCTCAGCGGCGACGGCGGCGTCACCCTCAACGGCCCCGGCGCCCTTACCCTGGGCGGTATTGGGACTTACGCCGGCCCGACGGCCGTGAACACCCCCACGCTCAACCTGACTGGGCCAGCCTTCGGCACCAATGAAGTCACCTACGCCACGGCGACGACTCTCGACAACACCAGCGGCGCCGACGTGGTTCTCCACAATTCCCCGCAGAACTGGAACTCGGACCTCGAGTTCGTCGGCAGCGCGGGCCTCTACCTCGGCAGCGGGCCGGTGACCTTGGGCGGAGACCGGAAGGTGACCGTTGACGCCGCTACGTTGGTGGTCAGCGGCCCCATCGGTGGCAACGGCGGCCTGACCAAGCTGGGCGACGGCGCCCTGGCCCTGCGAGGCCCCGCCAGCAGCTACACCGGCGGCACCACCAACCTCGCCGGCTGGCTGGTGCTCAATGGCACGGCCACCCTGGGGGACGGCACCGGCACCTTCGTGCTGGGCGGCGGGAACGTGCTCTGCACCGAATCGCACGCCGCCTCCCCGTTGGCCAACCCGGTCCTCATGACCGCCGATACCGTCCTGGCCTGCACCAACCGGTACTCGGGCGCAATTCTAGCTTTCTCCGGCCCCTTCACCGTTCCCGGCGGCCACAAGCTGACCATCGCCAACAAGGGCTGGGATACCACGATCTCCGGCGTCCGCCTCCAGGGCCCCGGAAATATTGACTGGCCCATCGTCGTCGGCGACCCGGCCCATGACCGGCCGGCTGGCGGCGTGACCAATCAAATCCAGTTCTACAGCACCACGAACACTCCGCCGCAGATCGTCAGCGGCGTGATTTCCGGCCCGGGCGAGCTGGTCCGCGGCAATGTTATCGCGACCAGCGGCGGCGCGACCATCTTCACCGCGCAGAATACCTTCACGGGCACGGCCTACCTGTTCGGCGGAGCGATCGGCTTCGGCGCCGACAGTGTCTCCTCGGTCGGCGTGATCACCTCCGGACCCATTGGCACCAGCCTGTTCACGATCGGCAATCAGTCCGCACCGGAGACTAATATGACGGTCTTTGCCTACGGCGCCCCGCGCGTTATCGAGAATCCGATCTTCCTGAACGGCGCGCGCAACGTAGTGATTGATGGCACCAATGACCTGACCTTCACGGGACCTATCGCGGCTGGGGGCATCGGGAAGATGTGGACCGTGCGCGGCCCCGGCCGCGGCATTCTTACCGGCCAGATCAGCACCTCGGGCGGCGAAGGCGCTCCCCTGACGAAAGCCGGCGGCGGCACCCTGGTGCTCACCGCCGACAACGCCTACACCGGCGCGACTACCGTGCAACAGGGCACGCTGCTCGCCAATAACACAGCCGGCAGCGCCACCGGTTCAGGCGCAGTCTATGTGCGGTCAAGCGGCACGCTGGGCGGCACCGGAACCGTGGCCGGACGCGTCACCGCCACGGGCGGGAGCGTCGCTCCTGGCAACAATGGCGCCGACACCCTCACCGCAGCTGGCGGAGTCACCCTGAGCAGCACGGGTACATATGTCTGGGACCTCGCCGCCAACTCCACCAGCAACCCGGGGACTGACTTCGACGTGCTGGCGGTCACCGGCGGCACGGTGGTGCTCGGTGGCACCGCCCAGCTCGCGATCAACTTCATCGGCTCAGCGACCGTCCCCAATGCCAGCGAGCCCTTCTGGCAAGCCCCGCATGAGTGGACGATTCTCACCGTCGGCGGCACGGCCAGCAACCCGGGGCCGACCGTCTTCTCGACGATTATCAACGGCACCAACTCGGCCGGCACGTTCTCGACCGCCGCCGATGGCAGCGGCAACATCATCCTGAAATTCACGCCCGGAATGCCGCCGCCGCCGCAGCCAGTCATCTCCGGCACAATCGAGGGCGTGGGCACGCCCAACCCGACCCTCTCCTGGAGCACCGAGGTCGGTTACCCGTACCGGTTGCAGTATAAGACCAACCTCAACCAGCCCGAGTGGCTGGTGGTGGGCGACGTGACCGCGACAGGCACCACTGCGAGCATGACTCATACGAACGCGCTCTGGCCGCAGTGTTTCTACCGCGTGATCGTGCCTTGAAGTTCTGGTAACGAGGGAGTTGGGTTATGCAGGTGAGGCCCTGGTGGCAAGTTGCGCCAGGGCCTCATTCTTTCTGTTACGACACTTGAGACCATGATGCGGCACCTATATTGCACACTGGGGCTGTTAATCGCAGCCACGGGATGGCGGGTCTGCGGCCAGGCGCCCGGCCTGAGCATTCAAGTGAATGCGGGTAGCGTGAACCTGTCCATCACCGGGGTACTGCACACCGCGTGCGCGGTCCAATGCACGCCCACCCTCGCGCGAACGGACTCCTGGCAAGTGCTCACCAACCTCGTGTTGGCAGCTAATCCTTGTGTGATGACCGATCCCTGTCTTCCGGCCACGGAGCAGCGATTCTATCGGGTGATGGTCACCCACCCCGCCTTGACTGTCACCGACGCGCAGTTGCAGGACATGTGCAGCCGCACGTGTGATCACCTCACGGCGCATAGCAAGATCCCGGAAACCATCACGGTCGGAGGCGCGAGCACCGATACGGTGACCGCGGCCGAACTTCATTATCTGATGGTGAAGTGGTTGGGCTACTACAAGACCCACGCCCAGACCCCGCCGGCCACCGTCACCATTACCGGGGGCACGCAACCGCCACCCGCTCCCGGCGGCTTGGACAGCGGCACCCTTTATCTGGCGAATATTCTCGCGGTCGCCGAAACGACTGCCGGCTTCATTGACACCAACCTCACGCTGCCGGACTTCTCAACGGTGGGCGCAGTCCAGTATGCCACTCGCGCGTTGTTCTCGGTCTTTGCGCGCACCATTAACTGGTACCAGGACCACAGCGCAACTATGCCGAACTACGCCACCGTGCGGGCGGTGACCGCGCCTGATTCCTGGCCCCAGGCCCCGCAGCCTGGGGGATTGAAGGTCGCCATCTTCACCGACCCCGATGGTGGATCCACCGATACTGGCTGCATTCAGGCCACCATCAGCATTCTCAGCGCCAATAGCGGGTTTGTCCCCTCCGCCATCACCGCCGCTTCCATCCGGGCCGGCGGCTTGACGAATTATGACGTGGTTATGTTCCCGGGTGGCGGCGGCACGGGGCAAGCCACAGCGCTGCAGCAAACCGGCTGCGCCAGGGTCGAGGAATTCGTCGCCAACGGCGGCGGTTGTATCGGCACCTGCGCCGGAGCCTATCTGATCGCGCTGGGCTATAACACGCAGACCGCGTGGCTGGAACTGGTGGATGCCGGGATCATTGATGTGGACCACTGGAACCGAGGGTCGGGCATGGCCGAGATCCGCATCGTCAACGATACCAACACGATCGTGGCGGGCTTCCCGGAAAACGTCACCGCCTACTACGCCAACGGGCCGCTTCTCGGGCCCGGTGGCTCCGCCATCCTGCCGGACTACGAGCAAGTCGCGGTCTTCGTGAGCGACTTTCATGACAACGGCGCCCCCCAGGGCATCATGCCGGGCACCACCTGCATGACCACCTCGACCTATCAACTCGGCCGCTGCGTGGTGTTCAGCTTCCATCCCGAGTTGACCGCTGGCCTCGAACAGATGGTTGTTCGCGGAGTCAGGTGGGCTGCCGGCGATCTCTAACCCGCGCTCAGGGCAGTTCCTTCCACAACCGCTCGGTCATGGTGCCATACTGGAAGAGGACAAACCCTTTGATGCCCTGTTCCCGAAGCACTTGAATATGCTGGCTCAGCTTCAGCGGGGACACCACTCTGGAGATCGGCGCCGACACGGAGTCGTCTCGCTCCTGCTTGTCGGGCGGGGTGGCCTTCGCCTCTGAGGCCCAGAGTCCGCTGTAGACCGGCCGGTGGGACTTTTGCTCGGCATTGCGCGCGATCTGCGCCACCCGCAGGGGACTGTTCCAGTAAGTCATCGGCAGGATATAATCCAACTGGCTGCCGGCGGTGGCGTAATTCTGGGCGTAATGGCAGCGAGCGTAGGCGTCATCCAACTCCCCACCCTCCGGCATAAACGACGCGGACAAGGCCAGCGTCGGTTTCGTGGTCTTGACGAGTTGCCGGACCTCGTTCACAGCGGTGTTGATATCCTCCTCCCGCATGCCCACCCAGCGAGTCACGTCGTGGTCGCCGGCCCGGTAGCGGTCGAAATAGTAACTGCTCTGCTTCCTGGGCGCGTAGAAGGTCTTATAGATGGCTTTCCGCACGTTCGCCATCGCGATGCCGTTGCTGGCGGCCAGCGACTGGTGCCGCGGGCAGAAGCAATAGCACATGTGTCCATACCGGATGTAGTCCAGGTGAATCCCATCCACCTCGTAACCGGCCAACACCTCCCGCACCAGGCCCTTGAAGTGGCTTCGATACCCCTGGCTGAGCGGGCAAATCGGAATACTGCTCTGGCTGTCCTTTTTGGAATAAGGCCCATCCCCCCAGGCATCCGGTTTGCCGACGTGACACATGGCGTCTTCCGGATGCTTCGTCCCCCAGTGATCGTCGCTATTGAATACAAACCAGGCATGGACCTCGATGCCTCGCTTGTGGCAAGCCGTCAGGATCTCCCTCAGGCAGTCTCTGCCTGATCGTTGCGAAGGGGCCAATTTGCTCGGATAGCACACCCGCCCGGAGTAGCCTTTCACCAGAAAGAACACCCGGTTGATTTGATGCTCGGCGAGATGTGCGGCAATCTGTTCGCCGCTCTCCTGCTGGAGGGCCGAACTCCACATCCACACCCCCCTGACTTCAGCGGGACCGGGAACCGCTTTCCGATTCTCCGGAGTGGAAGCTCCCCAAACTGTTACACATCCCAACACGGCTGCCAGGAGGAGCCAAACCGCCCTGCCGAACGAGTCTCTTGAAGAATTCACGATTTACGCCTCAACATAGCCCCGCCCCAAGCCTGCGCACATCCCCCAATTGAGTAGGTGACGGCACGCCCAAACCTGTTACGCTCGCCGAGAATAGTAATCTTAAGCGCCCCAGCGATTCTGACCGATGCAACGCAACCCCTCCACTCTCGCAGCTGCCCGCCGGCGGGCCGCCCGATGCTGGCGCCTGGCCCTCGGCACCAGCCTGCTGGTCGCCTGGAACACCCAGGCTGCGCTCTACTTGCAGGATGGCTTCAATTATCCTCCCGGGACCCTCGGCACCAACCTGCCCTGGACGTCTCCCACTAACTTGATCGCGGTAATCGAGGGCGGTCTGACCTATACCAATCTGGCGGACACCTCCCCTGCCGGACGCGCGGTCAGTGTGACGCAGGGCAGTTCCCCTTACGCCATCGTAACCTTGCGGCCTCTCGACACTACCGCCGCCGGCGGCAGCGTCTGGTTCTCCTTCCTCATTGATTTTTCCGCGGTTACTCTCAGTTCGTATGTCATGGGGCTGCTGCCGCCCAGTGTCGTGCTCCCTAACGGCCCGGCCTTCGATCCCTGCGACCTTTACGTCAGAAGCGCCACGGGCGGCTACAACCTGGGCGTTCGGGCCAAGAACGGCAGTACTACTGTCTTTGCCTCGCCGGTGCTCGCGCTGAACACAGTCCACTTGGTGGTATTGAAATACGAGTTCACTGCTGGCCGCGCCTCCCTCTACCTGAATCCCTCCCCGGGTGGCAGCGAGCCCGCCCTGGCGGACGCCTCCAGCACGGGCATCGCCGTCACCAGCCTGGACCGTCTCTACCTCCGGGTCAGCGGCCCGCTCGCCGGCTCTTTCGTCGCAGACGCCCTGCGTGTGGGGCCAACGTGGGAGGAAGTGACGCCAGTGGGCAACATCCCGCCCGCCACCCGGCTGGTGTTCACGGCGGCGCCCAGGGCTGGAACCGCAGGGGCCGCCATGACCAGCACGGCAGTCCAAATCCAGAATGACACGGGCTTCTTTGTTCCCTCCAACGGCGTGCCCATCACCGTCACGCTCAATACCGCCGCCTTCGCCAGCGGCACCACCACCGTGGCCAGCGACGCCTATGGGCGCGCGACCTTCGACGATCTGGTTGTGGCCCTCCCGGGGGCTTACACGCTCACCGCGTCCGCTTCGGACATCGGGGCGGGACTCGCGCCCGCGACCAGCGGCACCCTCACTGTCGGCTCGACCAACGTCACCGAACAGGGCCACGCGCTCTCGGCATTCCTCGACTCCCTGGAGGTCGAACGTTACTGGGACAACGGCAAGAGTGTAAACTGGCTAACGGGCGCCCCCGGTGGCAGCGGGCCGAACATGACCGTTGGCACCGCCAGCCACTGCAGCGCCTTTGCCGCCGCCGTGGCTTGCGTGCTGGACGTTTACCTCCTGCGCCAACCGGACGCCCTGGATCTCAACCTGGCGAACAACCAGGCGGTTTGGCTGGTGACCAACCAGAACAGCGGCTGGTACGCCATCCCCCGCGCCACCGACGCACAGCACCTCGCCAATGCCGGCGAGCTGGTGGTTGCCTCGTTAAAGGAAGCCGTTGGCTCCGGCCACATCGCCGTGCTGCGCCCCAGCGCCAAGTCGGACGCCGAAATCCTCACCAACGGCCCGCAGGAATGCCAGTCCGGTGTCCACAATTACAACAGCACGGATGTAAAGACTGGTTTCGCGCTGCACGATGACGCGCTGGATCGGGTTCTCTATTACGGCCACGCAGTGACCAGTCCGATTGGCCCGGTCAACCCCATCTTGGGTCCTGGCTGGCTTTCCAACGGCGTCTTCCGGATCGAGGCGGCCACGATCGTGGGCCGCCGCTACAAGCTGCGGTGCGCCCCGGATTTGGTTTCCTGGACCGACGCGCTGGCCTTTACCAACTCCAACAACAGTTCCAACTTCTGGTGCGCCACGCCGTTGTCGCATTCCCCCCCGGCGGGCGCGCCCCGCGGATTTTACCGCCTGCTGGCTCAGTAGCTCTCTATCCCAGGTACTTGATCACGGCCTCGGTTCGGGAGTGGACGTGCAGCTTATCGTAAATGTGCTTCAAGTGGTAGCGCACCGTGTCGTAGCTGACCGATAGCTTGTCGGCAATTTCCTTGGTGACGTAGCCCTTGGCCAGGCACTCCAGAATTTCCTCTTCCCGCCGGGTCAGTTTATCCTGCGGGTGCGACTCGGGTTTCTCTTTGTGGAAGGAGGCGATCACCCGCCGCGCGATCTCGCTGGTCATGGGCGCGCCGCCGCCATGCAACTCCTTGATGGATTCCAGGAGTTTGGCCGGCGCGCTCCGTTTCAGGAGGTAGCCGGTCGCCCCCGCCTTAAGGGCATTGAAGATCGCGTCGTTGTCCTCATACACCGTGAGCATCATCACCGGCACCCTTGGCAGCAACTTCTTGAGCGCGGCGGTGCAGGCGATGCCGCTCATTCCGGGCATCTGGATGTCCATCAGCACCACATCGGGCGGCGATTGCGGGATCGTGCGCAGGGCCTCCTCGCCCGAGGCGCACACGCAGGCGCAGCGAAACCCGGGCGCCCCGTCAATGTAGCGCGAAAGGTTGCGCCGGATTTCCGGGTTGTCCTCGACAAGGGCCACAGCAATGGACATACGTTGTCAATCTAGACGGTCGGTCCGCCGGTAGCATCCCCCAATTGAGTGGCGCGCAAGCTCTCCCCCCCCTCCACCGGGCCCGGCAGCGGCAGCTCCAGCGCGACGGTGGTGCCTTGCCCGGCGGCGCTGCGCACTTGCAAGCGCCCGCCGATCTCCTCCATTCGTTCCGCCATGTTCCGCAGCCCGTTCCTTGCGCTTTGATTTGCCTCCTGGTGGAAACCCCGACCGTTGTCCGCGACCGCGAGCGCCAGAACGCCGCCGCCGACCGCCATGCGCAACCGAATCTCGCTCGCTCCGGAATGGCGCACGGCATTGTTGAGCGCTTCCTTGGTCGCCAGAAACACGTTATGCCGGACTTCGGTGGTCAGCGGCACATCCGGCAGGTCCGGCGGCACGTCCAGCCGGCAGCGAATAGGCGTCGGCTCCAGAAATTCCTTCGCCAGGTTGCACAGGTAGGTCGCCAGGTGCCGCAGGGAATCGTTTTTGGGGTTCACGGCCCATACCGTCTCGTCGAGCTTCCGGGTCAGCTCCTCGGCCCGTGTCATCATCCGGGCGACCTGTTCACGCGCCTCGCCCGGCGGGGTGGACTCCCGCACGGCCAGCGCCCCCAAAAGGCTAATCTCCGTCAGGCTACTGCCCAGATCGTCGTGAATGTCACGTGCGATCCGTGTCCGCTCCCGCTCGGCTGCGTGGAGCTGCTCCACCAGCCGGAGATGGCGCTGGTGCCGCCGCCGGAGAGCCACCCCTACCCCCCAACCCACTGTGCCCCCGAACGTCACCAGGAACAAACTGAGGAACCACCAGGTCTGCCAGAGGAAGGGCAGCACCCGGAATGCGACCAGATCACCGGGCTGGCTCCAGATGCCTTCCCGATTGCGGGCCTGCACGCGAAACGTATAAGCGCCGTGCGGCAGGCGGGTGTAGCTGGCCTCGCGCCGGGCACCCGTGTCCACCCAGTCGGCATCCACACCCTCCAGCTTGTGGCGGAAACGCAACTGCTCCGGCGCCCCCAGGCTCACCCCGGCGCAATGAAACTCGAACCGGCGGCTGCCCGCCGGAAAACTCAAGGCCGGGCGCGAAGACCGGATCGCCGCCACTGTTGGTCGAGCGTTCCCGTTGCCCGATCGCCTCTCCGCGATGCGCCATCGCTCCGGCCCGAAGAGTTGACCGTCCACGAAAACCTCCTCCACGTACACGGGCGGCACCGGGCTGCCGGTGCTCGCGTCCACCGGGTCCACCACGACCACGCCTCCCATGGTCGGAAACCACAGCCGCCCGTCCCGCCCGCGGCAGCCGGCTGGTTGAAAGCCCCCTTTGCACTCCAGCGTGGGCAGGCCGTCTGACTTGCCATAGCCCACGGAGTGGATTTGGCTGATGGTGCCGTTGGCAAACTGGTTCAGTTCATTCTTGTTCACCCGGAAAACCCCCTGATGGGAACCCAGCCAGTACTGTCCCCGCCCATCGTCGGCAATGTGGCAAATCACGTCGTCCGCCAGCCCCTGTCGGGTGGCGCACGTCGCCACGTGCCCGTTCTTCAGCCTTGTCAAACCGCCTCCGAACGTGCCGATCCAGAGCGCGCCGTCGGCTTCCGGTTGCAAGGCCCAGATCAAGTCGCTGCTCAGTCCCTCCTCCCGCGAGTAGCGCTTGAACTTCCCTTCTTTCCAGCACAACAAGCCCTTGCCATCCGTGCCAATCCAGAGCGCGCCGCTTTCATCCTCCGCCATGACTCGCACATCAACTGGCACGAGCGACTTGGGCAGCGCGATGGTGCTCACCGCTCCATCGTGGACTCTGACCAGCTCGTCGGTGTCATGCCGGCCTACCCAGATGGCTCCTTGAGAATCCTCAAACAGGGATCGCACACGAGAGGTCTTCGCCGGGAAACCGCTCACTCTCTTAGCGGCTCCTTCTTTCCATTCGTAGAGCCCCCCTTGGCGGGTGCCCAACCAAATGTGTCCCCGGCGGTCCGCAAGGGCCACCATTACGTGCTGGGGCGTCACCACCGGTTCGTCTCTGGCAGGCCGGATCATGTCGTTTTGGAGCTGGTTAAGCCCGTAGCCGTCGGTGCCCACCCACAGGTCGCCGGTCGGCCCCTCGCTCACGCTGGTGATCCACTCCCATGAGAGCCCTTCCGCCAGGCCATACACCGTAAACAACGGTGCGCGCAGCCGGCTCAACCCGGCCCCTTCCGTACCAGCCCAGAGATTGCCCTCGGTGTCTTCGCACAGGACCCGCACGAAATCGCTGCTCAGACCATCTTGCTTGGTGAGCTGCAGCGGGCTCTGGTTGGTATCGCAACGGAACAGGCCTTGGCCCCAGGTGCCCAGCCAGAGCCGCCCGTTGCGATCCTCCAGGGCGCTCCGGATGGAGTCAACCGGCAGGCCCGGCCCTTGAACCGTCTTGAGCCACTGCCCATCCCGCCACAGCCGAACCTGGCCGCCGGTGCTGACCCACCATCCCCCACCCCGGCTGGGACAGTGAACCGCCAGCTCGCCCCGCTTGCCCTCCAGCGCCGGAACCAGCTCCGTTCCGTTCACGTGGTAAACCGCGGTGTCCGTCACTGCCAGGAGCCGGCCGCGAAGGTCCGCCCGCACTTGGAACGCCGTCTTGCCACTTGGGTCCCAATTCGTGGAGATCGTGGAGTATTTCCCATCGGCCAAGCGGGCAGCCTTGCCCTCTTCTGTCGAGAGCCAAAGCCCGTTGGCGTCGTCTTCGGCAACCTGACTAATGGCCGGGCGGGGACCCTGCGACTCGGGCAGGGCAAGGGCGCTGAACCGCCCGTTGTCAAACCTGATTGCCCCCCCCTCCTGCGTGGTCAGCCAGAATCCACCACGCCGGCTCGGAAAGAGAAATCGGATGCGCCCGCTCCCCAATGCCGGCGTGTTGCCCGCCTTGTAGATTCGGAAGCGCATTCCGTCGAACCGGGCCAGTCCGTCCAGGGTGCTGACCCAAAGGTAACCATCTGGCGTTTGGGCAAGGCCCGTCACCATGTTCTGCGGCAGACCGCGCTCGCTGGCCCAGCTCTCAATCAAATAGCCGTTCTGGCCGGAACTCTGCGCGA
Source organism: Candidatus Paceibacterota bacterium (assembly GCA_035452965.1). NCBI lineage: Bacteria > Bacillati > Minisyncoccota > Minisyncoccota bacterium. The sequence continues at coordinate 149,511 of DAOTCE010000003.1, read as the reverse complement.
CCGCTGACCCTGCGAGCGATGCGAGCAGCCCCGCCAGGAGCCAGACGCGGAGCCGAGCCGGCTGTCCGGTGCCGCTCCCCGCGACTTCGTTCGCATCGTCCGGACATGCGGACACGGAAACCTCCATTTGTCTGCCGCCCGCGTCGAGCGTATCCGAGTTGAATGGGCAGAACTGCCTGACCATAGCGGTAAGCTGAGTCCTCTGACTGCCCTAGTCAACCAGGTTTGGAGGCCTCTGTCGAAAGAACCACTTCTCGTTCAACTGCGTAATGGCGCAAATCCACCAACGTATTGCCTGCCCCTGGCGCAGAATCCAGCCTGGCGAGTACCGGTTAGAATGGTCTCACCTGGCGGATGGGCTCGAGACCTGCGCCGTAGGCCGGGCCCGTTTCCGGCCAAGCCCACCGACTGCCGCTCCAACTACCGGTTCCGCTCGTCCGCAAGGCCTTATGCACCCTGCGCCCAAGCCGGCTTCAGCGATGGCACGGCGCCAATCCGGCGGGACTACGGTGTGTATCCCATGGGGAGCGATCCCCATGGGATACACACTGGGATGTCACGGGTGTCACGGCATTGCCACACCGGCACTTCAGGTTGTGGAGGGCTAGGACGACAGTTGTGCTCGGGCACCACAGCTGTCCAGAAAATGGACACCGCTTCACTTCTCTCTGGTGCGGTGATTCGGTCCCGGAATAACGGACTGTGGTAGTGGATTGCGGTATTAACTCAGGATCCTCCGCCCTTCATCCAGGAAGATTCCTTTGAAGTTCATTTCCAACGCCTGCGGATTGGTGGCCTTATTCAGGGCTTCCTGTTCGCTGACCTTTCCCTGCTTCACAAGGTTGAACAACGCTTGATTGAAGTTGATCATCCCATCTTCGGTGCCGGTCTCAATGGCAGCAGCCAGCTTGTCGAGGCGGTTCTCCTCAATCAGCTTCCTGACCGTGGGTGTGTTGATCATGATCTCCAGGGCGGGCGTCATGCTGCCCGCCAACGTATTCACCATGCGCTGGCAGATCACCGCCTGCATAGTACCGGCGAGCTGGCGGCGAATCTGCTCGCGCTCGTCGGCCTTGAAGAAGTCGAGAATGCGGCTGATGGACTGGGAGGCATTGGTCGTGTGCAAGGTGGAGAGCACCAGATGGCCGGTGTCGGCTGCGCTCATGGCCGAGGTGAAGCTGATCGAATCACGCATTTCGCCGACCATGATAATATCCGGGTCCTGGCGCAGAACGTGTTTCAGCGCATGATGGAAGGAAAGGGTGTCCAGTCCGACCTCGCGCTGCTCGATCACGCATTGGTTGTCCTCAAATACGTATTCGATCGGGTCTTCCAGGGTAACGATGTGCTTCTTGAAATTGGCGTTGATGTGCTCAATCATTGCGGCCAGCGTGGTGGACTTGCCGCAGCCGGTGGAACCGGCCAGAAGAACAATGCCACGCGGGGATTCCGCGATCGTCCGGATCTGTTCAAGCAAACCCAGTTCCTCAAAACTGGGCACACGCGTCTTCACATAGCGCATCGCCAGGCACCATTGACCACGCTGCTGAAATAGATTGGTGCGAAACCGTCCGATGCCGGGCACGTAATAGGAAAAGTCCGCTTCTCGTTCCTGCTCCACGCGCTTGCGCAAATGAGCCGGCGTGATTTGCTGCACGACATTGTTCATCCATTCCTCAGTTGGGAACGGGCACTCGATTGCAATCAGTTGCCGGTTGATGCGGAAGATGACTGGAGTCCCGATCTTAAGATGAACGTCCGAGGAACCCCCATCAACAGCGGTTTTCAGAATGCGATGAAATATTTCCATATCCGGCAGGGTAACCAATGGAATTGAAAAACCAACAGTGAAAAGTTGGAAGCCTTACTTCGCCAGCCCCCGCTGCCGCGCGCAGCCCCCTCCCCCACGGTAATTCCACTAGTACTCCAGAGACGCGTGGGCCATCGCGCTCAGGCGCGCCTGTGCCTGCCTCGATAAACCAGTCAGAACCATTGAGATGTGAAAGCCGGTGTGTTTGCTGCCGGTGCAGGAAATAACAACCCCCGTGCAGTGAACCCTGCCTCCGTCGCCAGGCGATTGGAGTGTCATGGTCATTTCCGTCCACTCCGAGAATGGTGTGGCGCTGCGAAACTCTATGCCGCCCTTGTGGATAACTACCGAATTGGGTGAGAGAGACAAGCGGGTCTGCCGCGCTTCAACAGTAATTTGATCCAGTGAGCCGGCACCTGCAATTCTTCTCGCACTCATACAACTGTATCAGGATAACATGGCCCCAAAAATCGTCAAATTAGCCCCGTAAACCGTGACTATAAGTCTCTACCATTCAATAACTGCCGCGCCCCATGTAAGGCCCGCGCCGAACACAATTATCAGGATTAAGTCGCCCCGTTGCACACGTCCCGTTGCCACCGCTTCGTCCAAGGCGATGGCCACTGAAGCCGCAGAAGTGTTCCCATACTTGTGGAGATTGATGAAGAGCTGTTCCGGCTTGGCCCCGATGCGGTCGGCCACGGCATCAATAATCCGGCGGTTGGCCTGGTGCGGGATGATGCACTTGATGCGCGAGATGTCGATCTCACAGCGGCGCAGCACCTCCACTGCGGCCGTCTGCATCGCTTGCACTGCGCACTTGAAAGTCTCCTTCCCCTCCATTCGGAGGTAATGCATCCGGGCGGCAACTGATTCCTGAGTCGCGGGGCAACGACTGCCGCCGCCCGCCATAAAAAGCAAGTCCGACTTCCTCCCGTCGGCCCCCATCACCGCAGTGAGCAAACCGTGCGCGTTGGGGCGATTCTGTAGAATAGCGGCGCCCGCGCCATCGCCGAACAGCACGCAAGTGTTGCGATCCTTCCAGTCAACAATTGATGAGAGTTTCTCCGCGCCCACCACCAACACCGTGTCGTAGGTGCGCGACATGATAAACTGTTGCGCGATCTCCAGCCCGTAGATGAAGCCCGAACACGCTGCTTCCAGGTCGAAGCCGGCGGCCCGGTGAGCGCCAATCTTCTTCTGTATCATGCAGGCGGTTGACGGGAAGGGCATGTCAGGCGTAATGGTCGCTACGATGATCAGATCAATCTGCTCCGCGCTGACTCCCGCCTGATGCATGGCCCGTAAAGCAGCCTGCGCGCCGAGGTCGGAAGTAAACTCGTTCTTTGCAGCGATCCGGCGTTCTTTTATGCCCGTGCGCGTCGTGATCCACTCGTCGGATGTATCCACCAGTTTTTCCAGTTCCGCATTGGTAAGCACTTTGGCGGGCACGTAGGAGCCCACTCCGCTGATGGAGCAGGTTCGGCCCTGGAAATTGAATTTGGCCCGCGGGTTTTTGAATTTAGGCGTGTGTGATAGACTCATTTTGGCAACTGGCATCGTTTGAGCAATTCTAAGGGGCCGGCGGGCGTGATCAGCCAGGGCCGGCAGAAATAGTGGCGCGCGCTCAAATCGCCCGCCTCCAGGCGCTGGCTCCAGATCGTCTCCGCTGGTCTGGCATAGGAAGGCTAGTTTGGTGACAGCAAAGCCACGCTCGCTGTTTCGTCCGCGGCCAGCCGCTCATTCGCGCGCACTATTTCGCGGGCGATGATCTGGTTCACTTGATGATGAACGTTTTCGGCGGTGACATGGATGGCATTGGCGATCGCGCGTTCGCGGGCTGATCCGTGAGCTTTCATAACTGTGCCATTGAAACCCAACAGCGGGGCGCCGCCAAACCCTTCCGGATCCATGCGACGTTTGATGGTGCGGAAAGCATTTTGAGCCAGCAAGGCGCCGAGTTGGCGCCGGGGGTTCGCCTTCAATTCTCGTTTGAGCATTGAGAACATCGCCATCGCCAGGCTCTCGCACGTCTTTAGCACGATATTGCCAACGAATCCGTCGCAGATGACCACGTCTACTCGATTCTTGAACAAGTCATGGCCCTCCACGTTGCCGATGAAATTCAAGTCCAGCAGCCGGCACAGTTTGAACGCCTCCAACGTCAATTCGTTGCCTTTGCTATCTTCCGTGCCAATGCTCAGAATGCCGACCCTTGGGTTCTTATAGCCAAGAATCTCCCGCGAGTAGATGCTGCCCATCACAGCGAACTGGGCCAGGTGCAGGGGTTTGCACTCTATGTTAGCTCCGGAATCGAGCAGGACGAAATCGTGATCCGGAGTGGGAATGACAGTGGCGATGCCGCCCCGGTCAACGCCGGCGATTCGGCCCAGCTTGAAGGTCGCGGCGGCGAAGATGCCACCCGTGTTGCCCGGAGAAATCACGGCGTCAACTTTGCCCTCGCGCACCAGTTCCATTGCGCGGGCGATCGAGCAATCTCTCTTCCGCCTCAGGGCTGCGGCCGGCTTTTCGGCCATCGTCAGAACTTCGCTGGCATGGACCACCCGCACACGATGGTCACGAAACCCGCGCCGCGGCAAGGCGGCGTGGATTTCGCTTCGGTTGCCGACCAGGTAAAGCGCTATGATCCTCGAGTCAGCCTGCAGCGCGCGCTTGGCCCCCTCGATGACCACTCCGCAACCATGGTCGCCACCCATGACGTCCACTGCGATTCGCATAAAGGGGACCGGAAGCAGTAGGAATCCCGCTTTGCGCCTTTAGCGTGTCAGGTTCAGGTCCCGGCAGTCACCGTAATCACTTGGCGCCCCTTGTAATAGCCGCAAGCGGGACATACTCGATGCGGCACGTATGGCGCAGCGCATTGCGGACAGGTGCCAAGTTGCGGCAGCGTCAGCGCGCTGTTGTACGCGCGGCGCATGCGTTGGCGGCTTCGTGACGGTTTTCGTTTGGGAACACCCATAATTCTCTAGAGTTTCAATTTGTTCAGCTCGGCCCAGGTTGACCGATCCACTTCGGTCTTGCCGGTGCCGCTAATGCGTTTTGACTTACTAATTGACGTTGCTGGCAACCCGTTACATCCCGGGTTACATAGCGGATGTCGCGGAAATTCAAGGAGAATATCTTCCCGGACGGAGGGCGTCAAGTCCACGCAGTCGTTAGTCACCGCCACGCGATCTTCCCCTTGCAGCGGCAAATGGCAGGTCCAGTCGTCCAGCTCCAGGTGGTATTGGAATTGTTTGAGACACCGGACGCACTGGCATTCCAGAATCAGCCGCAAACGGCCCTGCACCAGGAGCCCCTTGTCCAACTTCTGCACCTCCAGGTCATGCTCGAGCGGGCAGGCCAGCCGAATCACCTCATCACGGGTGTCAATATCCAGCTCCGCCACAGGCAACTCACCCCGGAGGCGGGCGTTGTGCGCCTCTAAATGGCGAAGATTGACGATCAACGGCATACAAACTCTGATTAAGCCGGCTTCTGGCGGAACTTGCCGGCCAAGGCTGCCCGCACATGCGCCGGCACAAAGGCACTAACGTCTCCTCCCAGTTGCGCCATCTCCTTCACAATCCGCGAACTGAGGAAGGTGTAGGTGTCCTTAGGCATCATGAATATCGTTTCGATTCGTTCGTTCAACCTACGATTCATCAAGGCCAGCTGAAATTCAAATTCAAAGTCCGACACCGCCCGCAAGCCTCGGACCACCGCCTGGGCGGAGCGACGTTCTACGTAGGTCACCAGCAATCCTTCGAACGAGTCGGCCTCCACGTTTGGCAAGTGCCGGATCGCGCGCGCAACCATCTGCACGCGCTCCTCCAGCGAGAAGAGTGGATGCTTGCTTTCGCTCTTGGCCACCGCCACAATCACCCGGTCGAACAACTTGGTTGCCCGTTGCAGGACATCCAGATGACCGTTGGTAATGGGATCAAAACTTCCCGGATAGATTGCCGTACGCATCCTGCATAGCCTGCCAGAAACTCAACGGATAGCGAGCAGGAAAAAGAACCAGCGCCTGGTGCTCACCCGCCCCCTGGTTGAATAAAACCGGTGGAAGAGGTCGTATCGGCTGGCGCTGCGTTAAAAGAACCCTCTTCCGGGGGCGGCACACCTTGCGGACGCCAGAGAACTTCATAGACCTTCACCGCCGCGCGGAAGCCTTTGAGTTCTCGCGGTGGCAGTTCGACGCAGGTCGCGGCCAAAGCGGGGTCATCGCGCCGCAGGTGTTCATAAGTGGTCTGCCCAATGAAGATGCGCCCCCGCCCCGACGCGCTTTCGAGACGGCTGGCCAGATTGACCTCCCGGCCGAAAACCGTGTAGTTCTGCATCTCGGCGGCAGAGCCCATCAATCCGACAGTCGCCATCCCCGTGTTGATGCCGCTGCCCAAAAGCAGTATCGGCAGCAGGGGCTTCTGAGGCAGCCCGGCCGAGGCGAGGGCCATGTTTTCGGATTCGCGTTTCCGGTTTTCCGCCGATCGTTGCTGGTTCAACTGGTAGATCGCCCGTTGCCCTTCGATGGCCGCGCGCACACACGCCAGCGCGTGTTTTGAACTGGGCGTCGGGGCGCCCCAAAACGCCATGACGCAGTCGCCAATGAACTTGTCCAAGGTCCCGTCGTGTTTAATGACCGTGTCAGCCACCACGCCCAGGTACAGATTGATCGTGCCAAGTGTTTCCTTGGCCTGTTCGTCGAAGCAGGCTTCGGCCTCCGCGCCGGTCAAGTTGTTCTCCCGCACGTATTCGGCAATCCGCTCCTGGCTTGAGTCGGTCAATTCCGTGAATCCACGCACGTCGGCAAAGAACACAGTGATTTCGCGCCGCGCGCCGACGAGCGAAAGTGTCTCGGCGTCGAGCAGTTCATTCACGATCTTGGGAGAAACGATCTTCGAGAAGATGGACTTCACCCGCCGGCGTTCGGCCTGCTCGAATACCACCCGCCAGGTAACAATGCCCAGATGCGTCAGAAGGAGAGAACCGGCCACGGGAAACACCAGCGGCAGCCAAAACCGGGCCTGCACATAGACGACAAAGCTCAACGCGATGTAAACCACCGCTACGGAGGCCACCAGCACTGAGGCAACCAGAACGCGCAGCCGCCAGGCGAGCAATGCGGCCACGATGCCGAACAATCCAACCAGTCCCAACTCGACTCCCATTGACGCCCGCCGGATGAATCGCCCGACGATGATCGAATTTGCCACATTCCAATGCTGGCTGACCAGCAGGGTGTGCTCCCGCAGCGGCGTTGCCCCCTGATCAGTCAAGTTGTTCCCCGTCGCGCTCGATCCGACCACGATTAACTTGCCTTGCCACAGGCTCTTCAGATCAGTCGTGCGGCCCTCCAGGCGCAGGCGATCCTGCCACAGGATGCTATGGATCGCCTCCTGCGTGAGCTGCGGATGGTTGGGCGGCAAAGCCCAGTCAATATAGAAGTAGCCCTTTCCGTCAACCGGGACGACGCGTGAGACACCGCCAGCGCCTTGCAGCGTGATCTTTCCACCTGCGAGGTCAACCTCAGCCTTGTCCAGGTCAAGGCCCAGCTCCTGGGCGGCCAGCACGATACCCATGTGCCAATGGCGCCCTTCTGTGAATGGCTTTGCCTTTGGCGCTACGCCCGGCGGGAGTTTCTCCCCGCCGAAATCGGTCAGGTCAAAATTGCCATCCTCATCGAGCGGCACGATGATATCGTCGCCATTACGACGACACAGCACCACTCGGCCGGGTTCCACCCGCGCCCGGCGCAGATCCACTCCGAAACCCGGAGCCGCCTCGACCTGCCGAAAAGCGAAATGCCACTTCCGATAGGGGCGAAACGCCTGTGCTCGCCGTAACACGCCGTCGGGCGAGTCCTTCTGCGTTGAGATGTCGCCCAAGGCCAGCGCGTTGGTCAGGAACAGCGCTGGCGGAGTGAGGTCGGCGGGAACCGCGAGAATGACGTTGCGCGCGCGCTGCATTTGGAGAGCGAGGAAGGCGTCCGAATCCAAAAGCCTGCCGTCCGCCATTTGAACCGGCATATCGTCGGGACGCAGTTCGCCGAAGATGAGATCCAAGGCAATTGCCCGGGCGCCTTGGGCCGCGAGTTCCTCGATTAGCCGACCGTAAACCTGCCGCGGCCATGGGAAGTCACATTGATAGCCGGGCACCTGGTTGGTCCGCATAAAGGCAGCGCTGGCATCCTCAATTGCCACGAAACCAAGGTTCGTCGCGGTGGTGGGCGCGTGCTTGAAGGCTTGCCGCACGCGCATGTCGTAGGTCATGCGCTCGAGGCCCTCGAAGAAACCCAACTGGCACCAGCGCAGGCTGCCGACCAGGACGATGATGCCGAACGCGATCAACGCAGGGATGGGTGTGACGGGCTTCCGCTTCACTGCGCTGAATTAAACAAAAAACCAGAGCAACACAAGGCTGCTCTGGTTTGGCAGATTGAGCGGGCCGGCAACCGCCGGCTCTTTTCGCCTGCTAGTGCGGCGAGACGTAGTCGATGGTCTTGTCGTTAGAGATCGGCGTAATTGGCGGAATAATCCCCGCAGGCAGCTGTCTCATCATGCGCTGCATGCCCGACTTGTCTGGGTCTGACAAGGGCTTCAGCACGTTCTTCGGGGCGTCAAATTCCTGGAGGCCCATGATGAGCTGCGTCGTTACCGTCCCATCGGGGGCAACGTGCGCCAGCACGACTGAACCGGACAGAACCTTTACGATTCCTTCCGCACTGATGTCGTAAACGGTTCCGCGAATGCCGGCCACGCCATTGGGAATCTTCACCTCATACTTCGAGGCAGCGGACATCTTCTTCACCATTCCGAAGATATGGCCGGCTCGCAAGTCCAGTTGCGTCTCGCTGACCACATCCGCCCCGGTCTTGGTCTCCGTCAGCTTGTCGATGCCCAGCAAGGTATTCTCCCAGATACGGACCAGGTTCTGCTCGACTGCGGGTTGGTAGGCCAAGGCTTCGTTGGCGACCGGCCGGGCCACCGGCGGCGAGCCGTCTCCCAAGGCGATGTCGCAGCGGGACTTGTCCGCAGTCTGAATGAGCATGCCGGGTTTGACGACATCTCCGGCTTTGAGCTGCTGCCAGTCGCTGCCGCCGTTCTTGTAGCGGGCCGCGCCTTTAAGGCGAACGACCTTCGCCACACCTTGAGTCACCGGTTGAGCCGACAACGTGGAAACCATCGCGAGCGCGAGCCCGCAGACTGCCAACCTCTTTAGTAAATTTCGAGTTTCTTTCATATTTGCTCCTAGACAGTGCACTACACAGTTTCGCTGTAATTTTAGGTTCCACGGGCCTATTGTCAACGGAATATTTGCATTCTTTTTCGGCACTTTCGGTCCCGCTCGCAATCTTACCTGGAATCCGCAGGGCTATTCAACCGCAGGTTTCAGGCCAATTCCCGGTGAATCCGGCGGGGCAGCCAGTTTGGCGCTGATTTCGTTAGTGGCCGCTTCCTGCAGCCGGCGGTTCACAATCTCGAGGTAATTGCGTGCGATCGGATTGTCCTGGGAGGACAATTGGAGGGAACGCTCAAACCATGTCCTGGCGGCCGCGAAATTCCCCGCTTGCACGTAATGCAGCCCAACGTTCGCCGTCAGGAAGTAGCCGTTCGGCTCGAGCTGGGACGCGCGTTCAAAGTACGGCCGCGACTCGTCCAGCCGGCCCAACCAGTCCAGGCACCAGCCATAACGCAGATAACCGTAACCGCTCCATGGGTTGAGCGCCATGTGGCGTTCGAACCAGGTCATCGCCTGCGTTGCAAGCTCCCGGTAATTCTCACCGCCCTCCGAGGATTGGATGCGCCAGGCTTCGGCAATGGCATACGCTGTTTCCGGATTCATCGGCTCGGCGGCGAACGCCTTTTCCAGGCAGGCCACTTGCGCAGGCGAGAAGCTTGGCGCGCGGGCCGCACGCTGAAGCCAGACATATTCCACCGCGCGACGCCAGCCTTGCACTCCGAGGTAAGCCACCCCAGCCAACACCACCACGCTGGCAAGAACTCTGCCCCAGGGGACCACCTTTGCCCAATACCGGTCGGTGGCGAAGCGCAGGCAACTGCTGAGCAGCGCCATCAGCGCGATCGCCAGGATGGCGTTGGCCGGTATGTGGAAGTTAAAGTCAACGGCGGAGTGCGCCAGGATCGCGGTCAAGCCAAGCGTCGTGCCCAGCACGAGAGCTAACTTGGTGCTGTTGCGCGGTTTCCCGATGTCCCGCGGCGCGTTGCGCACGTGGGGCCAGGTTTTAAGGACCCCCAGGCCCAGCAACGCCCAAAAGGCAACCACCAGCCCCGCGCCCACAACGCCCCATTCGGTCAGGGTATTCAGATAGTCGTTGTGCACCCAGCCGGGCCGCATCTGTATTTCCGCCGGCCGGAACTGGCGGAACCGATAATCGTAATGCGCAGGTCCCACGCCCCACCAAGGATTCTCCTGCCAGATGCGATAGGCAGCCTGCCATAGATGCGCGCGGCAGTCCTGCTCAATGCTTCCCCCCTCCGCCAACGTTGTCTTGAGGCGTGCCTGAATCGGATAGGTCTTGGGCAGGTAATAGGCGCCCACCCCAAGAAGGACCACCAGCAACACCAGCGCCGGCAGCCGGTAGGTGCGATGAAAAAGCAGCACGCTGAAAAGCAGCAACAGGACCAGCCCAGTCGAAACCCAGGTGCCGCGCGAGTTCGTGGCGACGATGCCCGCCAGGATTACCAACGAAGCGTAACCCAGAGTGACCTTGACCACCACATGGAGCCGGCTGGCCACCATGAAGGCCAGGCCGAGCGGCAGAATCATCTCCAGAAAGCCGCCCAGGTGATTCCGCGAGATAAAGGTGCCCGAAGCGTTAAAGTCGTGCGGCACATAGTGATACCAGACCCACTTCGAGTGGGTCAGGAACTGGTAAATCGCGTAGCCCGAGATTGCCATCGCCAGAAAGACCAGCGTGCAGGCGATAACCTGGGTGGTCTCCTGCCGGTGCAAGTTGTTGAGGATGGCGAAGAACAGGAAAGCATAAATTACAATGCGAATCAGTTCCTGGCGGGCGACGTATTCAATGTCCGCGTTGAGATAGTGGAGAACCGCGTAAACGGTGAAGGCGACCACCGCCCAGCAAGCCGGCGGCCACAACAGTTGCGGCCGGGGATTAAGCCAAAAGCGCGCCCCCCAAAGCAGCAGCACACCGAGCGTCAGCCCCTGGATGATCAGAAACGAGCGCGGGCGCACCGCCCCGGTGGCCAGCGGCCCAAAAACCAGGATCGCCAGCACCAACGCGAGGATGCCCCGCTCGCACCAGCGGTCCAGCGTTTCGCGATTCATCAGCCCCCGGGCAGCAGTTCGCGCGGATCGGCGATCCGCCCCGTCACGGCGCTGGCCGCCACCGTCGCCGGCGAAGCGAGAAACACCTGCGACTCCTTGTGCCCCATGCGGCCGGGGAAATTGCGGTTGGTCGCGCTGATGCACTTGAGCGGCGAGTTCATCCGGCCAAAGGTGTCCACCGGGCCGCCGAGGCACGCCGCGCAACCGGCGTTCTCGGTCATCTGCACGCCGGCCGCGGTGAGTATCTCCCAAACGGTCTGGTCGCCCCACCGCGCAGTCTGCAAGTCGCGCACGATTTCCGGCGTCGCCGGCACGCCAAAGGTGTCAATGGTCACCCGCCGGCCCCGCACCACGCGCGCAAATTCGAGGAAGTCGCTCGTCTTGCCGCCGGTGCAGGACCCGATGTAGGCCCGGTCGAGCTTGATGTGGCCAAGTTCCTTCGCCAGCTTGCGCTGCCCGGGATTGGGATGGCACGCCACCGTCGGCTCAAGCTGAGCCAGGTCGAGCACCAGCTCATAGACAAACTTCTGCCTCCGGTCGCGATCAACCGGTTCGTAAGCGGTTCTCGTCCCGTTCAGCTTGCAACGGTGATCCACGTAGGCCTGCGTCTGAGCGTCGAACTCGAAAATACCGTTTTTCCCGCCGGCCTCGATCGCCATGTTGGCGACGGTCATGCGGTCATCCATGCTTAAGGTCGCGGCGCCCGGGCCGTCGAACTGCATCGCGCGATACGTCGCGCCGTCAAAGCCGATCTCGCCGATGCAATGCAGGATGATGTCCTTGGCCATGACCCCCGGCTGCAACTTGCCTTCCAGCCGGAAATGCATCGTTTCCGGCACCTTGAGCAGCAACTTGCCCGTGCCCATCACAAATCCGGCGTCCGTGTTGCCGATGCCGGTGGCGAACTCGTTAAACGCACCGGCCATGCAGGTGTGTGAGTCCGTCCCGAACAGCACCTCGCCCGGGCGGGTATGGCCTTTCTGCGGCAAGGCCGCATGGCAAACCCCGGCGTAGCGGGACCCATATTGCCGCCGAAGCATGCCCTTGCCGGCATCGAACATCCAGCGCCCGTTCGGGTCGTCAATGACATCGTAGAAGTAAGTGATCCCCTGCTCCCGGGCGAACTCCCGCAGGATATCCACGTTGCGATTCGACTTGGAATCGGAGGTGAAGATGTAATGGTCCGGCATGATCACCACTTTGTTTCGGTCCCAGACCTTCGCCGCCCGGCCGAACTCGCGGTGAAACACGCCAATCGTCCCCGGCCCGCAAACATCATGCGTCATCAGGACATCGGCCTGGACCCAAACATTGTCTCCGGCCTGAACCCGCGCCTTGCCCGCCGCGCGCGCCAGTATTCTCTCGGTTAACGTCATACGACATTGGCAGGCTACCTGACCCCGCCTCCGATTTCAATACGCAAACCGGCGCAGGCCAATCCCGCCTCAATCCTCCGCGAGTTGCGGAACCAACCCGCCCAGCGGCGAAATGCAGGGCAGTCGCCTGTTCCTGAACCGACTGGCCGCCCCGGTGCGAAAACGCTGTGAAGCCCGTTATACCCCGGTGTGGTTCCCATGGGGCCCGACCCCCATGGGAACCACACCGGGTAATAACCGCATTCGCACCGTGGATACACACTTGATGCTCCCGGTGGATTATTGCGCAACACACTGCCATTCAATCACTTAAAGCAATTTGGGCCGAAAACCGGCCTCTTTCCCGCTCCAATCGCAGGAAAGCAGGGTGAATTAACGATAATCGTGGAGCCAAACTCCTCCTGGGCCCGTGAATTCAGCCGGAGCCAATCGGCCAGGCCTCCGCCGGATTGCAGAACCACCTCTACGCCACCGTCTGAGGCCGGGCGGTGTGATGCGGCGCGCCTACTCTTCTATGTGGAAATACCCTGAAAGCGCCTTTTTGATCTGTTTCTTGTCTATTGCCCAGTAGGCTTTCTCTTTGGAATTGAACGCATAGCAGTAGAAGACAAGGCCTTCGTTGGGTTCGGCGCTGTCCAGGATCAACTTGGTGCCTGTGTTCCCAAACCCGTCGGTCGCCTCCACGATTGTGGCTTTGCCGATCTTGATCTTCTCACCAGCCTTGATCGAAGTCCCCCGTTTGCTCACCCACTTTTCGGTGGCGATGAAGTCGCAGAGCGGTTGGTCGCCGCCGAATCCCCGGCTCATCCCGAGCGTCCTGAACCGGTCAATGCGGTCCAGGCTTTTATCCGCGACCAGCGTGACCCCCAGCATTTCCTTCTCAAGCTCTTTCCCGGGTGCGGGAGCCTCGGCGGCGACCTGGGATTTCTTGGGCTTGGCGGCAGCAGAGTTGGTTTCGGCAGAGGAGCCGGTGATGATTGAGAGGCAGAGCATCGGGGACACAAACCATGCGAAATGCGTTTTCATAACAAGATAGACGGAGGCTAGCGCCGTATGCTCCCGGAAACAAGATTTCCCCGGGATGGCTGGCCTGGCAGGCACAGATCACTGGCTGCGCATCCTCGCTTCCGCCAGCTCAACATCCCCAGACCAAGGATGGCCACCTTCTTGAATCCGCCCTGGGACGCGTTTCCGCAACCCCAGTTCGGCTTTGCCCGCCCCACTCCCCCGGCTTATGCTTCCTGACCATATGCGGATGAAGAATTGCGGATTGGGGCGCCTGGCGAGTACGTGGCTGTGCGCCAAGCGATTATCGGGATGGGTCGGTCTGGTGGTTGTGGCCCTCGCTGCCGGGTGCGCCCACTCGCCCGCAGACGCAACCGGCGGCGGGCTGGCCGCGCCGCTCGTGCCGCAGCCCCCGGTCTTCCTGAGCGGGGCCATGGGCCTGCTGTTCACCAACGTGGATGGATTCCGCGCCCGCGTGGTGCTGGAGGAAGGAGCCTCCGCCATGCAGGTGGCCGCCGGCGAACTGATGGGCCAGGGAGGCAAATTGGTGTTCATCCCTAGTGTGAGCAAAGCCGAACTCAAGCGCTCCCTGGCGGCGGACTCCGCTTTTATCTGGGAGGTGCCCGCGCACCGAGGCTGCATCGTCAATGGGCCCATGCAGGCTTACGCGACGATCGCGGCGAACAGCCTCTTCACCAACCTCGTAGCCGGGACGACCGCCGGCGGCTCCCCGACCGAGGAGATCGCCGGGCATCCCTGCCAGCGAATGGAGACGGTGGTAACTGCCAACGACGGGTCGATCACGGCTTTTCGCCTCTGGCGGGCGACCGATTTGAAAGGGCTTGCCCTGCGCGTTGTTTGCACCTCGAGCAGCACCCCCCTGACCCTGAATTTGTCGAAAGCCCGGTTGGAAACCCTGCCCGATGACCTGTTCTTGCCGCCGGGCGGCTTTACGAAGTTCGAGAGCCCCCAGGCGCTGGCCGGCGAGCTGACGACCCGGCAGCAGCGGCTCAAGAAACGCCCGAGTTACAACGCCGAGGAGTCGGAACCGGGCGCGGGCCTGGACACTCGCTACCCCAACCGTCTGCAGTAAGACCAGGCCGTTCGAAGCCGCCCCTCGCCGACCGCCGTGGCTGGTCAGGCCAGCGCGTCCGCCAGCACCTCCGCCATGTGCCGCGCGCGAACGGGAGCCAGGTGATCAATCTGGTGCCGGCAGCTCGTGCCGGAGGCGACCACGACCGTGCCGAACGGCTGGCTCCGGACCTTCCGCGCGAGCGGCTCGGCCACCTTGAGCGAGAGTTCGTACTTGGATGCCAGGGCCCCGAACGCGCCGGCCATGCCGCAGCAGCCGGTGTCCAGCAGCGTCACATTGCGTTCCGGCAGGCGCTCGGCCAGCCGCCGCAGGTTGGCGGTGTCGGTCAGCGCCTTGGCATGGCAATGCGCGTGAATGATCATGTTGCCGGCCTTGGTCTTGAACCGCAGCGCCTCGGGCTCATGGCTGAGCAATGCCTCGATGAACTGCTCGAACAGATGGCAACGCCGGGCCACAGGTTCGGTGCCCTCCAGGCTCAGCTCGCGGTAGTCCTCGACGAACATGGAATAGCAGGATGCTTCCAGGAAGATGATGGGCGCGGCGTCCACGTCCCGATGGAGCAGCGCGAGGTTGTGCCGGCCCAGCCGCTTGGCCTCGTCCAGGTTGCCCTGGCTGAACGCTGGCCGCCCGCAACACTTGCGTCCGACCGGCAGGACTACTTCGAACCCGGCGGCTTCGAGCACCTTCACCGCCGCGATGCCGATGTGCGGCTCGTGGTACCGCACGAAGGTGTCGTCCCAAAGCACCACCCGGCCGCGCGGGGCTGGCGCCGAGCGCCCCCGGCGGGCGAACCAGTGATCGAAGCGCTGGCGGGCGTAATGCGGCGGCGGCCGTTGCCACGCCAGGCCCAGCGTCTTGGTCAAAATGCCGCGCACGAAAAGCGAATCCAGGACGAAGTTGGCCAGCCGCGGCATCCGGCAACCCAGCCTGCCCAGGAAATCCACATTGCTGATCACCCGCTCGCGCCAGGACAAGCCGGTGCGCTGAATCCGCGCGTGCAACAGCTCGGCTTTGAGCAACGTCAGGTTAACATTGGACGGGCATTCCGTCGTGCAGGCTTTGCAGGAGAGGCAATTGCTCAGCGCCGCGTCCAGCTCGGCGCAACGCAGCGGATCGGCGCCGTCCAGGCCGCGCAGTTCCAGCGCCGCGCGGATGGCATTGGCCCGGCCGCGCGTGCTCATGATCTCCTCGCCGGTGGCAATGAAGGTCGGGCACATGCTCGGCGTCTCTTTGCGGCAGCCGCCGCAGCCGTTACACTGCTCCAGGTTGCGCGTGAAGGAGCCGTCCTTGGCCGCAAACGCCAGAACCGGCGCAAACGGCAGCTTCAGCTCGTGGCCGGCCCCCTGGCGCAGCAGGGTGTCAATCTTGTACCGCCCGTCCGGGAGAATCTTGCCCGGGTTGTAAAGGTTGTTCGGGTCGAACGAGGTCTTGATCTCGCGCATCGCATCCAGCAGCCCGTCGCCCAGTTGCTCCGGCATGTACTCGGTCCGCGCGAGGCCAACGCCATGCTCGGCGGCCAGCGAGCCGTTGAACTCCCGAACCAGCGTGGACACTTCGTTCGCAAGGTGGCGGAACTTCTTCAGGTCCTCCGCCGAGTGCAGATCGAGGATCGGCCGCACATGGAGCAAGCCCGACGCCGCGTGACCATAGAAGGAAGCCTGCAGCCCGAGCGGCGCCAGCAGGGATTGCAGCCCGGCCACGTAGGCGGGCAAATCCCGGGGGCGCACGGCGGCATCCTCGATGCCGGTCGTGGGTTTGGCGGCTCCCTTGCGGCCGGTCAGGAGTGAAAGTCCTGCCTGGCGCAGGGACCTGATGAGGTTTGCCTCCGCCTGGCCCTTGACAATCAGCTTGCGCAGGCCCAGGTGGCGCGTTGCCAGCGCCGCCAGGCGATCCTCCACGTCATCAAAGAACTCGACCATCAGGATGGACTGGCAGGGCTTGTGTTCCAGTTCGAGCAAGTCGCGGGCGGCCTGAAACTGGCGCTGTCCCTTGGTTTGGTCGAACAGGAGCCGGTCAAGGTGCTCGATGGCGGCCGGCTTGAGGTCGAGCAGTTCGACCGTCGCCTGCATCGCCTCCGCCAGCGAGGCGAAGAATATCAGACCCAGGCCCCTCTGCTTCGGCAGCGGAACGATCCTGACCTCCGCCGACGTGATGGCCGCCAACGTCCCTTCGCTGCCGCAGAGCAGATGATTGAGGTTGCCGGGCTCCCGGACGCAGCGATCAATCGCGTAGCCCGGCCAGCGCTTCGACAGCCCCGGCGGGAGGCGCTCCGCTATGGTCAGCCCGTGAAAATACAGCAAGTCACCCACCAGCTCGCGCTGCTTGCGCAAGGTGTCGTGCTTCGGCCCGACCGCCACATTCCGCCCGTCAGCCAGCACCACCTCCAATTCGTTGATGTGATCCGCCGTCGTGCCATAGACCGGCGCGTGCGAACCGCTCGAATTATTCGCGATCATGCCGCCCAGCGTCGCCCGCGCGCTAGTGGCCACATCCGGCCCGAACCAGTAGCCGTGCGGCCGCAGGAAATTGTTCAGTTGATCCAGGATCACACCCGGTTCCACCCGCACCGTGCGCTGCTCCAGGTCCAAATCCGAGATCTGGCGGCAGTAGCGTGAGAAGTCTATGACCAGCCCGTCGCCAAGGGCCCCTCCGGCCAGCCCGGTGCCGGCCCCGCGCGGCGTGACGGCCACGCCCGCCATCACCGCGGCGTCAATGAGCAGGCTGACCTGCCGCGTGTTGACCGGAAAGGCGACCGCCGCCGGGGTGATTTGGTAAATCGAGGCGTCGGTCGCGTAAAGCTGGCGCGTCAGATTGTCGAAAGCAATTTCACAGTTCGCCCCTCTGAGTGTTGACTGTTGTTGGGCCGAAATCATCGCGCGCCCTTAATTTATCGGCGCTCCGCCCCGTTGACAATCGCGATCCGCCCGGCAGGCAGGCGTCCGGAGCGCACCCACGCACCGCCCCGGGTTCGGCCCCCCCTCCCGCGGCGAAGGTGCGGGAGAGAGCCCGGCTGCCGGGGGCGCGGGAGCAATCGCCGGCCCGCGCCGGGCGGAGACTGTTGACATATAAACAATTATATGCTAAACAATTGGCATGAAACCGAGAGTGGATGAAGATCATCCCGGCTACCGGGCGCTCATGGAGCTGCTGCGCACCGCCGACACGGTCTGGGACGCCAGCCGGATGTTCTTTGAGCGCTGGGATCTGAGCCCCAGCCAGTTCAATGTGCTCAACCTCCTGCGCCTCAACCCCGCCGGCCTTTCCCAGACCGACCTCAGCCGCCAGCTTATCATGCACCGGTCCAATGTGACGGGGCTGTTGGACCGGTTGGAGAAGCGGGATCTGGTGGCGCGCCACGAGGTGGCCGCCGACCGCCGCGCCTACAACGTGGTCCTGACCGCCGCCGGCATTCGGCTGCTGCGCGACATCCTGCCCCGTTATTACCGGGATGCCGGGCAGGTGTGGGGCCGCCTCCCCGCCCGGCGCGCGGCTGAGCTGATCGCGGATCTGCGGCAGGTGGCGCGGAACGCCCAGCGCATCGCCGGAACTTCGCCTCCCTGAACCCCTTAATGCAAGGAACCCTATGGCCACGTTTGCCCGCATTTCCCTCTGGGTGGTGGTCGCCGCGGCCGCCTTCCACGCGGCCTATGCCTCGGTCCACGGCAGCCTGCTGATCGTTCTCTACCTTTTCGCCCTGCTGCAACTGGCGCAGGCCGGCCGCTGGCGGCTGGCCTTCTATCCCGGTCTGGCCGTTGGGCTGCTCATCGCGGTGGCGCGGTTGGGGTTCTTCTGGGTCCTCTTTTCCGGCGCCGCGATCGCGCTGTGGTTCGTTTACGCATTCTGGATCGGCTTGTTTGTGGCGCTGGCTCGCCTGTGCCTCACGCGCTTCGGCCGCGCGCGGGGCTTCTTGCTTGTCCCGTTTGTTTGGGCCGGGCTCGAGTACTTCCGCAGCGAGCTTTACTACCTGCGCTTCTCGTGGCTGAGCATCGGCTACGCGTTTGCCGAGGCGCCCTGGCAGGCGGCCCTGCGGTTCACCGGCGTTTACGGCGCCGGCCTCCTGCTGGCGGGCGTGGCCGCTGCCGCTGTGTTCTGCTGGCAGAAATCCAAGGTCCGGGCCGCAGTGGTGCTTGTGCTCGGCGCCGGCGCCTTTGCCCTGGGCGGTGATCTTGTCGGCAGCCACACCTCAACCCCGGGTCCCGGTGTCCGCGTGGCGGGTGTTCAGATGGAGTTCCCCCTGGAAGCGGAAGTTGTCCTGCGTCTGAACGACCTTATCCGCGAGCATCCCGACACCGAGCTGGCCGTTCTCAGCGAATACACCTTCACCGGCCCCGTCCCGGACCCTGTGCGCGAATGGTGCCGGGAACACAGCCGCTACCTCGTGGTCGGCGGCAAGGCCCCCGCCACGGGCACCAACTTCTACAACACCGCCTTCGTGATCGGTCCGGACGGTGACATCGTCTTCCGCCAGGTGAAGGCCGTTCCCATCCAGTTCATGAACGATGGCCTGGCCGCTCCGGAACAGAAAGTGTGGGACTCGCCCTGGGGCAAGATCGGCATCTGCATCTGCTACGACCTGAGCTACACTCGCGTTAACGACCGCCTCGTCCGGCAAGGCGCCCAGGCCCTGATTGTGCCTACCATGGACGTCGCCGACTGGGGCCAGGCCCAGCACGAACTCCACGCCCGCATTGCGCCCGTTCGGGCCACGGAACACCGCCTGCCGATCTTCCGCCTGGCCAGTTCGGGCATCTCCCAGTTGACCGATCACGCGGGCCGCGTTCTTGCCTCCGCACCTTGCCCGGGCGACGGCGTCACTCTCGCCGGCACCTTGGAACTCCGCGGCACCGGCCGGCTGCCCGCCGACCGCTGGCTGGCCCCTTTTTCCGTGGCGGTGACCGCGGTGCTGATGGTGATGTTCTTCCTGCACCGCCCGCGCGCTTCGCACGCTCCGTCCGAGCCTCCCAAGACTCATGATAACCCTCCTCCTTTGGCTGCTTAAGCTCCTCTACCGATTTCGCGCGCACAACCTGGCGGCGCTCAAGACGCCCGGTCCGGTCCTGCTGCTGCCCAACCACATCTCCTGGTGGGACTGGCTGCTCATCGGCGTCTGCCTGGACCATGACTGGCGCTTCGTTACCTCCAGCGCTACCGCCGGGCTCAGTTGGTTCCATAGGCGCATCATGATCAACCGCCGCACCTTC
Source organism: Candidatus Paceibacterota bacterium (assembly GCA_035452965.1). Lineage (NCBI taxonomy): Bacteria > Bacillati > Minisyncoccota > Minisyncoccota bacterium. The sequence goes on along the minus strand of DAOTCE010000003.1, from coordinate 129,714 downwards.
CCGGTGGACATGAACTCGCCTTTCGCGGTCAAACGCATGGCGGAGTATCTCCAGAACGGCGGGCGGCTGGTGCTGTTCCCGGAGGGACGGCTTTCCTGCACCGGCTCGCTGATGAAGCTCTTCGACGGCACGGGCTTCCTGATCTTCAAAACCCGGGCCAAGGTCATCACCGCCTATATCCGCGGCGCCCAAAGGCTGCCGTTCTCGCGAAGCCCCGGCCGCAGTCAGTGGTTTCCGCGGCTGTCGGTTCACTTCAGCCATGTGCTGCCGGCGCCCAGTCTAGAGCACGTTAGCGCCACCGCCGCGCGGGCAAGGCTCACTCACTGGCTGCGCGAGCAGATGGTTCGGCAGCGCTTCGAGACCGAGATGGTCTTCGGCCCGGCCACCATGCCGGAGGCCATCGTGGACGCCGCGCGCCGCTGGCCCCGCAAAGTCATCCTGCAAGACACCAGCCTCCAGTCGCTTACCTATCGCCGCCTGCTGGCGGGCGCGAACCTGCTGGCGGACCAGTGGCGCGCGCTGCTTGGCCAGGCGGAAGAGCGCGTGGGCTTGCTGCTCCCAAACGTCAATGCCATGCCCGTTGCCACCTTGAGTCTGTGGGCCGCCGGAAAGGTCCCTGCCATCCTCAACTACACCACCGGCACAGCAGTGCTGCTATCCTGCGCCCGGCTCGCGGGACTCAAGCATATCATCACCTCCAGGGCGTTCATTCGGCGTGCCAGGCTCGACCTGGAACCCATCACCGCCGCTGGGATTCAGGTGGTCTGCCTCGAAGACGTGCGCGCCCGAATCACCGGCGCCCAACGCTTCCTGGCTCTCCTCCGCCAGTGCATCAAACCGCGCCTTTCCGGCGGCAACCACCATCCATCAACGGAAAGCCCCGCCGTCATCCTTTTCACCAGCGGCTCCGAGGGCGAGCCCAAAGGCGTCGAACTCACCCATCGCAACCTGCTCGCCAACATCCGCCAAATGCTCTCCGTCATTGACCTGATGGAGACCGACCGCTTCTTCAATGCGCTGCCGCTGTTCCACAGTTTCGGGCTAACGGTAGGCCTCCTGTTGCCGCTGACGCAGGGCGTCTTTGTCCTGCTCTACCCGTCGCCCCTGCATTACCGCGTCGTCCCTTCCGCGTTCTACAACCTGGACTGCACGATCTTCTTCGGCACGAACACCTTCCTTAACGGCTACGCGCGCAAGGCCCATCCCTATGATTTCCGCTCCCTGCGCTACTTGTTTGCCGGCGCGGAGAAGGTCCAGGAGGCCACCGCGGCCTTCTGGATGCGCAAGTTCGGCGTGCGGATTCTGGAAGGCTACGGCGCCACCGAATGCAGCCCCTGCCTGGCAGCGAACCTGCCGATGTGCCCGCGCCACGGTTCCGCCGGCCAGTTCCTGCCGGGAATCGAACATCGGCTCGAACCGGTCGAGGGTGTCGCCGAAGGGGGCCGGCTCTTCGTGCGCGGCCCCAATGTCATGCGCGGCTACCTCAACGCAGAAGCCAACACCCGCTTCCAGGCCCTCGGCGGCTGGTACGACACCGGCGACATCGTCAAGGTGGATGCCGAAGGCTTCGTCTTCATCCTGGGGCGGCTCAAGCGCTTTGCCAAAGTCAGCGGTGAGATGGTCAGCCTCGCGGCAGTGGAAGACGCCCTGGCCGGCGCTTTTCCGCAATACGGCCTGCGGTTTGCGGTGGCGGTCGTTGCGCGCCCCGATGCCGCCCGGGGGGAGAGTTTGCTTGCGGTGACCAACGAACCGCGGCTGACCCTGGAGGCCATCCGCTCCGTCGTGCACGCCCGCGGTTTGAGCAACCTTGCTGTCCCGCGCGAAATCAAAGTGCTGCACGATCTGCCCCGGCTCAGCACGGGGAAGGTCAATCACCGCGAACTGGACAAGCTCGTTCAGGCATCCCCGTGAGCTCCATGCACCCTCAAGGCCCTGATGTCACATGATTGCATCCTCACACCGTAAATCGCATGACTGGGTCACTCCGCGACCGAAAGAACCGATTGCCTTGCCTGCAGTGTCGCCAATCAATCAAATGACCGAGAAGCTGGAGATACGCGTCCATGGAGACACGGCGCCGGCCACCCTCATCTATCTGCCGGGGCTGCACGGGGATTGGACGCTGGTCGGCAGCTTCCGGCAAGCGCTCGGGGGGCGGGTGCGGTTTGTGGAAATGACGTATCCCCGAACGCTTGCGTGGTCGTTGGAGGATTACGCCCGGGCAATTGAAACCGCGCTGGCCGAGCGGGGCATTGCCCAGGGCTGGCTGCTGGGTGAGTCGTTTGGATCGCAGGTGCTGTGGAGCCTCGTGGGCCGGGACCGCTTTCGGGTCGAGGCGGTGGTGCTGGCAGGCGGCTTTGTGCGGCATCCCATGCAGTGGGGCGTGCGCCTGGCCGAACGCATCGGCGGCAGCGTCCCGCTATCACTGATAACGCGCATCCTGTTTGGCTATGCCAAGGTAGCCCGCTTCCGCTACCGGCATTCGCCGGCGACGCTGGCCAATATCCATGAGTTCATCGCGCGGCGGACGGAGCTGGATCGTCAGGCGGCCATCCACCGCCTGCGCCTCATTGCGCAGAATAATCCCGGCGCCATTGCGAGGAGCGTGAAGGCGCCTGTGTATGCGTTGACCGGTCTGCTTGATCCCATCGTGCCGTGGTGTTGCGTGCGGCCCTGGCTGCGAAAGAACTGCCCCAGCCTCCGGGAGTACAGCATCATCACAGACGCCGACCACAACGTGCTGGGAACGACCGCTCAAGCTGCGGCCGGGCACATCCTGCGCTGGATGGGCGCAAGTTAGCGGCGCCCGTCCTCGACCCCTCGCGCCAGCAGCCAGAGCAAATCCGACAGCCGATTCAGATAGACAACAACTTCCGGGTTGTTGAGCTGGCCGGCGTCTTTCAGCGCGCAGACGCGCCGCTCGGCTCGCCGGCAGACTGTGCGCGCGAAGTCAAGCGCCGCCGAAGCCTGGTTCGCCCCGGGCATCACCCAGCCTTTGCCAGGAGGCTTCGCGGCCTCGATTTCCCTGATCCAGCCATCCAGCCCGGCGGTCATCGCCTGGGTAACCGAGGCATGGCCATCGTTCACGTAGCGCGGCAAGTCTTCCGGCGCGGTCGCCAGTTCGCCCATCACCCGCACCAGGTCCTGCTGCAGCGCCTCCAACTTCTCGCGCAGCACACCTATTTCGACCGTGGCGCGGGCAACGCCGACCGCAGCGTTCAGTTCGTCCACCGCGCCATAGGCTTCCACACGCGCGTCGCTCTTCGAAACAGCCCGGTTATACATCAGGGCAGTCTGCCCCTGGTCTCCGCGTTTGGTGACAATGCTCATGCCAGTGCACTCCTTCCGGTGGCACTCACGCCCCGCGCTCCACCGCCTGTTTGTAAGCCAGCAGGCCCTTAACGATGGCCCGTGCTATCTGCTGCCGGTAGGCTGAGGTGAGAATTTTGCGCCCCTCGACTGGATGCGACATGAAACCCGCTTCAATCAGCACGGCTGGCATAACCGCGTCGCGCAGCACGGCAAAGCGCGCCCGGCGCACCCCGCGATCCTCCACCGCGAGATTGCGCATCAAGGCACTCTGCACCTGGTAGGCCAGGAACAGATTCAGCCGGTTGTTTCGGTTGCCGGCGTAGGAACCGGCGCCCGCGCCCTCGCCGCGCGCATTGGTCGAAGCCGCCCCCGCCGGTGTCAGGCAGTAAACCTCCGCTCCCTGCACCGAATTGCGCCCATTGTCAGCGCCGTTGAAATGCAGGCTGACAAACAGGTCCGCCTTCCGGCGTTTAGCCAATGCCGGACGCGCCGGCAGCTCGACCACCGTGTCACTGCTTCGCGTGAGCACAACCTTCAAGCCGGCTCGCGCCAGTTGCCGCCGCACCTCGTGCGCCAGCAGGAGCGTGTAGCGTTTCTCCTGGTTCGAGCCAGCCTGGTTGCCAGGATCTTTCCCGCCGTGGCCAGGGTCGAGGCAGACCGTTTTTATTCTCGCGCCCGGCTGATTTCTCGGCGGCCGTACAAGAGGCTCAAGGGTCAAATCCACGTCCAACTGCGCCAGCCAGATTGCGCCAGCTTGCAGCACCACCGGATAAAGCAGCCAGACCTCGATCCCATTAACCCGGGCCTCGCGGGAATCCACCGCCAGCGCCAACTTCAACGACGGGCCCTTCAATTCGAGCATCTCTTCCGCTTTGAGCCAGTGCCCCTCAAGGCTGTGAGCCTTGGCCCAATCGGCAACTCGCACATATGTCCGGCCTGGGACTTTGGCCAGCCGCGAGCCGCTCCTGGCGTTCTGCGCCCCCGCCGCGCCAGCCGCGGCGAGCGCCAGCACAAGCCAGAGCATGATTGCCGATCTCATGCCTCCGCACTCTGCAGGTCCGGTCCTTCCGGGGCAAGCCTCATCGAGGCAGCACGGCATCCCTCCGCGCGGCCGCCGGCCCCCAGATCGCGCTCAGTTCACCACGAGCGGCAGGCTCTGGCTGTGGCTGTTGAACTCGGGCGCGTACATGCACTGGATTTGCGCCATGCCGGTTTGGTATTGGCCGCGGAGCTGGACGCGGGTCGAGTACTCGAACACGTAGGCGCCCTTGGGGAGGTAATCAATGAAGAAGTGGCTGGCGACGTCGCGGGTGCTCTCGTAATAGGCGAGGCCATCCTGATACTTGTAACGCGAGAGCACGTTGACCGGCTCGGTGCCGCTGCCGCGCTGGTCTTTCAGGTGCACGTATTCCATGTCGCGGTCCACGCGCAGCTCGATGCGCACGACCAGTTCGTCGCCGACCTTGACCGGGCCCTTCACGGGCTCCAACACTGGGCCTTTGGCAGTGTTGACCTTGGTAAAGAGCGACTTGTTCAGCTTCAGCGGGGTGCCCTCGTAGGGCGTGACCTTGCTGATGTCCTCGAGGTATTGCCAGTTGACGCTGCCCCAGGCGACGCCCTGGTCAACCTTCTTGACGGTGATCTCGCCCAGCTTTGGCTTAATCTCCGCCGGCGCAAACCGATACTCGTAAAATCCCGTGCCCGCTTCCGGCTGACTTCGGATGTCGGACTTCGGATTTCGGACTTCCTTCGAGCTTCGGCCTTCGGATTTCGCATTTCCGCCCGCCGCGGGCGTCACGTCCACGCCATCCAGTTTCACCTGCGCCAGCGCGTCGCTCGACAGGATGTCGCGGCCGCGGAGCAGCAGGGCATAGACGGCATCGGCGGTGGCTTTGGTGGTTTTCCAATCCTGGGTTTGCTTCTGCTTGAGCAGCCACACGCGGCAATCCTCGACGGCCGGCTGGTCGCCCATGACCTCGTCAAAGGCCTCGATCATCAGCGCCTGGGTCTCAATGGGCGCCCGATACCACCACCAGCTCAGCTCGGTCTCGCGCCAGAACATGCCCATCTCCTCATTGGACACGCTGCGCTCCTTGATGGATTTCATGATATCTCGCGGCGTCGAATCGTTAAGCGAGTTAATGGAGTTGAAGCGTTGGAGGGCGAGAGCCAGGTGCCCCTGGGTTTGGCGGCAATCGGTTTTGAGCCATAACTTCCGGGACTGCTGAAGGAAGAAGTTAATCGCGGCCTTGTGCTGCGGTTCGATCGCCCTGTCCTTGAGGAAGAAACTCCGCCCGTATAGATAGAGAGCGTCGGTGGAACTGGGCACGTATTTCTCCGGCTCGGGCCGGCTCCGAATGCGCTCGTAGTGCTCAGCCATCCAGCCATCAAGCCGCTGGAGCGAACGGATGGCCGGGGCGACGTCAATATCCGCGCCCAGACGACGCAGCCGGCCGAAGCCGGTGGTGATGTAGAGGGTGATGTAATCGTTGCCCTGCCCGCCGGGGAACCACGGCCAGGAACCGTCGTTCAGTTGCTGTTCGGTCAGCTTGCGCAGCGTGGCGTCGATTTCATAGTTGAGACGGTTGTCATCGAAGAGAATACCGACATTCTTGCGCGCCTGGCTTTCGTTGGCGGCCTGCCGCAGCCAGGGGGTTTCCTCGATCATAACCGCCTTGAGGTCCTGATTCTTCTGGAGGGGGCTTTCGAGGGCAGGTGTGTTCTTCCACTGATCAAAGATGCGACGGATCCTGGGGTCAGAGTTGGCGATGGTGCGGGCCAGGGCATTGGCGTAGAGGCGGTTGAAGGTCTGCTCGGTGCATTCGTACGGATATTCCATCAAATAGGGCAGCGCCAACACAGCATACCACGCGGGGTTGGACACCATTTGCACAACCAGATTCTGATTCTGCAGCGTCTTCGAACCGCCTGATTTGAGGAGCCTGGCAAACTCGAACTTCGTCGTCGCCGGGCCGCGAATCGGCAGAGGCAGCGACTCGGTGACCAGAATCCTGCGCGAGAGCACCGGCAAGTTGCCTTCCTCGCCGTCCGATACGTTAGCCGCCGCGCCAACGGCTTTGTAGGCGAGGAAACCACAGCCGTCCGGCACGTGGATGCGCCAGGCGCAACTGCGCGATTCCTTGGCCGGGATGTCGAAGTCCTGTTCAGGCTTCGAGTTGCCGAGGAGCTTGTCAGCGTAGGACAGGCGTCCCGCCTGTCCTTGGTCAGGCGAGACGCCTGACCTACCTTGCGCCTCGTTGAAGGTGAGCCGCACCGTGCCGCGCAGGGGCTTGTCGGTCTGGTTGGACACCTTGACGGTAAACTCGACGGTATCATCCTCGCGCAGGAAGCGGGGCGGGTTGGGCTGGACCATGAGGTCTTTGGCGGTGACGGCGTGGTCCTCGAGCAAGCCGCTGCGCATTGACCGGTCGTGGGCGAAACCCAGGAACCGCCACTTCGTCAGCGCTTCGGGCATGGTGAAAGTCAGGCGCACCACGCCGTTGGAATCCGAGGTCAACTGCGGGAAGAAGAATGCCGTCTCGTTGAGGTTCTTTCGGGCGGCAACCTGGCTCAAGTCGGGCTTTGGCGCCGGGGATTCTTTGCCTGCGCCAGACGCTCCGCCAACGGCCGCCTTGTCGAAATCAACAGTATCTGGCTCCGAAGGCGTCCCCGCCTTCATCGCCATCGCAGCCGCGGGCGCCGGCGATGCCAGCAGGGCCAAACTCTCGTCGCGCAGATCCATTGTTCTTGCCGCAGCGAAATTCTCCGTTACTTCCGCACGCCTTGCCACTCTGCCGAAGTAGTCATAGCCCCACAAGTTCGCCGTCAAGTCTGGCGGAAATGAGCGATAAGTAATCGCCACACTTTCGCGAGGCCTGTGCCAGCCCCCCAACACCTGCCTGAACGCCATGGACCCATTGCCAAATTGCGGCTGCATGTAGGAACTGTCCTCGCGGAATACCGAAAACCGGCCTGGCCAGCTCAATGGGGCAAAGGCATCCAGTGACTCGTCGTAAAGCGTCGCCACCAACTCAGCCACGGTCCTCTCCGCACTTCGGCCTTCTGTTTTCGGACTTCGAACTTCGAGCGTCCAGGTCTCCTTCTGCCCGGGCTGCAGCTTCGAAACAAAGTGCTCCCACTTCAGATCCAGGACCTTGTTCTGCCAGGGCACGCTGATTTTGCGCGACTCAAGGCAGGCGCGATTCTCGCGGACAAACGTGACGTGGACAAAGCAGCCGCCGCGCATCGCCTCGGTGACGGCCAGCTTGATCTGCTGCTGGGTGGCGCCGGGCTTTGTCCAATAGCGCTGGATCATCTCCCGGCGATGCTCGATCTCGATGAATGCCCGGCCCGTGTCGTAGCCCGTCCCCCATAATGCCATGAACTCCTCCCCAGGCTGCAGTTCCCAGTCCGGCGCCGCCAGCACCCACGGGACTTTGATCTCCAGCTTCGATGCCTCCGGCTTCAGGACCCGGAGAGGCAACCTGCCGGTGACCTTCTTTCCAAACCGATCCTGCGTCTCCAGCACGGCACGGTAAGCCCCTGCGGCAAGCTCGAACGATACCTTCGCCATGCCGTTAGTGTCGGTGGTGAACCCCTTTTCGGCGACGACCTTGCCCAGCGGCCAGTTGTTGGGGTTGGACAAGTCGTTGCGTGGCTCGCTCTCACCCGCCTCCCCACCATAGCGCCATGGCTCATGTCGGAACAGCGGCGGCCGGTGCATTTTCTGCGGCGCCTGCAACGCATACACCTTCAGGCTGCCCTCAGCCACCTGCGGCTCGCCGTCCAGGGTCTTGGTCTCCAGCTTTAGCTCGACTGGCTTGCGGTCGGTCTGCCAGTCGTCGGCACTGATTGTGGCTTCGAGAGCGGTGTAACCCACTCTGATGACCCGATCGGCGGAGCGGGTCTCACCCGCGCTGTCGGTCACATCAGCATTGATCTGGAACATGAAAGTCGGCTCGTCCTTCTCGGGCACCTTGGGATCCGGCTTGGCGGTGAATTCGATCTTGAAGGAACCGTCGGTGCCGGTCCGGACCGTGCCATGGGCGATCTCCTGGCTTTCCCCCAGAGGCTGGCCACCGCGCCACCAACCCCACCACCAGGGCATCTGCACTTCGCGCACAACGCGGTATTTCACCGCCGCGCCATCCACGGCAGCACCGGTGTAATTCATAGCGTGACCTGTCAGGGCGACCTTCTCGTTAAGCTTCGCTGCCGTCTTCGGGGCGTCGAGCGTCACCTCGAATTTAGGCCGCTTGTATTCCTCAACCCGGAAGTGTGCCGTGCCCTGCGCTCGCCCCTCGACCGAAAGGGACATCGCGCCCATCAGCCGGTCTCGCGGGGCTGTGAAACTGCCGGCGAAAGAGCCATAATCGTTGGCCCGCTGCGCTTGCCGCGCGATTTCCTTACCATTTACGTCCTTGAATAGCACCGTTAACTCTTCGCCCTTGAGCACTTCGTAGTCGTCCTTAGTCTGGTCCACCCAAAGGCAAATGCCCTTGTATTGAATCGTCTGACCGGGCCGGTAAACGGCGCGATCGGTAAAGAAGACCGTCTGGGCCGCCTGCCGTCGAGCCTGCCAGTTCTGCCGGTCGTGGGACCAGATGTCATTCGCCGTAGCCAACTCCTGCCCGTTGTGGCGAGCCCGGAACAGGTAACCCCGGTTTTGTGACGGCTTCAGGGAGAAGAAACCATTTTCATCCGTGGTCAGGGTTGGATCGGCAATGCGGTTGCCCTGGTTGTCGAGGTGCCACACAGCCACCTGAGCACCGGAAACCGGCTCGCCCGAATCAGCGACCAGGACGAAACCTTCGATCTTGCCGTCGCGCGTCCGCGTCACCAGCGCCAGGCTGCTCACCCACACGTCGGTCATCGAGATAACGTTGTCCGTCTCGCCAAACTTCGGATCATGGCTGGCGGCGATGAAGTAGTAGCTTGGCTTGAGACCGCCGGGCGCCGGGGTGGTGAACGTCTTCTCCTTGTAATCGGTCGTGGCAGGCAGTTTTGCCGACCACTCCAGCGCGGGCTTCCGGGCCAGGATTTCCCGGCGTTCCTTGTCGTTCAAGTTCTCGGGACGATGGCGGCGCTTCTCCAGGAACACGGTCCAGTCATACGGGATTGCGCGGAAATACACCGCGCCAATATTGCGGTAGCGCACGGTGAGGTCCGGCCAGGGGGCGTTCCAAACCCGCTCGGCCGTCACGCTGGCTGACTTGGATTCTATGGCGGTGACTACGTTGCGGCAAAGGCGGCCTCCAACCGTTTTCGGGAACGCCTGCGCCCCCTCCAGTGCGATCTGGCGGGCGGCAACAAGCTCGCCCTCCTGCTGGAGCACGCGCGCCCATCGCTCGCGCGCCAGCGCCGACAACTCGTGATCGGCCCACTTGCCCACGAACGCCTTTAGCGCCGCCTTGTAGCGATCGTTTTTGGTCTCACCGAACGCCGTGTTCCACGCGTAAGTCAACCGGTTTAGATCCACGTCTAAAAAGGCCGTGGGGTCGCTGTCCTTTTCGTGAAACGCCATCAGCGCCCCCTGGAGCGTCAGAGCTTTGATGATCGGCGAGTCGGGTAACTGCCTGGTCGGGAACGTCCGCCACCAGGCAAGAAACTTATCGCTCGAATCGAGAGCCGGACTGTCGGCGGCAAGCTCGAAGGCGTCCTCGGGCTTGGCGGCGGCTTGCTCGCCGGAGGTGTAGAACTCGAGGGCCTCGTGGGCGATGAAATCGTAGAGCGTGGGCCGGTAACTGTCGGGCATCGTGCCCTTTTCCAGCAGGTCATTCCAGGAGCTAATTGGGGTGGCCTTGAGGATCTTCTCCGCGCCGAGCGCCTTCCGGAACTGCTTGTCAATCTCCGCAAAGATACGCGGCAGGTCCCAGGTAGTGAAATCCTTGCCGGGCGGCGCGGCGGTAGCGGTGCGCTGCATAAAGCGCCACTTGTTCTGCTGAAAGTAGTGCCAATACCAATTGGCCAGCAGCGCATCCAACAGCGGCACCATCTCCTTGGGTGACTTGGCGATCTCCGCCTCCAGCCGCTCGATCTTCTGCTCCGGCTTGTTGCCCTGGATGTTTCCTTCCAGCGCGATCTTCTTGCCTATGGCCTTCACCGCCTCGGCATAAGCTCTATCCTTGAGAGCGCCCTGGATGATGGGTTCCAGGTTGGTGATAGCGGTCTTGGGCAGGCCCTTCTTGATGGCTTCCTCAACCTGCTTCCATTGCACGTCGCGCGAGCCGGCCTGCAGGGGGAAGGACGTCACAAGCAGGGCCGCGATGGCGACGGTGAAAAGGGAGAATGGAAGCTGGAGGACGGCGAAAGCTGGAGCGCGGCGGGCGGACAGGCGGGCAAAGAGTCTATGCATAGGGCTTCGATGACTTTGAACGATTGGCTCATGACATTTCCAAATACACGCAAACATTCCTCACCATTAGACGGCAAAGGATGATTTGTGCTCCGGCCCAGCCTTTGGCAAGCCGATAATGTCGCTTCGCGGCGAAGCCATTCTTTCGAATTGACCCGGCCCGGCGTTCGGCAATCGTAGCAGCCACAACAGCAACTGACACATGCGAACCCTGCCCGACAAGTTTCTCGGCGCAATGATTGCCGTTCGGCCGCTGCCCGGTGCGCCGCGTTACGACGGCGATGACCAGGCGATCATCTCCCGGGCCCTGTCCGATCTGGAGCACTACGCCCAGGCCGGCGTGGATGCTGTGGTCCTGGAAAACAGCCATGACCTGCCGTATATCAAACCGCCACTTCCGGCGCGCGCGGTCGAAGTGATGCAGCGTGTGGCCATTGCGGCGCGCCGCCGGTTCCGCGGGCCGATCGGCATCCAAGTCCTCGAAGCCGCCAACGAGACCGCTCTTCGAATCGCGCACGAGGCTGACCTCGACTTCCTGCGGGTCGAGGGCTACGTCTTTGCCCACGTTGGCGGAGCGGGGTTGATCGAAGGCTGTGCGGGCCGCCTGCTGCGCCAGCGCAAAAAGCTCGGTTGCGAGCACATCAAAGTTTTTGGCGACGTGAAGAAGAAGCATTGCTCCCATGCGCTGACCGGCGACCTCGATATTCTCGACGAGGTCAAGCAGGCCGAGTTCTTCCTTGTGGACGGCGTGATAGTGACGGGCGCCCGGACCACGGAACCCCCGGCGGTGGCCGAATTGCGGCGCGTTAAGAAGCAAACGCATGTCCCTGTCCTCATTGGCTCCGGCATGACACCGGCAAACATCCATACCTACTTCCCCCTGGCGGACGGGTTTATCGTCGGCTCGACCTTCCGGCAGGGCGGCCGATTCCTCGGCGCGCTCGAACCAAAGCGGCTGGCAGCCTTCATGCGCGTCTTTCGCGGGCTGCGCGAGAAATGAGCATAACGCGAATACGGTGAAAACCCGGTAGAGCTCCCTTGCGGGCTGAAGCCTGTCTCCCGGCAGCATCAAATCAAGTCGCCCGGTTCCCCGCCGGCAGCGAAGTGGCCGGCATCGCAAGTATTTGTATCCTCAGAGGGCACTCCCGACTTGAGCGTCGGCGCCCTGGCTGCAGCGCTATCGCGGCATTGGGGACTTATTCGGCCAACAAATCAGGGTTGAACAAACTGGTTGCGGATGGCGTAGCGGACAACGTCCGCGGTGGAATGGAGGTCCAGCTTGCGCATCAGGTTGGTGCGGTGCGTTTCGGCGGTCTTGACGCTGATGCCGAGCGTCTCGGCGATTTCCTTGGTCGCCTTGCCCTCGGCGATGAGCTGGATGATCTCGCGTTCGCGCGGGGTTAGTTCCTGGCTGTCCGGCGTTTCGGGATTGAGGTAGCCTTGCAGAACTACCGCCGAGACTTTGGGGGTAAAGTAGGGCTTGTGTTCGGACAGGGCCTGCAGGGCGGCGACGAGGAACTCGCCCGCGTCGGTCTTAAGCAGATAACCCCGCGCTCCCGCGGCGAGCATCTCGCGCACGAGCTTCTCGGACTGGTGCATGCTGAGGATGAGGACTTCGGTGCGCGGAACGGCGGCGCGAATTTGCCGGGTGGCTTCCATGCCATTTAGCTCCGGCATGGCAAAGTCCATCACGACGATGTCGGGGCGCAACTCACGGGCTTTGGCCACCGCCTCGCGCCCGGTGCTGGCCTCGCCGCAGACTTCCCAGCCGGCATGGCCCTGGATAGTGGCGCGCAGCCCCTTGCGCACCATTTCATGGTCGTCAGCAACAAGAATGCTCAAGCGGCTCATAAGGGGGATATTAAGCTATGGGTGTGCTTCCGGAGGGGACATGGCCAGGGGCACGGTGGCGCAGACGGTGGTGCCGGTGGGGCCGGATTCGAGGTCCAGCCGGCCACCCAGCAGGCTCACCCGCTCGTGCATGCCGCCCAGGCCTACGCCCAAGCCGCCGCTCCGGGCCTTAAGCCGCGCCAGTTTGTCCACAGGTATGCCTTGTCCCATATCTTGCACTTCGAGCTTAATCAATGACGCCTGACGTGTTAAGCGGATTTTCGCGCGCGGGCTGCGGGAATGCTTGAGAACGTTGGCCAGGCACTCCTGCATGACCCGGAACAACGCCAGTTCCATATCCGCGGGCAAGCGGCCGAAATCCGGAGAGGTTGCCAGCTCGACCTGGATGCCGCAGCGGGCCGTGACCCCCTGCGCGTAGTCCTCGACTGCTTCCGCCAACCCCATCACCTCCAGCAGCGGGGGGTGAAGCAAGTAGGAGTGGGTGCGGATTTCCTGAGCGGCCTGGTGGGCCAATTCGAGGCACTCGGCGCATTGGGTTTGCGCGGCTGGGCTGGTGGAAGGCAGGTTTCGGCGAAGCTGGGCCAGGTTGAGGCTGAGGGCGGCGAGGTGTTGGGCGGTGGTGTCGTGGAGCTCGCGCGCGAGGTGGCGCCGCTCCAGGTCACGCACTTGAAGCAGGTGGGCCGAGAGCCGGTGCAGTTCCTCCTCCGCCCGCTTGCGATTGGTGACGTCGCGAGACACGACGATCATCCTGGCGACCCGGCCCTGCTCGTCGTGAATCACACTGCCCTGGGATTCGATGTGCCGCACCTGGCCATCCTGGCCTATCATGCGGTATTCCAGCCGTTGTCCGAGTCCGGTGCGAACCGTCTCGCGGAACGCCTGTTCCACGCGCGCGCGATCGTCGGGATGCACCTCGACGAAAGAGTAAGTGCCGCGCAATTGCTCAGGGTCGCCCAGGATGCCGCGGTAGGAGGGGCTGTTGTAGATGCGATTGCCATCCAGGTCGAGCACGGCGACCAGGTCGGCAAGGTTCTCCATGATCAAGCGGAACTGTTGTTCGCTTTGGTGCAGAGCCTCCTCCGCCTCTTTCAATGGCGTGACGTCCCGGATGACCTCTATGGCGCCGCAAGGGCGGCCTTCCGGGTCGTACAGCGGCGCCGCCGCTCCCCAAAGATGCGCCCCGCGGCCCTCCCGGAGCCAAGGCATAAATCCCTCTGCGGAGAGCATGTCCCCCGAGCGCTGGAATGCTCCCACGACGGCTTCGGCCTCGGGTGATGACTGCCGCACCAGGTCTATGAGCATCGGGCGCCGCTGCTTATAGAAAGGCTCCGCATAGGCGTAATCGCCCCGGCCCAGCAACGCCTCCTTCTTCACACCGGTCATGGTTTCGCACGCCCGGTTCCAAGCGATGAGCCGGTTGTCCTGGTCAATGACGAACGTCGCATCCGGCAGGAACTCGATGATGTTCACCAGCCGTTGGTGCGCCGCCTGCCTGGCCGCCTCCGCCCGCCCGTGTTCCACCCGTGTGCGCAGGGCGGTGATGCCGTAGGCCAGGTCGCCGGCCAGTTGCCCGAGCAACTCCACCTCCCCGGTCTCAAAGGTGTTCGGTTCGGCGGCATACACCATCAGGGCGCCCAACACGCGATCCTCGCTCTTGAGTGGAAAGGTGGCCGCGGCCGCATATCCGCGCTCAAGCGCGGCTCGGCGCCACGGGGCAAACCCCTGGTCAGTCAAGAGGTTGCGGACAACGACGGGTTGTCCCGTGCGAATCGCCGTGCCGGTGGGACCACGGCCCTGCTCCGTGTCCGACCAGGTGATGTTAGCAACTTCCAGGTAACCGTCCTCGACACCGGCCCGAGCGGCGGTACGGACGGACTTGGCTGCGTCCCGCTCCGCAAAGCCGACCCAGGCCATGCGGTAGCCACCGGCCTCGACCAGCAGGCGGCAGACGGCTTGAAGCAGTTCGGTCTCGTCGGTGGCCCGCACCAGCGCTTCGTTGCATTCGGTGATCATGCGCAAGGTGCGGTTCGTCCGGCGCAGGTCAGCCGTACGGCGCGCGACCAGTCGGTTGAGCACCAGGTTCCGAAATACCAACGCCAGCAGCACCAGCAGCGCCGCCGCCGCCGCGTAACCCAGGTACCGCAAGGCAGGAGGCCCGCCGACGACTTTGCCATACCATTTCTCCTCGACTTGCTCCACCTCAGCCGGGTTGAGGGCGGCGAAGCCGTCTTCTATCGTGTTGAGCAAGGCAAGGTCTCCCTTGCGCACGGCCCGGCTAAGCATGCCCACGCTCACCGGATCGGACTGCCTGAATTCACCCTTGATGCCCAGCCGGTGCAGGAAGTAAAGGACAGGGGGCTCAACTGCCACAAACACGTTGACTCTATGCTCGCTGGCTGCCTTGACCATGGCCTGGTAGTTGGTGAAAAGCAGTACCGTGGTAATGCCGCTCTGCTGCAGCAGATCGGCCCCCAGACCGCCCGCCCTGGCTGCCACTGAGAAGCCTTTGAGCGACTTCAAGCCAGTGATGCCGGTCACGTCTTTGCGGAAGAAAATGGGCAAGTTGATCCGGGCATACGGCTTCGAGAAATCCCAGTAGGCCGCGCGATCCCGGGTTTTATAGACGGTGTCAATGACATCGAACTCACCGGCCTGCATGCGCCGCAGAGCCTCGTCATAATCCAGCGCATGAATTTCCGCATGGATGCCCGTTTGGCTCTCCCACATGCGCCATTCATCCACCAGCATCCCCTGCAGTTTGCCCTCGCTGTTCCTGAAGACAAAGGGCGGAAAATCATTGCGCATGACCACACGGATCGTGCGCTGCGGGGGGGGCTGCGCGAAACAGGATGCGGCGGCCAGGCACAACAACAGACGCAGGCCAAGCAACGCGACCTCCCTGAAGGCGCCAACGCGCCCCGCTTTACCGTGACCTTGCGCCCGGGGTTTCATTGAGACTGGCGCACATACTCAACGCTATTGGATGGAGCTGGCAATTCAAAAACTGGCCCGGAATCCGGTGGATTAGCGGCAGGCAGCCTGGCATCCCTTGTGGATGAAGGGGGCCGCGCAGTACGAGCGGGAGGTGAGAGAGCGGCCAGCCGCCGCAAGTTGAACGGCGGCACTGGGCTGTGCGAGGGCAAGATCGAGGACGGCACACGGATTGCCACCAGGACCGTGCGACCGCCACCCATACGGATGATGCGGCTCGCCGGTCGCGCGATCCAGCCAACCGACTTTCCCGGCGGCTACCGTCCGCCTGCCCCGCCCAATGGCCGCCCGGATTACTTGCCCATCAGCTTGCGGATGACGCCGATGATCGTCATCAGAACGCCCCCGCCTACTCCGCCGCCCGCCACGCTGGACAGAATCGAGCCCAGGTCCATGGCGCCCCCACCCTCGCCCCCGCCGCCAACGCCGAGCATGCCAAGAATCTGGCCACCAAGGCCGCCGCCCAGAATGCCGACAACAGAGTTCAAGGCGGTCCCCAGACTGAACTTCTTGAGCAGCGCCCCGGCGATATTGCCGCCCACCGCGCCGCTGACGAGTTGAATGATCAACGCTAACACGTTCATGATGATTCTCTCTTTCGGTTTGTTTTCTGCTGTCTAACCAACATTCCCACCATTCCTGCCGTTCGAATAACAAAGCGCAGCCGCGCCGCCATCGCACCGGCATGGTGCATGGCGGCGCAACCGCTTCATCACGCCGGCCGCCCCAGCGCGGACAGAGGAACCGCAAGGGCGCTCGGCGGGCCTGGTGGGCCACCGCTGAAAGACGCGCCTAGGCGACGTCTTTAATCTCGGTTGAGCCGCAATTCTTCTTGACCGACTCGATGCCGTTCTTGGCCGCCGCCTCGGAGGAATACATTTCGCTCTTGCCGATGACCTGCTGATTGGCGGCCTTCAGCACGAAGTAGGGCTCGTTCGCAGATGATTGCTTCATCTCGAAATTCACATCCTGCGTGCCGTTGGCGCGGACTGATTCGATCCCCGCGAGCGCGGAGGCTCTCTGCTCGTAAACCTCGCTGGTCAGAATCACTTCGTGATTCGCGGCTTTGAGGTTGAACATGAACTTGCCGTTAGCTGTTTTCTTGATTTCGTATGGCATAGATTTGATTTCGTTTCTCTAACTGCGGTTTTTTGGTTGGGTTGCCGGTGCGGAGGGCCCTACGGCTTTTCCTTGGAGGTGGGCGTTTTTCGGGTTTCTTTGTCGGCGGCTGCCTTGTCCTTCCTCGGCTTTTCCTTGTCAAACTTGGCGTCAGTAATGACCTCTTGGCCGGCACTGTTTTTGTGCAGCTTGCCGTGGGCGTAATCGCCCACTTTCACGCTGCCAAGGGTGGCCGGCTTGCCGTTGATTTCGAGCGTGGACTCGGAATCGAGCTTAAGGACGCGCTCCCCCTGTTTCTTCTTCAAGGAGATAGTGTTCGCCTGTTTGTCCACCGAGGCGACGAAGCCCCAGAAGGGATACCAATCACGCTTGGCTTTCCCTTTCTCTTTGGCAGCTTTTGTCCCGCTCGTTGCGCGGCCATCGGCCTTAGCCGTTGAATCTGCCGCCGGCAGCGACGGCACACTCGCCAGGGCGACCGTTAGCAGAGACGTAACCAACAGATACTTGAGTGCTCTTTTCATAAGGGTTTCGATGACGCCGAGTATTTAAGTCTTAGGTTTCTTGTGATTAGAGCTTGGCCGAGAGTGTTGCCTCGGCTCAAGCCAGTTTTTGGTTTGTGCGAGTTACCGCTTGGGCTGGTCTTTACCGTTCGAGGCACGCCAGTCTTCGAGTGTTCGCGCGGCGATCTCCCGTCCGCCCAGGCCGAACGCGAGCGCGAAAGCCACCGCGGCGGCACCAAGGGTGAGACCGAAGGCGAGGTTGACGATATCGTCGGCCAAGCCGGTCTGGCGCAGCGCCATGGCGCCGGCCAGGGCCAGGATGACGATGCGCGCCACCATGGCCAGGCGCGGGGCAGATGGCGAATCGCTGGATCGGATGCCCTTGACAACAATCTGCGCCAGCAAGAGGCCCAGCCCGAAAATGGCGGCGCCCATGAGAATGTGGCCGGCGAATTGGATGAAGTCCTTAATCAGGACGCCCACGGCGGGGAATCCCAACATGTCGCAGGCGGTGATGGAAGCCAGCATAACGATTATGGCTAGGACCACCATGCCGACCCATGCGGCGGGGGTTTGCTTGCCCTGCGGGGCTTGTTTGGCCAGCCCCAGGGTGACCAGCACATTGTTGAATCCCACGCCGGCCAGGAGATTGGTCACAATGCCCGACGCCACTTTACCAATCACCACGGCGATGAGCACCACGACCACCGCCCCAATGATGTTCGGCAGCTCGGCCATAATCTTGCCCAGCATGTCGCTGGCCGGTTTGGTGATCGCCTCCAACTGCAACGCCGAGAGACCGCTGATCAGCACCGGCACCAGGACCACAAAGTAAACCACTAGGCCCAGCACGCCCGAGAGCCGCTGCTTGCCCAGCGACGCCGCCAAGCCCCATTTCTCACTAAGCCGGTCCACTCCCGCGCTGGCCAGCAGGCTTTGCACGATCCGTTGCGCGATCCGGGCAATGAACCAGCCAACTAACATGATGGCCGCCGCCGACATCAGGTTCGGCAGGAAGGCAAACACCTTGTTGAACAGTGTCGTCACCGGCTCCAGCAGCGCCTTCAAGTCCAGCGCCTGGAGGATCAGCGGCAGAAAGAGCAGAAACACCAGCCAGTAAACGACGTCCGCAAACGTCGCGCTCAAAGCAATCGGTTTGGTATCGGCATTGGCTGCCCCGCCGAGCTTCTCGTCGAGCTTTGCGGTGCTCAGCACACTGCCAATCACTTTCTTCAGCACCGTGGCCACCACCCAGGCCACGAACGTCAGGGCCGCCGCGCCGAGGAGCCGTGGCAGGTAGGTCAATACCGGCGCAATCAGAGCATTTAGCGGCTCGGACACCTTCGCGAGCCGGATCGTCGAGAAGAACGCCATCAGGACAATAAGCATGATGAGGTAAAACACCCCCTTGCTCACCCACTGCTCAATCGGCACCGCCGCCTTGGCGTCCGGGCCTCTCATCCACTGGGCCAGCTTGTTGTCTATGGTCGTCCGGTTCAGAAGCTTGCGCACCAGAATGGACGCTGCCAGCGCCACCAGCCAACCCAGCACAAGCACCGCCAGTCCGGCCAATAGGTTCGGGCCAAACACCGCCAACTGCTGTCTCAATTGTTCGATCATTTCAGTCATATGATTTCCTTGGATTTCACTTTTCTCACATCAATCGGGTTGCGGTCACGAGCGAGATCCCAATCCAGGCTCGAACCGCGCTGCAGCTAAAGGCTAGAAAGGTGCCAACCAGTTGGGAATCGCGCCGATTTGTACAACTTGCTGCAGTTGAGTAACTTACAAATGACGCCCGACAGGTGTTTGAGCACCAGAATCCGGCCAAACCTCCAATCAACTGGAGAAACTACGAGAACTTGGAGGTCTAAGTGCTTGGTTTTACCAGGGTTTCGTGTGCCCCAACGGAGCGTCCAACTTGGCCAGTAGTGCTCAGGATTGTCCCCCCGGGCAGGTGGGCTCGATATCCACGCCGGCAGCCGGATGTGCCCGGCCACGCCCACCAGCTGCCGCGCCAGCTACTGGCCTTGCCCGTCCCCCAAGCCGAAGGCACCCTACGCCCAAGCCAGCCACGGCGATGGCACGGCGCCAATCCGGCGGGACTACGGTGTGTATCCCATGGGGAGCGCTCCCCATGGGATACACACCGGGCTCTCACCGGTGTCACAGCGTTGGCGCACCGGCATTTCCGGCTTTGGGGAGTCCTGACGACAGATTTGCGCGGGAACCACTGCTGTCTTAAAAATGGACACGACGCCGATTCCTGCCGGAATGGCTATTTGGTCCGGAAATACGGGAGTGTAATAGTGGAATGCGGCACTAAACCGGGCGGCGGATGTCGAGCTTAGCCATCCTTGCCTCGAGAGTCGTGGGCTTGAGACCAAGCTTCGCTGCGGCACCATTGGGACCACGCACACGCCAACCGGATTCCTCCAGGGTGCTCAGAATATGCTCCCGTTCCATCTCGTTCAGTTTGCGCGTAGGGGCGGCCTTAGGCGTGGCTGCCGCTCGCGGCAACCGGATGTGCAGTTTCCGGCCAGTGGCGACGATCATCTCCCGTTCGATAAGGTTGCGCAGCTCCCGGATGTTGCCCGGCCACGAATAACGCTGCAGCGCGTCCATGCTCTCCCGGTCAATTGACTCGATGTTCTTGTTGAACGTCTTGGCGAATTGGTCCACAAACGCCCAGACCAAAAGAGGAATATCTTCGCGCCGTTCGCGCAGAGGAGGCACCGTGATCGGAAACACGTTCAGGCGGTAATAAAGGTCCACCCGGAACGTTCCATCGGCGACCGCCTTTTCGAGGTCGCGATTTGTGGCGGCTATGATGCGGACATCCACGGGGATTGGCTTGGGATTGCCCAGCCGTTCGATCTGCTTTGCCTCCAAGACGCGGAGGATCTTGGCCTGCACCTCGGGCGGCAGCTCGCCTACTTCATCCAGGAAGATGGTGGATTGATCGGCCAGCTCGAACCGGCCGATCTGCCGCGAGAGCGAGCCGGTGAATGCGCCCTTCTCCCGGCCAAACAGCTCACTTTCCACAAGGGCAGCCGGCATGACCGCGCAATTCACGCTGACCAGGGTGCGGTCCTGGCGGGCGCTTAGCTCATGGATCGTCGTCGCCAGGAGTTCCTTCCCGGTGCCCGTTTCGCCGAGCAGGAGAACGGTCGAGTCGGTCGGGGCCACCTGTTCCGCCTGGGCCAGCGCGCGCCGGATCGCCTGACTTTGCCCGACCGTTCGATGATGAGCATGGCCGAGGCTTACCCTCGCTTTTTCACGCAGGTAAACATCTTCCTCCTGAAGCTTGTTCTTGAGCCGCTCGACCTCGGCCGTCCGTTCCTTAACCAGCTCTTCCAGTTCCTGCTGGGTCCGGGTCAAAGCCTCTTGCGCTTCCACCAGAAGGGTGACGTCGGTGCAGGTTC
Source organism: Candidatus Paceibacterota bacterium (assembly GCA_035452965.1). NCBI lineage: Bacteria > Bacillati > Minisyncoccota > Minisyncoccota bacterium. The sequence continues at coordinate 109,162 of DAOTCE010000003.1, read as the reverse complement.
CGAACCACTTGACGACCTCGCCGGCTTCGTCGCGCAGTGGCACCGCGCGGACTTTGAACCAGCGGTGAAGCCCTTCCCCCTTACAACGAATACGGCAGTCGAAATCTGCCGCCCTTCCGGTTTTCAGTGCCTGACTCCAGGCGGCCGCCACGCCCGGGCGGTCATCCGGGTGAAGCAATCGCAGCCAAAGCTCCCCCAGCGATTCTTTGACCGGAAGGCCCGTGTGGGTTTCCCACTGGCTGCTGGCGTAGTCGAAGGAACCGTCCGGTAACGCGGTCCAAACCAGTTGCGGGATCGATTCGATCAGGGCCTCGTAGCGATGCTCACTCGTGTATAGGGCCTTCTCCACCCGCTGGCGCGCGTGGATCTGCTCATCCAGCCCTCGCTGCTGGGCTTTAAGCACTTCCGCGGTTTCCTCGACACGGCGGGTAACCCGGCGCATCTTCTCCGCGTACCAGCAAACGACCAAGCCCGTGAGGAAGTAGGCCGCCAGGGCCAACCATCCTGCGGGATCAGGGCCCGTCAGGGAGTAACGCGGCTCCAGGAAGCAGCAGCCGCCCGCCAGCGCGCCAAGTGCCGTTGCCAACAAAGAGGGACCCAACCCGCCGAGCCAGACCGTCACGATGATGGGCAGGAGGAAAAACGCGAACGGCAATCTTCCCTGCAAGACGGGATTACACCACCAACGGAGCAAAAAGGCCACGAGCACAGCTCCCACCGCTATCAGGTAGCCCTGAAACGAGCGCCTAAGATGCGCGGCCACAGCCGCCCGTAACGTGGTGCCGAATGCAGGCGAGGAAGCGAACTCAGCCGGATCGGCGGTGCTGTTCTGTAAGTTGCTCATTCGCGGCCAGCCTTTCGAGCCGGAAGCCCTGGTCGTTGCGTAAACCGTTTCCCCTCGTGAATCCACCGCAATAGGCGCACAGATAGCGCTTTTCGAGGAATTCTATTCCCACCGGGGACGCGCAGCATCGTTCCTGCCCCCGGCGCGTTGGGGGGCAGGGAATTGGCGCAACCCACCTGGGTGCAGATTTGACTGGTCGGCGCCCTTCTGCCGGGCAAAACAAGCCGAACCGTCTTCGGACTCGACTCCCATGCTTCATATACACGCTCCAGAGCTTGCCCAAATCCTACTCCAGGCGGGGCCTCAAGTCCACACTGAGCCATCAAATAAATGTTGGTCATTCCTGCACGGAGCTTCTGCTCCAAGCGCATTCCTGGGTATCAGGCAATTCCCGTATTTGGGCTATCGGCGGTTCCTGAGTAAGAAAGCCGTTTTGGAGGACTGGCGAGTCGGGTTCGAGCGCTCCAACGCGCAACTTACAGCAAAAACGCCCGGCTAATGCCCGGGTTCGCCCGCCTCGCTTTCCAGGAGGGCGACTCTCCGAAGGTTGGTAGTATCTCCAATATTTTGGAGGCCATGCTGAAGGGCATGCAACGGAGCGTAGCGGTGCCTTTGTTTGTAAATCACATCCTCACAAATACTTATGACGATACGCGGCAGGGAATCTCAGCTTGGCATAGCTTTAGCATAGCTTTCCAGCGTGATTATTACCAGTCTTCGAATGAAAAGTACCCCGCGACGTGCGGGGGAATTAGTTCAAGCGCTGCGCTTGCTGATCAGGCAGGCACGCGCTGAGAAGGGGTTTATCACATGCCGACTCTGCCTCGAGGCTGATAGCGCAGACACAATTTGCTACGAAGAACGCTGGGAGTCCCAGAAGGACTTCGAAGAACAGGCGCGCTCACCGCGCTATGTCCAGCTTCTTGCGCTGATGGAACGCGCTACGGAACCGCCTTCGCTGGAGTTTCACTTTGTCTCCGAAACACGGGGATTGGAATATCTTGCGAGCTTGCGCGGCAATGAGTAAGCCTGTTAATTAGAAAGAGCCAAACAACAAAACAAGTCAAGTACCACACTCAAGTACCACACATATGAAAAAGAAACCGAGCAACCACATAGTGATCGTGAGTTGCGCCCTGGCCGGCCTGCTGGTCGCCGGGTGCGCTCAGCAACAACAGCGGGCAATGTATCAGTCTTCGCCCGCGGTCACCCAGGCACCGCCACCACCGGCACCGCCTCCACAAGCGCCGCCACCGCAAGCGGCCCCGGCGGCCAAACCCAGCAGCGGTTACGGGCCTTCCTACAGCACGTTCGAAGAAAACGGCGTGCGCTGGATCAGAGGCTCGATGGGATTCCCGACGGGCCTGCGCGAGAGCAGCGGGCTGCTTATCGAGAAGACGGTGCCCGCCGAAGTGCTGGCCGGGCAGAAGTTCGACTATGCCTATAAAGTCAGCAACCTGACGGATTACCCGATCCAGATGGTCATCCTGAATGACCGCGTCTCACCGAACTTCTCAATGGCCGAGGCTGATCCGAAGCCGACCGAGGTGCGCGACGGCGTGGCCACCTGGCAATTGGGGAATATGGGACCCAAGGAGACCAAGACCGTCCGGCTCAAGGGCTCCAGCGCCGAGGAAGGCTCGGTCACCACTTGCGGCTGGGCGACTTACCGCCCGCTGCTGTGCGAAGACATCAAAGTCGTAAAGGCCAATATGCAATTGGTCAAAAAGGCGCCGGCGGAAGTGGTCATTTGCGACCCGATCCCAATGACTCTGACCGTCAAGAATTCCGGCAGCAGCGCCCTCACTGGGGTGAAGGTGAACGATCCATTGCCCGCCGGCCTGACCAGCGACGGCAAGACCAGCCTGGCGTTTGACGCGGGCAACCTGGCCCCGGGCGAAAGCAAGGAATTCAAGTTCAACGCCGTCGCCGCCAAGACCGGTGAATATGTCAACAAGGCGACCGCCGCGTCAACTCAGGGCGTTACGGCCGAGGCAACCTCCCGGACTGTCGTGCGCGAGCCGGTGCTGACCGTGGCCTGCACGGCGCCCGAACAGCGTTACATGGGGCGGCCGTTCGACGTTTCGTTCACAGTGGCCAACAAGGGTGACACGGCAGCGGCCGGAACGCTGCTGGAAGTTCCCGTGCCTGCGGGGCTGACCGTGAAGTCAGCTTCCGACGGCGGGCAGGCTACTGCCAGCAAGATCACTTGGAACCTGGCCTCGCTGGCGCCGAATGCCTCGCAGAAGGTGTCGGCCGTGTTTGTGGCTGCCAATGCCGGCAGCTTCCAGTTCAGCTCGTCGGCCAAAGGGACCTGCGCCAAGCTGGTTTCCTCCACCTGCCAGACCCGGGTAGTGGGCGTGCCGGCCATTCTGCTGGAGAAGGCAGACGATCCGGATCCGCTGGGGGTGGGCACGGGCGAGACCACCACCTACACGGTTAAGATCACCAACCAGGGCAGCGCCGACGACAACAACGTGAAGATGGTGGTGACCATTGCGCCGGAGCTGGCGCCGGTCAGCGCGACGGGCAATGGCGCGATCAGCGGCCAGACGGTGACCTTCCCGGCGGTGCCGCGGCTGGCGCCCAAGGAAGCGGTCACCTACAAGATCGTGGCCCGGGGCGTGAAGGCGGGCGACGGACGCACGCGGTTCGAGCTGAACTCGGACATGCTGCAGTCGCCGGTCATTGCGGAAGAGAGCACGCACGTTTACTAAGAGCGAGTAACGAGACGGGAGCCGGCCATTGTCCGGCGCGGTTCCCGTGCGATTCCAGCGCCGCCCGGTTTGAGCCGGGAGGCGCTCCGCCCAAAAAAACAGAACCAACTTGACAAATAGACGATTTGATCCAATTACTGTTACCGATATTGAAAAAGTGAATCATCCTAAAAAGCCTATGAAGAAAAAATTAGTTATGACCTTAGCCGCAACAGCCATTGTGGCTGTTGGAATGATGTCCAATGCTCCGGAACTGCGCGCGCAAGCGACTCAGCCGGAACAATGGAATGAACAATACCGGAGCGCATACGATGTGCCGCCAGGCAAGTTTTACACCGGCCGCTCCCCATTCATGCGTCCGCAGGCCACGGCCGAGCCGGCGCCAAGATGGACACCCCCGCCTGCACCGGCACCGAAACCGGCACCCGTGGTTGCCCCTGCACCGGCACCGGCACCTGCGCCGGCACCGGCACCTGCACCGGCACCCGCGGCGAAGACTACCTGCAGCGATCCGACCTGGGGCCTCGTTAAGATGAGCAAGACGATGCCACCCGAAGCATCGCTGAATGGCGAGTTCATGGCCGAAATGCGCCTGGCCGCTCAGGGGTGCGCCGCTAATGTTGTCGTCCGGGACACCGTGCCAGCTGGCGCCAGCTACGTGCGCAGCGAACCCGCCGCGACGGTGGACGGCGACCAACTGACCTGGAATTTCGGCAATCTCGAAGCCGGCGACACCCGCAGTATCAAGCTCTGGCTCAAGGCTCAGAAGGAAGGCACCATAGTTAATTGCGCTTCGGTGTCCGCGGATCCGCGCACTTGCGCCTCCACGCGCATCGTGAACCCCGCCATCCAGCTGGCCAAGAAGGCGCCGGCAGAAGTGGTCATTTGCGATCCTATCCCGATGACCTTGACGGTCAGGAATAGCGGCAGCAGCCAATTGACTGGCGTGAAAGTGACCGACAACCTGCCGGCTGGCTTGAGCAGCGACGGCAAGAGCAGCCTGGCGTTTGACGCCGGCAACCTGGCCCCGGGCGAAAGCAAGGAATTCAAGTTCAACGCCACAGCGGCCAGAACGGGTCAATTCGTCAACCGGGCGGAGGTCGCCACTGCCCAGGGTGTGAAGGCCGATGCGTCTTCCACCACCGTGGTGCGCGAGCCGGTGCTGACCGTGGCCTGCACGGCGCCCGAACAGCGTTACATGGGGCGGCCGTTCGACGTTTCGTTCACAGTGGCCAACAAGGGTGACACGGCAGCGGCCGGAACGCTGCTGGAAGTTCCCGTGCCTGCGGGGCTGACCGTGAAGTCAGCTTCCGACGGCGGGCAGGCTACTGCCAGCAAGATCACTTGGAACCTGGCCTCGCTGGCGCCGAATGCCTCGCAGAAGGTGTCGGCCGTGTTTGTGGCTGCCAATGCCGGCAGCTTCCAGTTCAGCTCGTCGGCCAAAGGGACCTGCGCCAAGCTGGTTTCCTCCACCTGCCAGACCCGGGTAGTGGGCGTGCCGGCCATTCTGCTGGAGAAGGCAGACGATCCGGATCCGCTGGGGGTGGGCACGGGCGAGACCACCACCTACACGGTTAAGATCACCAACCAGGGCAGCGCCGACGACAACAACGTGAAGATGGTGGTGACCATTGCGCCGGAGCTGGCGCCGGTCAGCGCGACGGGCAATGGCGCGATCAGCGGCCAGACGGTGACCTTCCCGGCGGTGCCGCGGCTGGCGCCCAAGGAAGCGGTCACCTACAAGATCGTGGCCCGGGGCGTGAAGGCGGGCGACGGACGCACGCGGTTCGAGCTGAACTCGGACATGCTGCAGTCGCCGGTCATTGCGGAAGAGAGCACGCACGTTTACTAAGAGCGAGTAACGAGACGGGAGCCGGCTATCGTTCGGCGCGGTTCCCGTGCATTTCAAGCGCCGCCCAGCCTCGACTGGGCGGCGCTCAGTCCTTCTAGGCAGCCATGAAAATCAAACACCTCCTTCCCGTTGTGGCCGCAGCCTCGCTGCTGCTGGCAATTCCACCGGCCCTGGCACAGCAACATCGCGCCGTCCGCCTCGGCCACCCCGCAACCCGGTTTGCGCCTCCGCTTAAGCAGCCCGAGCAGCTGCGCGCGCTTTTCGCCAACGAGAAGCTCAAAGCGGACGTGGAGGAGATACTTCGCCAGGCGCAATGGGAGGGGAATGTGGAGGACCTGCGCCGCGCGGCTGCCAGCGCGCCAATCACCGAACTGAGCCTGCCCGTCGGCACCCGCATGCCCTACATGTCCTCGCGCAAGAACGGCAGGCCCGTGGCGCTTATTGACGTGCTTTGGGACGGAACCGCCCCGGTCAGCGCCTATGCTTTCGACTTCACCTCAAATGGCCGCCGCTACCGCTGCATCACCCCCAGGCCGTGCAGCAATTTCTACACAGTTGACCTGGGACCTACCAAGCCGGAACTCACGCTCGGGTGCAACGCGCCCGGTCAGGCCATTGTGGAACGGCGATTCGACGTTTGCCTCACCGTGACCAACCTGGGAACCGCGGTCGAACCCCAAACCACCTTGCGCCTGGACATTCCGGCCGACGCCACGGTAGCCAGCGCCACCGATCAGGGAGTCGGCACCGCAGGCACTGTGGTGTGGTCCATTGGAGCGCTCCAGCCGATGACTGCCAAGCAGGTCTGCGCCACGTTGGTGGCTGGGCAATCGGCGCAAATGGCCTTTGCCGGGTCGGCGGAAGATTCGGCCGGGAAGGTGGTGAGAACGCGGTGCGAAACTCAGGTCGCCGGCATCCCCGCCATCCTGCTGGAGACGGCCGACCTGGATGATCCCATCGAGCTGGGCAAAGAAGTGGTTTACGAGATTAAAGTCACCAATCAAGGCACCGCCCCCGGCACCAACCTCAAGGTCACTTGCGCCTTGCCGGAATCGGAGGAGTTTGTTTCCGGCACCGGCCCCACCCCGGTGCAGGGGCAGGACCGCACGGTCACCATGGACACCCTGCCCGTGATCGAGCCCAAAGCGCAGGCCGTATGGCGCGTCACCGTCAGAGCTTTGAAACCGGACGACGCCCGTTTCAAAGTGTTCATCAGCAGCGACCAATTCCAGCAGCCGATCCAAAAGGACGAGGCTACGCAACTATACTGAGCCGCCGGAGTCCCGGGCCGGCAGTGGCGGGCAAGGGCCTGTCCATTGCCGATGCCATAATCATTCTAATGGGCACCAACAACGCTGCCACCCGGTATCTCCGCCGGACCACCGAGACGAACCTACTCTCGAAGTTCCTGCCGGTTGTGAGGCAGGCGACAGCTCAAACCGGCGTGACCTCCGCTCGCAACAGCCCTGCGGACAAGGCGGCAGAGTAGTGCGCTTGAGGAGATTGACCTTGGCGGCTGGCGTGGCCGGGCGTGGCGCCCGGCTGGTTCTCATCACGACGTGGCTGTGCGTCTTGCTGCTGGCGGGCTGCGCCTCTCCCGGGCATCGTGCAGACGCGCCGGCGGACCTGACCTGGCTGTTGCGCGGCTTGTCGTCTTCAGTTAATGCGCAGGAAGCCACCCTGACCGCCGAAACCGCATGCGCTTACTGCCTCGATTTGGCCTGGCAATACCGCATCGTGCGGCCTCCGATCTGGCACAATGTGCTGGTCAATGTTGGGCTGAGAAGGCGCGGGCTGTGCTATCAATGGGCGGATGATTTATCCGACAAGCTGGAATCGCTGGGTTTGCAGACTCTGATCGTGCGCCGGGGGGCGGCACGGCTGAACACCCGGCGCGAGCACAGCTCGGTGGTGCTGACCGCTCGCGAACAGCCTTTCGAACAGGGGATCGTCCTCGATGCCTGGAGGCACTCGGGACGCCTCTACTGGTGCGGCGTCAAGGAGGACAAGTATCCCTGGATCGAAGTGGAAGTGGTTGCAGAGGGCACGGCGACCGCGCCCGCTTCATCAGGCAACTCCCACTGAGTTGCAGGATTACTTCTGGGCGAGCTGCTTCGAGACTTCCATGCTGTACCCAGCCTCGGTCTTGGTCACCTTGACTGAGTAGTTATTCTTGGAGGCCCAGTCCTTCAGCAGATTGGCACGGTCCGCGTTCGGCGTGGAAACGGTCTTCTCGCCTTTGACGACCATCTTCTGGACAGCTTCGAGCCACTTCTGGTCAGCTGCTTTAACCTCGCCCGCCAGGGTGGCAAAGCCGAAGGTCAACGAATAACCCAGTAACAACACTGCAAGCTTCTTCATAATGTATATTCTGTTCTCGCGCCTCAGTTGATCAGCGCACCGCCTGCACTACAGCACTCTCCGCGCCATGCGGCGGCCGGCCTCCGGACACCCGGGCCGCGTACCGAAGTGAGACACCCATTGGCGACTTATTTGCGCTCCAGCGGATTCTGCCCATGTCGGGGGGCGCTCTTCTCTGCAAAGCGCAGCCCTCGCTGCCGGCACTACTGCCGCAGGATCAGAACTTTGGCAGCACGTTGATGATACCGCCGTCCAGCGGCATGGGGTCGGGCGCCGCCTTGTGTTTGCGCATCAGGCGGGAGAGTTCCTTTTTCAGTTCGGCCGCCTTGCCCGCCAGGGACGGGTCAGAGATGAGGTTATGCCGTTCCAGCGGATCCGCCGCCAGATTGTATAGCTCCGCCGTGTAGCGGTCCGGGCCGCCGTCGCCGTGCGGGTAGTGGATGTACTTCCAATCCGCGGTGCGGATGCCACGCACGTTAGGCGTGTACGGAAACTCCTTCTCGTAGTTGTAGAAGTAGATGAACGACTTGCGCCAGCCCTTGGTCTTGCCTGCCAGCAAAGGCTTCCACGACTGGCCGTCTATGTTCTTGAGGGCCTTGGCGCCGCAGATATCGAGGATGCTCGGCGCCAGGTCCAGGCTGAGGGCCATTTCACTGATCACGGCGCCCTTGGGAACCAGGGGCGGGTAGCGCACCAGCAGCGGAACTCGAATGCTCTCCTCGTACATCGTGCGCTTGTCCACGCGCCCGTGCTCGCCCAGCGCGAACCCGTTGTCCGAGGTGTAGACGATCAATGTGTTATCAAGCTGCCCTATCTCCCGGAGCGTCGCGTATAGCCGGCCGACACTGTCGTCCACCGAAAGCAGCGTGCCCAGGTAGGCGCGGACGAACTTGTCGTAGTCGCGATAGTTATAGAGCGGACCGCCGGCGCCGTGCCAGGTGGGGAAGCTCTCCGCCAGCCAGGCAGGCTTGCCTTCTTGCCAGGCGTCATAGTTTGCCGGCTTGACGATCTGATCGGCGTCGAAGGCGCGCTCATACTTCGGCTCGGGCTCGATGGGGCCGCCGTGGGGCGCTTTCTCGCCCAGGATCAGCACGAAGGGCTTCTCGTGCTTGCGCTTGAGCCACTCGACCGCGTGCTCGGTGACGACCGTCGTGTAGTAACCCGTCATGTACTGGGTGCGCCCGTTGATGTTCCACTCGTTGCCGAAGTAATTGCCCTGCCCCTTGTGGCTCATCCAGAAATCGAAGTCGGCGCGCGGCATGCCGTTCGTCTCGCCCATGTGCCACTTGCCGAAATAAGCCGTCTCGTAACCCGCCTCGCGCAACCGCTTCGGGTAGCTGGGCAGCGAGTCGGGATACTCGGTGAAGTTATTGAGGACGCCGTGCCGGTGGGCGAAAACGCCGCTCAGGATCGAGGCCCGGCTGGGCGAGCACAGCGAGGTAGTTACGAACATGTTCGCAAAACGCGCGCCCTCCGCCGCCAACCGGTCAATGTTGGGCGTCTTCAGCAGCGGATGCCCCGCGCAACTCATCGCGTCCCACCGCTGGTCGTCGGTGAGAATCACCAGCACGTTGGGTCGCGTCGCGGGGACGCCGAAGAGTGGTAGGGAATTCGACAGGATCAAACCCACCACCAGCGCGATTGGACCGGATAACGCGGTTGCTCTCATGGGTTTTGAGGGTATGACCAAAGCGCCCCCGCACAAGTGGAAAGAACCCGGTTTGCTGCGATGCCCGGGCTTAATTAGCGCCCGGTGCGTGTGCTTTGGAGCAGCCCTGCCCTGGTGCCCACCCCGCGGGCGCGCGACGCGCGTCGTTACCGACACCTGGCATCCAGAAGCTGGCTGGCACTCACCTCGCCCTCTTTTAATCTCGTCATAAGGGCCCAGGTTTGATATCAGGTCTCTCATGCCGGCAGCATCGAGTGGAACAGCAAGGATGTATCTTCGGGCGCTGATCTGCGCGGTAATCCTCTCGATTCCAGCCATAGCTCGGGGACAGGCACCTGGCACCGTCTATCTGGTTCTGGGATCGGACACGGCTATTTGGGAGGGGATGGACACCAGCCGCTACCACTGCCATTACAACATCGGCCTCTACACTAACCAGAGCCGCAACGCCTACAAGGTGATGGACGCGGCCTGGCGGAACACGATGGTGGATTCCTACGGGCAGGCCATGAAGTTCACCTGGTGGATGATGGCGGGCCAGATCTTCCGCTACGCGGACAACACGGATGTGCCGGTCCCCAACACGATGACGCTCCACCTGATGAAGCAGTATCACGGGGCGGCCATCGCGCAGTTCGGCGACGAGCTCACGCTCCATTATCATACCTTTGCCTGGACCAATTACAGCGGCGGGGCTCCAGCGTGGGTCCAGGCCGAGAGCTTTCTTGAATGCCAGGATGACTTCGATTTCGCGGTGGCCCAGTTCCTCCTGGAGGAAGGGGTCTACCCGGTCTCGTTCCGCAGCGGCTGGGAGTGGATGAGCAACGATTACCAAAACCACCTTAACCTGCTGCTTCCTTTCAGCCTGGAGGCCAATTGGTGGAAGGTCTGGGTGCCGTATCACCCCTCCCCGACGAACTACCGGGTAGCCGGGGATGGGAAGGGTTGGAACGCGCGCTGCATCTACATGGCCAATATTTCGCAGGCGCAAATGAACGGGATGTTTGCGGAGGCGGCAGCGGGCGCCGACCAGGTCGCCTGCATCTGGGCGCATCTGCCGGAGGTTGACTTCCTGACGAACGCGGCCAACGTCCATGCGAAGGCCCACATTGCCGCCGGCACCTACCCGACCGTCAATTTCCGCTACTGCACAGCTGTCGAGGCGATGCAGCGCTGGTTGCAGACCACCGGCGAGGCCGCGCCGCAACTGGACGTGATCGAGGAGATTCAAGGTGACTGGCTGACCCTCAAACTGAATACGGATAAACCGATCTTTCAGGCGCAGCCTTTCGTGGCGTACAAGGATATCTACAAGCAGACCGCGATCGTGCCCTGCGCCGCCACCGGCTCGAATTCCTGGAGCGCCAGGGTGCCCTGCCCCCGCAGCGGGCTATGCAAAGTGGGCATCGCGGTCACCGATGACAGCGGGCATTTGACGACGCGGATCATCCCCTACTTCGACATCCCCGAGCCGCCCCCGCCGCCCACCAACGTGGAAGTGGTGGTGGATAACCCGGACGCCACGATGGCGGGCTCCTGGATCTATGCCACCAGCTCGTCCGATAAATACGGGCCGGATTACCGCTATAAAACCCAAGGTGACGGCTCGGCTTGCCTGCAGTTCACGCCGAGCATCCCTGCGGCTGGCGATTACCAGGTTTGCGAGTGGCATCCGCAAGGCGGCAACCGCACCACCAATGCGCCCTACATCATCACCTACGACGGCGGCCAGCAGACCTGCTACGTCAATCAGAAGATCAACGGCGGCGTTTGGAATATCCTTGGCACGTTCCACTTTAGCGGCGGCACCGCCGGCAATGTGAAGATCACGGATGGCTTCCCTGACACCGGCCAGGTGGTGCTGGCGGATGCCATCAGATTCGCGCAGCCGGTTCAGATGCCACCCGTGATCCTCTCGCCTCCGCTGAGCCAGACCATCAATGCCGGCGACGCGGCGTCGTTCTTCGTGCTTCCGTCCGGAACGACGCCCATGGCGTTCCAGTGGCAATTCAATGGAAGCAACATCGCCGGGGCGACCGGCACCGGTTACACCGTCAACCCTGTTTTGGCGTCGAGCGCGGGCACTTACTCCATTGTGATTTCGAATACCGGCGGAATTGCCAACACGCAGGCAGTGCTGACGGTTGCCGGACTGGATCTGCCGCCTTCGATTATCTCGCAGCCGCAGAACCAAACGGTCGCCGCGGGGGCGCCGGTCACGTTTGCCGTGGCGGCCTCGGGTCCGCCGCCGTTGTCCTGCCAATGGCGCTTGAACGGGTCGCCGCTGCCCAGCGCCACAACCACGAGTCACGTGATCGCGGAGGCGCTGTTCGCTGACGCCGGAACTTACAGTGTCGTGGTCTCCAACGCGAACGGCAGCGTCACCAGCAGCAATGCGGTGCTCACAGTGATTATGCCGCCGACGCCGACGATTACCGCGCACCCCGAAAGCCAGACCCTGGTGGCGGGGACGACGCCGTGCTTGAGCGTCAGCGCCACCAGCCTGTCGCCGCTGACCTATCAATGGCGGCGGGATGGGGCCCACCTCGCCGGCGGGACCGATTCAAGCCTGGTCCTTCCGCTCGTGCAACCGTCCGACGCGGGGAGCTACGACGTTGTCGTCGCCAATATGAGCGGTGCGGTCACCAGCGCGACGGCCGTGATAACCATTGTGGTCATACCGCCGCCCCAGCTTACGCTGCCGGGCGTGACCGGCGACAGCCAGTTCCAGATCGGCCTGAGCGGGGAGGCGGGAAATGCGTTTGTACTCGCCGCTTCAACGAATCTCACCGACTGGTTGCCGATCGCGACCACTGCCTTCGACGACAGCAGCTTGTTGTTTGCCGATCCCGAGTCCTTGACGTTGCCGCGGCGCTACTATCGCGCGCGCGGGATGCTGACCTGGCTGCTGAGCGATTTCGAGGGCCGCAGCCCCGGCACCGCAGTGATGTTCCATAGACCTGCCTACTCGGGAACAACCATGGGCTTTATTGACACGGCCGCTCCCAATTTCGCCTACGTGACCAACTCCTTCCCGACGGGCCATGCCGGTGGCAGGGTCGTGCAGGCGGCGTGGAGCTTCAACGCGAGCGCCGGAGCCTGGCTGCGCCTGACCACCAGCGGGGGGCCGATCATACCCAACCCCACCGTTGATTTCCGGCAGGGGCTGCAATTTGATGTCCTGGCGGATAAGCCCGTCTACATCGCCGTCGGCCTGCGCGAAACGAGCACGACGGCTGCTATGGGGGCCGACGGCGGAAACGCTGGTGAACCGATTGAGTGGCTTGGCGGCACCACCAGCAATACCAGTACGCCGCCCAAGGGCCGGTTAGTCTCCGCAGGTCAATGGACGACCTTGCGGTTCTTCTTCCCCCACGAACCGATTCGGTCATATACCGGCAATGGCCGCCTCGAATCCACCACCGGCAAGGGTGTGTTTGAACAATTAGCGATTGTGCCGGCAAATCCCGGAGCCGGCGTTTACAACCTCTACCTGGACAATTTCCAGGTCATCTTCATTGCCCCTTAATGGAGAGGCGACCCGCCCGCGCAACGACGCGTGGCTTGTCCGGCAGTACGGTCAAGCTGCATCCGGCGTCCACACAGCCTCCTCAATCTGCTTGATTCCTGACGGATTTCGGAGAACCGCCGAAGGAGTTTCTAACCCGCACCGCCTGGATGGCCCCAGCCCGCGCACTGTCCAAATTTTGGACAGTACTGCTGCCTACCTACCCTCTCCAGCCCCCGCTGACCCAAGTACCCCTGGCGTGGCGATACGGTTACGGCACGGTGGTGCCCCGGTGTGTATCCCATGGGGAGCGCTCCCCATGGGATACACACCGGGGCCAGACCGCACTAACAAGCTATCGTCCAGCCATCCGCACGCCAACGCCAGCGTACGACCGGCGCAACGGCGTCGAGCCCGTCCGGGGGTGGTGGTGAAAGTAAGAAAGGGCCTGCGAGAGGACGAATTGCTATCGGTGCTCACCGGAAATCCGTGAAACACCAAATGTTTGAACCACTGGCGGCACCCGCTACAATGGCCGCCCGATGTCGGCCACCAAACAAAGCCATGATTATGGACACCCCGCTCGCAATTGACCCCAAAACCACCAGCCCTCGCCACGGCAGGAGCGGAGTCCTGTTGCTCAGCGCGATCGTGGCAGCACTCGGCTCACTGCTCTTTGGCTTCGACACCGCCGTCATTTCCGGCACGACTGACGCCCTGCGACAGGTGTACGCGCTCAACGACAACTTGCTCGGCTTCACGGTGTCCAGCGCGCTCCTGGGGACGATGGTCGGATCGCTGCTGGTGGGCCGGCCGGCGGATTGGTGGGGGCGGCGTCCGGTGCTGGCCTGGCTGGCGGTGCTGTTTGTCATCGCAGCGTTGGGCTGCGCGCTGGCCTGGAACTGGTATGCCCTGCTGTTCTTCCGCTGGCTGGGCGGGGTGGCGGTGGGCGGGGCCTCGGTGGTCTGCCCGATGTATATCACGGAAATCGCCCCCGCCCGGCGGCGCGGGCTGCTGGTGGCGGTCAGCCAGTTGAACATCGTGCTCGGGATCCTGGCGGCCTATTTCTCCAACTACCTCGTGGCGCTCGCAATGGGCGCCGATCATCCGACGGCGTGGCGCTGGATGTTCGGGATCATGACGGCGCCCGCGGTGGCGTTCCTGCTGACGGCGCTGCTGATTCCCGAGAGCCCGCGCTGGCTGGTGAAGCGGGGCCGACGCGAGCAAGCCGAGGCGGTGCTGGCACGGTTTGGGCATGAAAGCCCGGCAGAGGAAGCTGGGGCGATTGCCGCCTCCCTCAAAGCTGAGATGGGCGGTGCGCAGCAGCGCCTTTTCCAGCGCAAGTATCTTACGCCGCTGCTGCTGGCTTGCATGATCGCCGCATTCAACCAGCTCGATGGCATCAACGCGGTGCTCTATTACTCGGCGGACATCTTCCGCATGGCCGGCGCCGACCAGGCGAGCGCGTTAATGCAATCGGTCATTATTGGCTTCACCAACCTGGTGATGACGATTCTGGCGATGGCGCTTATTGACCGCGTCGGGCGCAAAGCCCTGCTGCTGGTCGGATCGGTCACGTTTGTCATGTCCCATCTGCTGGCGGCATGGGTCTTCGCTACGCATGCGCAGGGCTGGATTGTAATCGCCGCGCTGATGGGGATCGTCGGCACCCACGCCTATTCGCAGGGGGCGGTGGTCTGGGTGATCATCAATGAACTGCTGCCCAACGCGGTCCGCGCCTCGGGATCGGCTGCCGTTACCTGCCTGGTCTGGGTGCTGTGTCTCGGGGTGAGCTGGTCGTTCCCGGTGGTGGTGGGGAAATCGGGCGGCGGGGCACCCTACGCGTTCGGCTTCTTCGCGGCGATGATGATCGTGCAGTTCGTGCTGGTGGCCAGGTTCCTTCCGGAGACCAAGGGCGTTTCACTCGAAGAACTTCAGAAGCGTCTGGGCGTGGCGGATTGAAGCTGGCCGCCGCGATTGACCAGTTGCCTGTTCGGCCATAACGCCGGCAGGCCGGACGGTAATACCGGGGGAGAGCCGAGCTCAGCGAATGACGTCGGTAATGACAGAGGCGGCTGGCGGAGCGGTGCCGGTGGCCGCGGCGACCGAGGTGGAGAGGGTCTCCAGGACCTGGCCGGGGGCGATGCCGAGAGCGAGAATGCCCGCGATGAGCAGCACACAAAGGGTCTTGGTGGACCAGTCGAGCTGGATGGGAGGACGGTCGCCGGGGTCGCGGAAGCAGGCTTCGCGGACGACGCAGAGGTAGTAGTAAACGGCAATGGCGGCGTTGACCATGGCGATGATCACCAGGAGGAGATAGCCCTTCTCCAGGGCGGCGGTCAGCAGGCTGAGCTTGCCCATGAAGCCAACGAAGGGCGGAATGCCCGCCAGGGCAAACACACCCACCACCAGCGTCACCGCGAGCAGCGGGGCGCGGCGGTGCAGGCCGGCGAGGTCGTCGAGGGAGACATTGGTGCCGTCGGACGAGACCTTGCAGATGACCACGAAGCACGCCAGCACCATGAGGAGGTAGCCGATGATGTAGTAAAGGGCGGCGGTGTAGCCGAAGGTGTCGAGGGCGACAAAGCCGATGAGGGCGTAGCCGGCATGGGCGATGCCGGAGAAGCCGAGCAGGCGCTTAAAGTCCTTCTGGATGAGAGCGATGAGGTTTCCGTAGAACATGGAGGCCGCGGCAAGGATGGCCAGCATGAGGGCGACGGAGTGGTTGCCCGGCGAGGCCAGGGAGACAAAGCGCACGAGGACGGCGACGGCGCCGAGCTTGGGCAGCGAGGCGACGAGGCCGGCGGTTTCGTTGGAGGCGCCCTGATAGACGTCCGGCGTCCAGAAGTGGAAGGGGAGAATGGCGAGCTTGTAGTAAAGGCCGCAGAAGGTCAGGGCGAGGCCGACGATGGCCATCGGGCTCTGGATCACCGGCTGGAGACGGGGCAGGAGTTCGGTGAGGGAGGTCGTTCCGGTGAGCCCGAAGAGGTAGCTCATGCCGAAGAACATCACGCCGTTGGCGGCGACGCCGAACATGATGTATTTGATGGCCGATTCCATCTGGACGCGCTGGCCTTCGCGTTCGCGGCGCATGGCGACCATGAAGTAGAGCGGAAACGCGGAGACTTCGAGGGCGATGACGAGGGTGATGAGGTCCACGCAGCTCACGAGCATAACCAGGCCGGCAACGCACAGGGTAAGGAAGAGATAGTACTCGGGCTTGACGTCCTCGCGAATGTCTTCGAGGTCGCCGCTCAAGAGCAGGACCAGCGGGAAGCCAAAGGCAAAGACTACTTTGAGAACCTGGGAGAAGAGGTCCACGCGGTAGGCGCCGCTGAACAAGGTGGCTTGCTGGAAAAGAGCGAATCCGCAGGCGATGATCGTGACGCAAGCGGTCAGGAACGCCGCCATGCGGGCCTGGCGCGCGCGGTTCTCGCCCAGCGTGATGAAGAAGAGCACCAGCGCGCCGAGCAGGAGCACAAGCTCGGGAAGAAAGGCGAGGAGGGCAGGGAGCGTCATGGGTGGTTGGCGGTGGCGGGGGGCGAGGAGTGCGTTGCGGTAATGACGCCGGATGGGCGTTGAGTTTGCGCCAGGAGGTTCTGCACCGTCTTCTCCATGACGCGGGTGAAGGGGGCGGGGTGGAGACCGATCCAGAAGACGAGAAGCAACAGCGGGGCGAGGGTAAGTATCTCGCGCAGGTTCAGGTCCAGCAGGCCGGAGTGGTCGGGGTTGCGGGTGCCGCCGTAGGCGACTCGTTGCAGCATGCGGAGCATGTAGGCGGCGGCGAGCACCACGCCGGGAACGACGAGGATCATGGCGGCAATGAAGGCCGGGTTTTCGGCGGCGAGCTTGAAGCCGCCAGCCAGGACCAGGAGTTCGCCGATGAAGCTGTTGGTGCCGGGAAAAGCGAGGGAGGACAGGGCGAACACGCCGGCAAACATGGCGAAGACGGGCATGGTCCTGCCCATGCCGGCGGTTTGGGCGAGGTCGCGCGTGTGCAGCCGCTCGTAGATGAGGCCCACGACGATGAAGAGCGCGCCAGTGGTGATGCCGTGGTTGATCATGACGAACACAGCGCCCTGGATGCCGAGCTCGTTAAGGGCGAAGATTCCAAGCGTGGCAAAGCCCATGTGAGCGACGCTGGAGTAGGCGACCAGCTTCTTGAGATCGGTCTGCGCCAGCGAAGTCAGGCCGCCGTAGAGAATGGCGGCCACCGACAGCCAGAGGATGTAGGGCGTGAAAAGGTGGGTTGCATAGGGCGTGATGGGCAGGGAGAAGCGGAGGAAGCCGTAGGTGCCCATTTTAAGGAGGATGCTCGCCAGGAGCACGCTGCCGGCGGTCGGGGCTTCGACGTGGGCGGCCGGCAGCCAGGTGTGGAAGGGGAACATCGGCACCTTGATGGCGAACGAGATGAAGAAGGCGAGGAAGACCCAGATCTGGAAGCTGAGGGGATAATCCTGGCCCATCATGTCGGGGATGCTGAAGCTGCCGACCTTGAGGCGGAGAGCGATGATGGAGACGAGCAGCAGGACCGAGCCGGCCATGGTGTAGATGAAGAACTTGAGGGCGGCGTAGATCCTGCGCGGGCCGCCCCAGACGCCGATGAGCAGGGCCATCGGGATCAGCATGGCTTCCCAGAAAACGAAGAAGAGGACGAAGTCCAGTGCGCAGAACACGCCGATCATCGCGCTCTCCATCACCAGCAGGCAGATCATGAACTCCTTGAGCCGGGCCTGGATGTAGCGCCAGGAGCACAGGACGCAGAGCGGCATGATGAGCGTCGTGAGCAGAACCAACAGGAGGCTGATGCCGTCTATGCCGACGGAGTATTTGATCTTGAGGGCCGGAATCCAATCCGCGAACTCGGTGAACTGGAAGGCGGCGGTCGTGGGGTCGAAGTCCCACCAAAGCTGGAGGGAAAGCAGGGCGATGCCGGAGGTGGCGAACAAGGTCCACCAGCGCAAAGCCCGTTCATTGCGCAGGAAGGTCGCGATCGCGGCCAGCAGCAGCGGGCTGAAGATCAGGACGCTCAGCAAGTGACCGGTTTCGCTGGAGTCAGCATGCATGGTCAATCGCCGATAGCCAATAACCAATAGGCAATGAGCAGGGCGGCAGCGACGGCGAAGGCGAAGGCCAGGTTCTGCTGCATCTGGCCACGCTGGGCGAGGCGCAGGCGTCGGCCGATGCCTTG
Source organism: Candidatus Paceibacterota bacterium (assembly GCA_035452965.1). Classification (NCBI taxonomy): domain Bacteria; kingdom Bacillati; phylum Minisyncoccota; species Minisyncoccota bacterium. The sequence continues at coordinate 91,020 of DAOTCE010000003.1, read as the reverse complement.
GATGGTGCTGGCGAGACCGTCCACGGCGCCGTCAATAACCTCGTTGTCGAACAGAGCGGAAGCGCGGGCGCTGATCATGAGCGGCACCAGTCCAGCCAGGCGATAGAGTTCACCGATGAATGTGTCGGCGGCCTGGGCGGGCTTGCGGGCCAGCCACAGAAAGACACGCCCGCCTTGGCGGTAGAACCAGTCCATGTCCAGGCTGATCGTGGGGGTGGGCACCAGCTTCTTGAGCAACAGGAAGAAGCCCAGCCCGGTGAAGAGCAAAATCTGGAGGGTCTCGGAGATATGGTAGGCGGTGTAAGGATGATACTCGGCAGCCAGGTCCGGATACGGCAGCATCTTGTAGAGGTACGGGGTATAGCACCCGATGAAGATGCAGAGCGCCGAGGCGATGATCATGGCGGCGTTCATGTTCCACGGCGGCTCGGCGGCGCGGTCCCAGGTTTCCTGCCGGGGCCGGTTCTTGCCGAACCAGATGAAGTAAGGGACCTTCAGCCCGGTGTGCAGGAACGTGCCCGAGGAGGCGAGCAGCAGGAGGAAGCCGACCCAGTACTTGTGCTCCTCGAACCCCGCGCTGACGATCATGGACTTGCTGACGAAACCGCTGAAGAGCGGGAAGGCGGAGATCGAAAGGCCACCGATGAGGGTGAACACAAAAGTCCAGGGCATCTTCTTCCACAACCCGCCCAGCTCGGTGAACTTGCTCTGGCCGGTCATATGCAGCACCGCGCCGCAGCCCATGAAGAGCAGTCCCTTGTAGAGGATATGGGCGAAGGCGTGCGCACAGGCGCCGTTGATGGCCATCTGCGTGCCCAGGCCCACGCCCACCACCATGTAGCCGACCTGGCTGATGATGTGGTAGGCGAGCAGGCGGCGGCAGTCGTTCTCCAGCACGGCGTAGACAACACCGTAAAGGGCCATGATGACGCCTAGCGGCACGAGGATATCCATGCCGGCGAAACCACGGCAGAGGGCATAGACAGCGGTCTTGGTGGTAAAGGCGCAGAGGAAGACGGAGCCGTTGAAGGTGGCTTCGCCGTAAGCGTCCGGCAGCCAGGCGTGCAGCGGCGGGACGGCGGCGTTGAGAATGAACCCCGCCATAATGAGATACATGGCGGCGGTCGGGTGCTGGACATCCAGAAGGGTGAAGGACCAGTTGTTTCCCGGGGCGTTGCAATGAAGCACAATGCCAGCGAGCAAAGCCACCCCACCCGCGACGTGCACGAGCAAGTAACGATATCCCGCGCCCAGCGATTCGCGCCGGCGTCGGAACCAGATGAGGAACACCGAGGAGAAAGCCATCACCTCCCAGAACAGGAACAAGGTGACGAAGTCCCCCGCGTAGATGCAGCCGATGGAACCGGCAACATAGAACCACGAAGCGATGTGCTGCCAGTCGTCCTTGACATGCACGCCGTATAAGGTGCTCAGGATGCACATCAGGCTCATGATGTAGCCGAAGACGTGGCTGAGGGCGTCCACGCGGCCAAACACCAGCGTCCAGTCCAGGAACTGCACCTTGCCAAGCAGGAGCTGCTCCCCCTGCGGCACGTGGGGCAGCGCCAGGATCCGGGCAAAGACCAGGATCGGCACCAGCAACAGGTAAGCCTTCTTCAGCCGCGCAGGCACCCCCAGCAGCAGCAGGCTGCCCAGGATCAGGATCAGCGAAGGATGGAGCCAGAAACTATTCATCGGCTCGCTCCTTTTCTTCCTCGTAGTAGTCCTCGCGCGTCATGATGCCCAGGTGGCCATACCACTTGGAAAGAACGATGAGCAGCGCGCAGCCGACGAAGCCGAAGATGGACCAGAACGCCGGGACGTGCTCCGCCGCCGTGTGGGCCTCACTCTTGCCCACGAGGAGGATATCCACCAAAGCGAGCAGCACGAGCACTCCGATGCAGGCTCGCTTAACGGTCTTTAACCGCTCGCCCAGATACTCGATTAGCCTGGCAAGGTTCATTACAGGACGGCGTGGACGAATCTCATGAAGAAGCCGGGGTAGAGGCCGATCATTACTGAAATGGCGGCGGTGACGGTGAGGGGAATCACCATCGCGGGATGGGCCTCCCGGTGCTGGTGTTCCAGGTCTGCCCGCGAGGGCTCCCCGAAGAAGGCGCTGTAGACGACCGGGGCGAAGTAGGCCGCGTTGAGCAGTGTGCTGGCGAGCAGCACGATGATGATGCCGACCGAGCGCGCATCGAACGCGCCTTTGAGCAGGTACCATTTGGTAACGAAGCCGGCAACCGGCGGGGCGCCAATCATGCTAAGCGAGGCGAGGGCGAACGCGCCGAAGGTGAACGGCATCATGCGCCCCAGGCCGCTCATCTCTGAGATGTTCTTCTTGTGCGTGGCGACATAGATGGCACCGGCGCAGAAGAACAGCGTAATCTTCGAGAAGGCGTGATTCGCGATGTGAACGAGGCCGCCCTCGATGCCGGCCGGCTGCAACAACGCCACGCCGAGAATGATATAGGAGAGCTGGCTGACGGTGGAGTAGGCCAGCCGCATTTTCAGATTGTCCTTGCTCAACGCGATGATAGAAGCAACGACGATGGTAATGGAGACGAAATAGGCAGTGGGGAGGCCGAGGTTAAGCGCCTGCATCGTGTCCACGCCGAAGACGTGCAACATGACGCGCACGGTGGAGAATACGCCGACCTTGACCACCGCGACGGCGTGGAGCAGCGCGCTGACCGGGGTGGGGGCGACCATGGCGCTGGGGAGCCAGTGGTGGAGCGGCATCACAGCGTTCTTGGCGAAGCCGAGAATGCAGCAGGCATAGAGAGCCGTTGTCACCCAGCGGTTGACGTCCGGGGGCAGGATGCCGGTGCTGATGTTGTTGGCGAAGTCCAGGTTCCCATTCAGGACATAGATCACGACCAACGCCGGCAGCAACAGCCCCTTGGCGGCGCCGGTAAGGTAGGTGAGGTACTTCCTGCCGCTCTCGTAGCTTTCTGCATCCTGATGGTGCGCCACAAGCGGATAGGTGCAGATGCTGACGATCTCGTAGAAGAGATACAAGGTGAGGAGATTGTCAGCGAAGGCGCAGCCGATCGCGCCGAACAAGGCCAGCGCAAAGCAGGTGTTGAAGCGGGTCTGCGCATGCTCGTGGAGTCCGCGCATGTAGCCCGCCGAGTAGAAGACGGTGACGACCCACAGGAACGACGCCGACAGAGCGAAGACCATGGACAAGGCGTCCGCCCGCAGCGCGACGCTCAGGCCCGGCAATAGATCGAAGACGCAGAAATAGAGCTTCTTCCCGGCGTGGACGTCCGACACCAGTGAAGCGGTGATGATGAAGAGCGTGGCCGCGGCGAGGAAGGAGCAGGTTTCGCGCACGTTGGGCCGCTTGCCGGCGGCCATCACGAGGCCGGCGCCGAGGAGCGGGGCCAAAACCGCGAGGAGCAGCCTGATGTCGTGAGTGGATTCCATTCCCCTATCCGTTCAACTCACTGAGCTCCCGGGTTTTGACAGAGCGGTAGTTGCGATAGACAGCGATGATGATGCTGAGGGCGATAGCGATCTCGGCAGCCGCCAGCCCCATGATGAACAGGACAAAAATCTGCCCCACGGCGGGGTCTGGGGCCCTGAACCGGTTGAATGTCATGAGATTGAGCGAGGCGGCGGAGAAGACAAGCTCGCCGGAAATGAGCATGCCGATCAGGGTGCGACGCCGCAGCAGGCCAAAGATGCCAATGGCCAGCAGGAGCGCTGCAACCGTGAAATAGACTTCGGGCCGTTCACTCAGGGGCAGTGGATTCATGGCTTGGTCCTCCCGGTACGGGCGATGGCCAGGGCGCCGACGATGGCCACCAGAAGGGCCAGGGAGATGAGCTCGAACGCCAGGCTGTAGGTGGTCAGAAGCGACTTGCCAATGGCTCGCACCGAGCCGTCGGTGAGGCGGGCAGCGGGCGCGGTCCAGTCCTGCTGCGCGCCGAGGCGCCAGAGACCCCAGAAGATCGCGGCGCTGACCAGCAGTGCGACGCCGCCCCACAGCAGAGCGGCCCCGCGATGGTCCTCGCGGACGGGTTCGTCTGGTTCGGCCAGCATGACCGCAAAAACGATGGTGACGCAAACTGCGCCGACGTAGATAAGAATCTCCATGAGGGCCAGAAACGGGCTGTGGAGGAAGTAATAGAGCCCGGCCAGGCCGATGCAGCAAATCGCCAGGCCGCACACGCTCCGGATGATGCGGGCCGTCAAAGCCGCAATGAGCGCGCCGACTACGGTCGTCGCCACGCAGAGGAGGAAGATTGCGCCGACGATCATCGGCGAGGCGGGGAACGAGGTCATTTGACCTCCTGCCCGGGTTCGACCGTCTTCGCTGGTGCGCCGGCGCCCGGGGCGCCCGCAGGCGGCGACGCCGGCGCCCCCGCCGGGGCTTCAGTGCGCTCGGCTTCCAGTCGTTCGTTTTCCAGGCGCTTGAACAGGTCCATGATGTAATCCTCCTTGTTGGTGCCAGCCAGGTTGTACTCACGGGAAAAGCGGATGGCGTTGTCGCGGCACGCTTCGACACAGGAGCCGCAGAGGCTGCACTTGGTGAAGTCGAGGACGTACTGGGTGACGGACTTCTTCTTGGCCCCTTCGAGCTTGGCGCCTTCCACGGCGATGCAGTCGCTGGGGCAGGCCCGCTCGCACAGCTTGCAGGCGTAGCAGATGGCCTTGCCCGTCTTGGGGTCGCGCACCAGCTCAATGTGGCCGCGGAAGCGCTTCGGCATCTTCAGTGCTTCATGCGGGTAGTGCACCGTCACCGTCGGCCTGAAGAACTGGCGGATGGTGACGCGCATGCCCACGAGCAGGCTGTTGAACCCGGTGGCAAGTTCTATGAGCGAGCGTTTCATGCGCGCAAGAGCTTCATCATGGCGCTGGAAAGAATGAGCGCAACGAGCGAGACCGGGATGAGAATCTTCCAGGATAGGTTAAGCAGCCCGTAGAATTGCGTGCGCGGAAACGTCCAGCGAATCCAGACCACCGTGAAGATCAGGAAATACATCTTCACGAGAAACCAGAACACGCCGGGAAGGATGCCGATGGGGCTCTGCCAGCCGCCCAGGAACAACACAGTGGCCAGGGCACAGCCGAGGAGGATATTGGCATACTCCGCCATGAAGAACACCCCGAATCCCATCCCGGCATACTCGGTGTACGCGCCGGCCACCAGCTCACTTTCCGCTTCGGCCATGTCGAACGGGGCGCGGTTGGTTTCCGCCAGCATGCAGATATAGAAGACCAGGAAGGTCACGGGCATCAGGGGATTGATCCAGACCTTGAAGAGATTCCAGTTCCAGAAGGCGCCGGCTTGCTGCGCGACAATCTCATTCAGGTTCATGGTCCCGGTCACCATGATCATCGTAATGACTACCAGGAGCATTGGGATTTCGTAGGCCACGTTCTGGGAGACTACCCGGGCGGCGGAAATGATGGCATACTTGTTCCGCGAAGACCAGCCGCCGAGCATAATGGCCATTACGTTGATGGAGCCAAAGGCGAAGATCATGAGCAGCCCGACGTTGATGCTTCGCGCGGCAAGGCTTTCGCCGAAGGGGATGACCGCCAGGCTCATCAACGCCGGTGACATCATGAGCAGCGGGGCGAGGCGGAACAGCGTGGAATCAGCCCCGGCGGGGACAATGAGCTGCTTGGTCATGAGCTTGATCGCGTCCGCGATCGGCTGCAGCAAGCCGGCCCAGCCTGCTTCCGTCGGGCCGGGACGACGCTGGAAACGGCCGGCGCCTTTGCGCTCGACCCACACCAGGTACGCCGCGTTCAGACCTACAAAGGCCAGGACGCCGACCAGGAACAGCACCAACCGGAGCGGCTCGGGCCACCAGGCGGATAGAGGCTTGGAGAAGCTGGCCATCATTTAGCGATCAATGTCGGGGATGACCAGGTCCAGGCTGCCCATCAGGGCGAGGGCGTCGGGCAGCAACATGCCCTGGCTGGCTTCTTCGAAGAGGCTCAGGTTGGAAAGGCACGGGGTGCGCAGCTTCACCCGGTAAGGGATTTCCTTGTTGTCGCTCACGATCCGCACGGCGAAGCGTCCGCGGGCGGCTTCGACCGCGTAACAATAGTCGCCCGGCGGCAGCTTCAAGACGCGCGGCACCTTCTCCGCCATCACGGGCCCGTCCGGCAGCTTGTCCAGCGCCTGCTCGATGATCCGCAGGCTCTGAACGATTTCCTCCATGTGCACCAGATAGCGCGCCATGGAGTCGCCTTCCTCGAAGGTGGGAATGACAAAGTCAAAGTCGGGATAGGCGGAGTAGGGCTCGACCCGGCGCACGTCGTAGGGGATGCCGGAGCCACGGATTACCGGGCCGGTCGCGCCATACTTGCGGCACATCTCCTTGCTGATGGGGCCGATGCCGATGAGCCGCTTGCGAAAGATGATATTATCGGTGACCAGGTCGCGATACATCTTCAGCCGGGGCCGCATCTGCTTGACGAACTCGCGGGTGCCCTGGACGAAAGCGTCATCCACATCGTTGTAGAGCCCGCCAATGCGGTAATAGCTATACGTCAGGCGAGAGCCGGTGATGCCTTCCAGCAAATCGAGTATCTTCTCCCGGTCGTCAAATGCATATAGCATCGGCGTGAAACCGCCCAGGTCCATCAGGAAGGCGCCCCACCAGACCAGGTGGCTCGAGATGCGGTTCAACTCCGAAGTGATGACGCGAATGTACTCCACGCGCGGCGGGATCTGCAGCTTGGCGGCCCTTTCGACGGCCCCCACAAAGGCGTGGGTGTAGGTCATTGCCGACAGGTAATCTATGCGGCTGGTATTGGGAAGAAACTGGGCGTAAGTGCGGTTCTCGCCCATCTTCTCCTGCATCCGGTGGATGTAGCCGACAACCGGTTCAGCGCGGACGACATACTCGCCGTCCATCGTCATTTTGACACGCAGCACGCCGTGGGTGGCGGGGTGCTGCGGCCCGAGGTTGATGACGAAGGTCTCGCGTGGAGGTGCGCCGGTGGTTGAACTGGGCTCCTCGACAATCACGCGGCGTAGTCCTTCCTAAGCGGGTGGAAGTCAGCGTCCTCGGGCAGCAGGAAGGGGGTCAGATTCGGGTGTCCCAGGAAGCGGATGCCGAAAAAGTCATGCGTCTCGCGTTCATGCCAGTTGGCGCCGGGATAGACCTTCTGAATCGTCGCAATCTCCGGCTGGCCGCGCGGGATGCGTGTGCGCACGACAACCCGCAACGCCTTGGCCGGGTGGAAGTAATCATAAACCACTTCCATCTGTCCCTCCGCCAACCAGTCCACGCCCGTGATGGTGTCCAGGGCCAGGCCCTCCTTATCGAGCTGCTCGGCGACCGCGACCACTTGGTCGGGCGCGACTGTCGCTTCGACGTGATACCCTTTCGCCGCGTAGTCCACGCCTTGGAACGGGATGGGGAGGTGGGCGAGCGGGTTGGGGGCTGGTGCCGCTTGACTGGCGGATACGTCCCGGAAGCCTGGAGCCGCCGCGGGCTTGGCCTGCTGTGAAACGCTGTCGGGAGGCTGTGGAGCCGTTGCATTCATCGCTGGGGCACGATTGCCTACTCTGGCTTCACGATGGGCCAACGGCGTTTACCGGTAAGCTTCTCTTCCAGTTTCAGGATGCCCTCGATCAAAGCCTCCGGGCGCGGCGGGCAGCCGGGGATAAAGACGTCCACCGGGAACAGCTTGTCCACCCCCTCCACCACCGCGTATTGACCGGGGAAAACGAACGGCCCGCCCGAAATCGCACAGTTACCCATGGCAATTACCCATTTCGGCTCGGGCATCTGGTCGTACAGGGTCTTGATTGCAGCCGCCATCTTCTTGTTGACGGTGCCGGCGACGATCATTACGTCGGCCTGGCGGGGGGAGGGCCGGAATACCTCGGCGCCGAAGCGGGCCAGGTCAAAACGCGAAGCACCCGCCGCCATCATCTCGATGGCGCAGCAGGCGATCCCAAACGTCAGCGGCCAGAGGGAGTTGGCGCGGCCCAGGGCCAGCAACTCATCCAGCTTGGCGAACTGCACATGGGGGGCGCAGTCCTTCAGGACTCGGGCATTATCTTCTTGCGCTGCCATTCGAACACACCTTTCCGCCAGGCATAGACGATTACCAGGGATAGAATCCCCACAAAGATGACCAATTCCACGAAGTCCCGGATCACAAACTCCTCGACGCGGTTATAAACCAGGGCCACCGGGACCAGATATAGCACATCCACCGCGAAGGCCACGAATACGAGGGCATATAAGTAATACACCGCACTGTATCGGATCCACGCATCTCCAATGGGGTCCATGCCGCACTCGATGAACTGCTCCGTCTTCCGGGCGTAATTACGGGTCTTGCGGGGCGCCAGCAGGTGGACAATCGCGAACGGCCCCAGCGCAAACGCCAAGCCACCCAGGCAGAACGCGAAGATGTAAATCAGGTCCCCTGAGAGCGTTTCATCCATAATCAATGGATGCTAACCAGCACTAAACACGTCGCAGACATCCCGGTAAGTCTCAGCGCAGAGGGCGTGAGGGTCAATAAAATAGATAATATCACTCTTATTAGACTAGCTAACAAATGATGCCTTCCGGGCCAGCATTATGGAAGGATGTAATGGGATCCAGGAAGAAGTGACCCCGCCGACAGCAAACCGCCTCCAGCGCCTTGAATTTCGCTTGAATCAGAAGACCGGTAACGTTGTCGTTTGCTCTATGAGACGAGAATCTAGACCTGATTCGCGTATGGGCCCGTTCTACGATCCCATGAAGAAGCCCGCGTTGCGACAACACCGGTGATTGTAGGCGCCAATCCAGATGTCCAGGCACTTCCCCAACTTCCGAACGCCTTGGACTCTGTCACCCAGCACGGTCCCATGCTCTTGGACCGAGTTTCTATCAAAGTGGAAGCCCGCGCACTGTCCACATTTGGGACAGTGAAGCTGCCTGCCTGCCTTTTCCAGCCCTCGTTAACCCCGGCACCCTTGGCTTGTGTTCATGGTGACAGCATGGTGGTGCTACGGTGTGTATCCCATGGGGAGCGCTCCCCATGGGATACACACCGTAGTCCCTCCGGGTAGCCAGCGTAGTATCGCCGTAGCTGGCCTTGATTGGAGTCCCGGATTGGAGTCCCGGAGGCTTCGGGCTACCGTCGTTCGGCGGGAGTGCTCGCAAGCCACGGCGAGGACGGGTGGCGACTCGGTTGCAGGTGTCAGAACTCCGCATGTCAGGCTCTGCATTGACCCGAGCACCTGCGGCTGTTTCAATAGCTGGTCTGCGTTGCTTGAACAGAAATATTCAGCGACCTGCCGACTCGCGGCAAGGGTCCGAATTGTCGGCGGCAAGCTGCCGTGCGACGAATTTGGCCATTCTTGCCATAATTGCGGGCTGGTTGGGATTCTGCTCGGTCCGGGCGGGCGCGGAGAGGGTGTCTGACACGACAAATTCAGCTTCGTCCTGCCCCGAGCTTGCGCCTCCTGTTTCCGTTGACCTGCGGCCCGCGTTCGGGAACTGGGGTCTCGCACGGCGCAGCCAGGGCAAACGCGGCACCTGTTCAGTGTTTGCCATAACGGGCGCCCTGGAATTTGCCGCAGCCCGCCGGCAGCGCTGCGGTGAGCGTTTCAGCGTCGAATTCCTCAACTGGGCCGCCAACCGGATCGTCGGCGAGGACCGGGATGGCGGATTTTTCTCCGACCTGTGGCGGGGATTCGCCGCCTACGGAATCTGTTTGGAGAAGGATCTGCCTTATCGCGCCCACTTCGACCCGGCACTGGCGCCGGCACCCGCTGTTCTCGCCGATGCGAAGACGCGCCTGGCGCTCGGCCTTCGTCATCATTGGATCAAGGAATGGGACGTGAAGACCGGGCTGACGGGGGAACAACTCCTGGCGATCAAGTGCGTTCTAAACCAGGGCTGGCCTGTCTGCGCTGGCCTGCGGTGGCCCCGGCAGCCCAAATGGTCTGCTGGCGTGCTCCGGATGTGCCCGGCGGATTCGGTTTACGACGGCCACAGCGTGTTGCTGGTCGGTTACCGTGACGATCCCAACCAGGCCGGCGGCGGCGTCTTTTCGTTCCGCAACACCGGCAACGGCGGTCGTGACGGCTCCATGCCTTACACCTACGCCCGAACCTACATCAATGATGCGATGTGGATTGAGGGTGAACACGAATGAGAATTCTCTGGCTGCTGTTAATAGGAATGATGCGGTGCGCAAGCGCGATCGCGGCAACGTCAACTGCCGCTGAACCACTTCGGACGTCGGAGGCCACGAATGCGGGAATACCTCTCGCCTACCACTTGGCGACCAATGCGGTGGGCCGAACCACGGGTTTTACCAATCCATTGGCTGCGATGGCTTTTTTGGCGAAAGCGCCACCCATCCAGTTCTACCAGTTTAGATACTCCCCGGGTTATTCCGCGGTTTGGTCAACCAACTGCTGGCTGCGCGGAGTGCGCGGGCTGACAGCCACTTGCCTTGGTTACAGTTGCACCAACCACGCGGGATATCAGTACATGGTGACCATGGTTTCCCCGCGCCATTACCTGGCCCAGACCCACGTCACCTGGGCACCGTTCTTCAACGGGCACGACACAGTCACATTTTCGGATGCGAACAGCCGGGTCCACACCCGAATGAGCCTGCAGTTTACAAACGTGGGAAAGGGCATTACCGTGGGCATATTGGATTCGGACTTGCCAGAATCGGTGGGGTATGTGCCGCTGCTGCCCGCCAATTACACAAACTGGCTCAGCGCGTCTTCCGCCGTGCAGGGAATCGGCGTCAATCAGGATTACCTGGTGTTTGGAACAGCAGTTCGATTAGGGGATTTCGTCAGCTGGAGCGGGCTTACGGGTGTGCCTGTGCCTTTCGGTCTGGGAACGAACTGGACCGTTTGCGCCGACCCGCTCGCAAACTGTCGGCTTCGCCAGGGGGATTCCTCGGCTCCGGTGCAGTTGCTGATCGAGGACCATTTGGTGCTGGTGAGCTCGGCGACCGGAGTGTCCAGTGGGCCGAATTACGCAATGTCAGCCGCGGCAATCAATGCGGCGATGCATCATCTCTCCACGAACAACGGGTTGGCGACGGATTATCAGTTGAGCTTTGAGGCGCTCACCAAGTGGCAGAGACTGGCGAAGTAGGTCGAACCGCTGTGGCAAGCCGCTCCCGCGCGACGGCCCTTTCCACACCAGCGCGGCGCTTCGCTTCCCGCCGCAGTCCGGGAGTTGTGGCTGCGGCGCGGGCCGAGGGCTGACTTGCGTTGGCTGGAGGTGGTCAGCGCCTCCAAAACTCCCTTCGCCCGCCTTGCCAGGCAGGCTTTCCTCGCGCATCGTCTGCCCATGAACACAACTGGGGCGAAACATGACTATGATCTTGCCGTTATTGGCGGCGGCAGCGCGGGTTACGCCGCAGCCCGGACAGCGGCGGCGGAAGGCTTGAACACGGTGGTCATCGAGGGCGGCGAGGAGGTCGGGGGGCTTTGCATCCTGCGCGGTTGCATGCCCACCAAGGCGCTCCTTTACGCCGCCGAGATAATGCACCTGGCCAGCCATTCGGATCTGTGGGGTATCCACGCCCAGGACGTCCGTTTCGACTTCCGCCAGGTCATGGCACGCAAGAACGCGCTCATAAAGGACTTTGCCGATTACCGCGTGAAACAGCTCACCGGAGGCAAGTTCAGGTTCTTGCGCGCCCACGCTCGATTCGTGGACCCACACACGCTGGAACTCAGCACGCAGGAGAGGCTCACCGCCGCGCATTTCGTCATCGCCACAGGTTCCGCTGTTGCCCCGTCTCCGCTCCCGCAGCTTGAGCAGTTGGGTTATCTCACCAGCGACACCGCCCTCCAGTTGGACCGGCTGCCGCAGTCACTCATCGTGCTGGGCGGCGGGGCGGTGGCGTCTGAATTCGCCCAGTTCTTCACGCGCTTCCGAGTGCGGGTGACGCAAGTCCAGCGCAGCGCCCATCTCCTGCGCGCGCTCGACGAGGATGCCAGCAGCGCGCTGGAGAAGGTCTTTCGCCGCGAGGGCATCAACCTGTACACGGACACCAAGCTGCGCGACGCGCGCCGCGTGGGGGACGAGAAAGAAGTCGCCTTCGAGCAGCAGGAGCAGATGGTCCGGGTGCGCGCCGAGGAGATTCTCTTTGCGCTGGGCCGGGTGCCGAATATCGCTACGCTCGGCCTGGGACAAATTGGGGTGCAGGTCGAAGGCCGCCGCATCGTCACCAATGACCGGATGCAGACCAGCCTTCCTCATATCTACGCGGCCGGCGATTGCACCGGCCTGCACGAGATCGTGCACATCGCCATCCAGCAAGGCGAGGTGGCCGCCCACAATATCGCCCATCCCGGCAAGTTAAAAGCGATGGACTACCGCCTGCTGGCGGAGGTCGTCTTCACTGAACCCCAGGTTGCCTTCGTTGGCCTCACGGAGAAAAGCGCAAGGGCAGCCAACCGCCCCTATCTCGCCGCCAGTTACCCCTTCAACGACCATGGGAAATCGCTGATCATGGAAGCCACAGACGGCTTCGTTAAGCTGCTGGCCGACCCCGCCGGCGGGGAGATTCTAGGCGGCTGTTGCGTTGGTCCAGTCGGCGGCGAGCTAATCCACGAGATCATCGTTGCCCTGCACAAGCGCATGACCGTGCACGAGCTGGCCGCCATGCCGCATTACCATCCCACGCTTGCCGAAATCTGGACCTACCCCGCCGAAGACCTTGCGGCCCAGATACCAATGGGCAATACCACGCAGCACTAAGCCACCCTCTGAAGCGGCGTCCCGGGTACTGACGCAAGCGGCTGTAACTACGCCGTCCTCACTCACGCCGAGAAGCTGACAATCTCACTTACCCGCCCGTTTCCGGCCCTTGGATCTCTGCAGCGCATGGCTGTATTTGCGCTTGAAGCTGTGGCAGGAAGCGAAGTCGGTCTTGCCGTCGTCGTTCTCCCAAACCTCGTCAAAACGTGGTTCGCGGGGCTGGCTGCGCAGCGGGCGCTGCTTCAGGATGTTGCCTTCCTCGTCGCATTCCAACTCAATGAACCGCGGTTTCTGAAACCGATTCAGGCGGTTGGACAGAATGATCAGTACTTTCCGCTTCATAATCTCTACTTGCACCGCACCAGCACGCGCAGCCGCTTGGCCTTGTAAGAACCGGCATTGCCGGCAAACGTCCAGTCGGGATTGCCCTTGGCCTGGTTGCCAATCCCCACGTCTGCACGGTCGCCTTCCTTCCAGTGGTTCACCGCAAAGAGCGTCTGCTTGGCGTCGTGGTTGTGGACCTGCATCGAGCCATACCCGTCGGCCGGACCAGACGGCTCATCCCCAAAGTCCCATACCTGCGCCGACGCCTGCAGCACATTCGCGCTGTTGGCCGGACCGTAGTTGTTGGGCCAGAATTCGATGTTCCCGCCCGCCAACCCGGTGCCGGTGACAATGCCCTTGACGTTGGAATAGACGTTCATGTTGGCCACGTTCTGCTGGAAATGGGCGCCGGATTGGACCGTCGGCACGCCAAGCTTGCCCAGCGTCTCCGTAAACGCGTCCATGGAGACATACAGGTATTGCGTGTTTCTGTCCGCGCCCTGCAATTCCAGGAAATAGGCGATCCGGTCGAACGGCTTCTGTACTTTGCCGTGATTATCCGCCTCATAGTTTATCTGCGCGCCCAGTTTGCCCAAATCGAGGTCATAGACCAACTGGTAGTCTTTGGCCTCGGGCACTTTTAACTCCAGTAGTTCACGCTTGGGCTCCTTGCCGGCCCGGAAAGCGCTTGCGGGGAGGCCCTCGGCATTCATCAGGTTCGGCTCCGCCAGCATGCTCCAGGCAAAGCGCATGGCCACCGGATGCTTCACATCCGGCGCGCTCAATACAACTGTTGTGCCGTCTATCCGGGCATCGGCTTTGACGAAGCCGCCTTCCTCCGCATCAATCACTTCGAACCAGTTCAGCGGCTTGCCATCACGACTCGCCAAACCGCCGCCGATATGATCGAAGCTCAGGCGCAGTCTGTCGCCTTCAATCGTCATGGATTTAAAGGCCGGGCCGGAGCAAACAAGTTTATCGTGCCCGTAGGTCCTGGCCAGAGCCAGAAGCGCCAACCGACGCCCAACCTCTTGCTTGTTCGCAGGGTGAATGTCCTTCAGGTCGCCGATATCATTGACGACGGCCATCGCCGTATTGGGCACCACCTGCGCCGCTGACTGCGCTTCCCAGAACTCGCCCACAATCTCCGGATTCTCGTTGTAGTTGTAGGGTGCAATCTGCACGTAGTAGAATGGGAACTCGCCTTCGCCCCACACCTGCCGCCAGCCGCCAATCAATGCCTTCATTCGTTCGGCATACAGCATGCCCTCCGCCCGATTGGACTCGCCCTGATACCAGATGGCGCCGCGCAGAGCGAAGGGATGTAGTGGATGGATCATCCCGTTATACAGCGCCGTCGCCTGCTGCAAATGATGCGGCGCCTGTAGTTCCGCGGGGTAGGTCGGCATCGTCGGGACGATCTTGCGCTCGGTGAGCGCCTGCCGGGCTACGGCCAGCCACCGTTCCGTTTCCTGCAAGAACTGCTCCAGCCTCTGCCGATAGCGTGCGGTGCGCCGGTCACTCAACTGCACTAGTTCGTAATCCCGCTCGAGAGCCGGCACGACGGCAAATCCCTCAGGCGGCGTCCACGACTCGATGCGTGTGCCGCCCCAGCTTGAATCAATCAACCCCACGGTCACTCCCAGCTTCTTGTGCAGCTCCCGCCCGAAGTAATAGGCGCAGGCGGAAAAGCCGCCCCAGCCGCCCTCGGCTATGGTCTGGGGGGTGCATGGCTTCCAGGTCCCTTCAATGTCATCCTGCGGCTCGGGCTTCCAGCTCTTTGTCACCTTCAGCAACCGGATGCCCGGATGATTGGCAGCGGCCACCTCCTCCTTCGCAGCCTTGGACACCCCGACGCCCATCTCCATGTTCGACTGGCCTGAGCACAGCCACACCTCGCCGATCATCACATCTTCAAACTGAACCGTGCTGGAACCGCTCACCGTCATCGTGTACGGGCCGCCCGCTTTCAGGGCCGGCAGTGTGGCCTTCCATTCGCCGCGCTCATTAGCCTTAACCTGCTGACTGTTGGCGGCGAGCTGCACCTTGACCGTCTCGTTGGGCTGCGCCCAGCCCCAAACCGCCAGCGGCTTTTCCTGCTGCAGCACCATGTGGCTCGAAAAGACGCGCGGCAGCCGAACCTCGGCCCGCGCCGCTTGCGTGAAGCCGTCCCCGGCAACCAGCGCCAACGTCACTGAATACAATGCCCAACCCAGTCTCGTTCTTCTCATAGTTATTCCTTCAAATGCAGAGGAGTTGCTCCAGCGTCCGATGAAGTTCGCTTCCCCGGTTCCTGGAGTGGCCGCAGTATTCTCAACCGGAGCCTCGTCCGTCAATCACAGGAATTGCGGCGCGGTATCAGCCCAGGAAGCTCACGGCGCCCAATAGCGCCCGGGCCATGCGATGCAGGGGCCTGAGGGGGGCCCAGGCTTTGGATACAATGCAACCCGGCGAGCTGTTAGCGCTTCAGTCGCCTCAAGTTCGCCCGCGCTTGGAGCCGATAAAGGCGTAGCGCGCGTGGGTCAGGCCGTTGACGACCTTGTTTACGTAAAATTTGAATCCGCGGGAGAGGTTGATGCGTTTGACGTGCAGCGGCAGAGCGGCCTGCTTGAAGAACTCCTTGTAGTCGGACAGCGTGTAGAAGCGTTCGTTCACCCCCGTGGCAATCAGTTTGGCCAGCACCTTCGCGCGCGACTTCATCTTGAGCAGCGGCCAGACTGGTTCACGTATGGCCACCAATTGCCCGCCGGGTTTCAGCACGCGCTTGGCCTCGCGCAGCACTTGCACGATGTTCGCCGCGCGGTGCAGTACGCCGGAGCAAACCACGAAATCGAAGTGGTTGCTGGGGAAATCCAGGTTGTGAAAATCACCCGGCATGCGGGTGATTTTGGCGTTGTTGGCGTGGCGCAACTTGAACACCCTGGGGGCCCTTTCCTTGAGCACCTTCGGCGAGGCATCGGTCGCGATGACTTCAACTACCCGGGGCAGTTTGGAAAGCTCCGCGCTGAGCCAGGCCCCGCCGGCTCCAATCTCCAATACTCGACCGCGAAATTCCAAACCGCATTTCTTCGTCAGGAATGGGATGTAACTGGGGAATTCCTTCTGCACACGGCGGAGCCATTCGTCTTCCTGGTCGTATTCGATCGCCTGTCTGGCCCCGAACTCCTCCAGAGCCAATGTCCATTCACGCGCGCGGCGCGAGAGGAAGGTCTTGTTCTCGACGTATTTCGACTCGTCCTGGTGCATCTGAGCCTGGTCAACTTATGCGGCAATGCTCCCCTGCGCAACGGACTTCTGCGCGACCGAACGGGTCGGGGGGCGGGCGTCAGGTCTTTTCCCGGCGCTGTTCGGCGAAGAATGCCTGGAGGAGCGCGCGGCATTCAGGCTCGCGCACACCGCCGGTAATCTCGCAGCGGTGATTCAGCGTGGGGAACTGCAGCAGGTTCAAAGCACTGCCCGCCGCGCCGGCCTTGGGATCACTCGCCCCGAATACAACGCGGGCCAGGCGCACGTGGACAATGGCCCCGGCGCACATTGGGCACGGTTCCTTGGTGACATATAGAGTGCAGTCCGTCAATCGCCAGTCACCCACCGCCTCTTCGGCCTGCGTCAACGCCAGCATCTCCGCGTGTGCCGTTGCGTCTTTGAGCAGCTCCACCTGATTGAAAGAGCGAGCAATGATGCGTCCCTCGCGCACCACCACGGCGCCGACCGGCACTTCCTCGGCGTCGTAGGCCTTGGCCGCCTGGCGCAAGGCTTCGCCCATGAAGTACTGATCGCTTTGCAGGTCAATGATCGGTTCGTCAGGCATGGCTAGGGCTAGATTCTTCCAGCGTCCACTCGTTCCGCCCGTCCGGGTGACAGTGGCAATGCGCGGCAAAGAAACCGCCGCGGTGCTGCCAGAACCAGGGCCAAATCCGCTCCCGGTCTGTCTGCGGTATGTTCAGCCCCCCCAGGGCTTCGCGCGGGAAGAACTTAAAGCGCCCCTCCCGATGCGCGGGCGGCAAGGTTGTCAGCTTCCGTCTCACCTCGAACAGGAACATCAGCCAATGGCTCTGGCTCTGGTAGCCGCACTCGCTGGCAAGGCCGGTCAAGTGCAAGTCCGATAGTGACAACCGCAGGCCGAGCTCTTCGTGCGCCTCACGGCAGGCGCAGGCGTAAGGGGATTCTCCCGTATCGGTGTGGAGCTTTCCGCCGCACGGGCTCCAGAGGCCCTGGTTGGGCTCCTGCACCCGCTCCAGCAACAGCACCTCGTCCCGCTCGTTGAAGCAGTAAAGCAACGTTGCCAGCTTGTAAGGCAGTCCCATGTCAGGGAGTCATTTTAAGCACTGCCGCGATCCGCGGCGAATTTATTTCGCTGGGCGAAGAATGCGCTTGTTTCCGACGGCGAGATGAGTAGCTTGTCGCCCCATGAAAGTTCAATTCTACGGTCACGTCCGCCAGTACCATAATATCAAGGCGGCAATTGATAAGAATATCCGGACGGTCCTCGAGAGCGGGCAATACGTCATGGGCCCCATGCTCAAGCAGTTTGAGGCGGAGCTGGCGGCGTATCACGGCACGAAATACGCCATCGGCCTCGGCAATGGCACCGACGCCATCTGGCTCGCGCTAATGGCCCTCGACATCGGCCCCGGGGACGAGGTCATCACCCACCCTAACACGTTTTTTGCCACCGCCGAGGCCATCTGGATCGCCGGCGCGACGGCGGTCTTTGTGGATTGTTGCCCCGACTGCAAGTGCATTTGCCCGGATAAGATCGAGGCCGCCATCACGCCCAGGACCAAGGCCATCATCCCAGTGCATCTCTACGGCCAGTGTGCCGATATGATTGCCATCAGCAAGATTGCCAAGAAACACAAGCTGAAGGTCATCGAAGACAACGCCCAGGCCGTCGGCGCCCGCGGGCCGAAGTTCAGAATCGGCCAGCTCAGCGATGCGGCGACCACTAGTTTCATCATTCAGAAGAACCTGGGCACCTTCGGCGACAGCGGCGCGCTCGTGACGAACAATGCCGACATTGATGCCAAGGTGCGCAAGCTGCGCAACCACGGCTCCAACGCTCGCAACGTGCACAGCTTCGGCTTCAACAGCCGCCTGGACGACATCCACGCCGGCATCCTCAGCGCCAAGCTCAAGCACATTGACGCCTGGAACGACCTCCGCCGCAAATGGGCCGCGCGCTACACCAAGGGCCTGAAAGGCTGCAAGACCATTGATCTGCCCGTCGAGTTGAAGGGTTACCGGCACGTCTTCCACCTTTACGTCATCGAAGTCAAGAAGCCCCAGTGGCGCGAACAGTTGCTGGATTACCTGGTCAAAAACGGCGTGGACGCCAAGACCCATTACTCGATCGCCATCCACAAGCAAGCCGGGTATCCGTGGGGCAAGCGGGCTCGCATTGTCGGCAGTGTCGCCAACGCTGAAGCCAACGCCGCTTGCTGCATCAGCCTCCCGATGTTCCCTGAGCTCACCGCCAGGGAAGTGGATTACGTGGTGGCCAAGGTCAAGGAATGGGATGCGAAGTTCGCCTCCCAGGCTCCCGCCGGCAAAGGGCCCGCTCAAGCCGGCACCTGCTGCTGCTCCTGCAAGTAGCCATCAATTAGACTCTGAACGGGCGCCGCGGGACTTCTCCCGGGCGCCCGTTCCTACATAGAGCGCGACACTTAACCCCGAACTCACTATCCTATCGCTATGAACAAATACTCCGTTCTTGTCGTTGGCATGGGCAAACGTGGCATGCACCACGCCACCGCTTTCAATGCCAATCCGAAGTTCCAGGTCGCCGGCATCTGCGACATTGACCCGAAGCGGCTCGAGGACGCCGCGGCCAAGCTCGGCAACCCCCAGAAAGGCAGTGATGCCGCCGCGCTGGCCAAGGCGGTCAAACCCGACGTCTTCTGTTTCTGCACTCTCCCAAACCTGCGGACGCCGATGATCAAGGCGGCCATTGACGGCGGCGCGAAGCTGATTGCCTTCGAGAAGCCCGTGGCCCTGACGAGCGCCGAGCTTTTCACCATGCGCGACCTGCTGAAGAAAGCCGGCGTCAAGGCCGTCGTTAGCCACCAGCACCGCTACGGCAAGCATTACCAGAAGGTGAAGGAGATTGTCGCCAGCGGGGCGTTGGGACGCGTGCATACCGTGTACGCCAGCGCCACGGGCTGGATGACGCATATGCTTTCCCACCTGATTGACTACACCTGCTGGTTCAACAACTACGCGCCCGCCAGCTGGGCCATGGCTCAAGCCGCCGGCCGCGCCAAGTTGGGGGACAATCACCCGTCGCCCGACTACATAGGAGGCTTCGTGCAATTTGCCAACGGCGTCCGCGGAATCTACGAATGCGGAGCGGGCGCGCCCGACCAGCCCGAGGTTGCCAAATGGTGGGGCAAGAACCGGATCGGCGCGCAGGGCACCGAGGGCTTTGCCGAGGTTCTCACCAACGGCGGCTGGCGCGCGGTCACGAAGAGTGGCGGCTGTCAGAGCGGCGAAGGCGCGATGAATTACGATCTCGACATGCCGCCTTACATTCAGGAGATGGCGGACTGGCTCGACGACCCCCGGAAGGCCCACCAATGCAATTTCGACCACGCTTGCCTGGGGGCCGAAATCATGCTGGCCATGCAGCGCAGCGCTGCCGAAGGCGGGCAGGTTTCTCTGCCTCTGGCCGCAGGCGCCGATGAGCAGGCTCTGTTGAAGGCGAAGGTCGCAGACCGCCCAGTCCTCGTTTCATGCGAGCAGAACAAGAAGGAGTTCGGCCTGGCTTAAACGGCGGCGGCGACAGCTCTTTGCAGCCGGCCTGGTCAAGCCGAAGCGCCTCTTGACATTCAGCTTGCGTTGGAGCGGCTTCATGGGTAACCAACCTCATGCTGCTGACTCAACCGCCTCTCGCCGCGTTAAACCCCGCCGAGCGTATTCTGCTTGGTCCCGGACCGAGCACCGTTTCCCAACGTGTTTTGCGTGCCCTGGCGGCACCAACCCTCGGGCACCTTGACCCGCAGTATATTACCATCATGGACGAAACGTGCGAACTCCTGCGCCAGGTCTTTCGCACGAAGAATCCCCTCACCTTCCCCGTTAGTGGCACAGGCATGGCGGGCATGGAATGCCTCGCCACCAACCTCCTCGAACCGGGCGACGAAGTCATCGTCTGCGTCAACGGCGTCTTCGGCGGTCGGATGAAGGACGTGATGGAGCGCTGCGGCGCGACCGTTCACGCCCTCGAAGCGACCTGGGGTGACATCTTCACGGTGGAGCAGATCAAAGCCACGCTTGATCAGCACCCGCGCGCCAAGCTGCTCGGCATCGTTCATGCCGAAACCAGCACGGGCGCGCATCAACCCCTCGCCGGACTGGCTGACCTCGTCCACGCCCGCGGCGCGTTGCTCGTCGTGGACACAGTCACCAGCCTCGGCGGGCACGACGTGCGCGTGGACGAATGGGGCATTGACGCCTGCTACAGCGGCACCCAGAAATGCCTGAGCTGCCCGCCGGGACTGGCGCCCGTGACGTTCGGTGAGCGCGCGCTGGCGCGCATGGATTCGCGCAAGACCAAGCCGCAATCGTGGTATCTGGACGTGTCCATGCTCCGCAAGTATTACCTCGGCGGCAGCGGCGGCCGTTTTTACCACCACACCGCGCCGGTCAACATGACCTACGCCCTGCGCGAGGCGCTGTTCATCATCGTCGAAGAGGGCCTTGAGAACCGCATCGCCCGGCATGAGCAAATGCACTGCCGGCTGCGCAAAGGCCTGGAGGCAATGGGCCTGACTTATGTGCCCAAGCACTCGCTGCACACGCTCAACTGCATCCATATCCCGGCCGGAACCGATGACGCCGCCGTTCGGCGGCGCCTGCTGGAGGATTACGGCATCGAGATTGGCGCCGGGTTGGGCCCCATGGCCGGCAAGGCCTGGCGCATCGGCCTAATGGGCCACAGCGCCACCGTCCGCAATGTGGACCTCGCCCTCACCGCCTTGCGCGAAGTCCTGCGTTAAGCCGCCGGCATGTCCGACACCCTCCATCGCCTGGCTGCCCTGCTCCCGCCTGATCGGTTGCTGACCAGGCCGGCGCAACTCGCAGCCTACGAAAGCGACGCCCTGACCGCCTACCGCACCCGCCCCCTGGCTGTCGCCATACCGGAGACGACGGATGAGGTAGTCGCGCTCGTTCGTTTCTGCCATCAGGAGCGGTTGCCGTTCGTCGCGCGCGGCAGCGGCACCAGTCTTTCAGGTGGTTCGCTTCCGGTTGCCGACGGCATCGTCATTGCCCTCAACCGACTGACGCGCATACGGCGGCTTGATGCGGCACAGCGGATTGCCATCGTGGAGCCGGGCGTCGTGAACGCCCAGGTATCGCTGGCTGCCGCGCCGCACGGCCTTCACTACGCGCCTGATCCCTCGAGCGCCTTGATCTGCACTATTGGCGGCAATGTCGCCTTCAACTCCGGCGGCGCCCATTGCCTCAAGTACGGCATGACCGCCAACCATATCCTCGGGATCAAGGCCGTGCTTCCCACCGGCGAAGTCGTCGAATGGGGCAGCGCGAGCCGCGAGCAAATCGGTCCGGACTGGTGCGGCCTGTTCAACGGAAACGAGGGCCTGTTCGGCATCGCTCTGGAAATCACCCTCCAGTTGCTACCCAGGGCTGAGTGCTACCACACCGTTCTGGCTGGCTATCGCACACTTGAGCAAGCCGGCGACGCGGTCTCCGCAGTAATTGCCAGCGGGCTGCTGCCCGGCGCAATCGAGATTATGGACGCGCTCGCACTCGATGCCGCCGTAGCCGCTGTCCACTCCGAGTATCCTCCCGGCTGCGGAGCCGTCCTGATCGTCGAACTGGAAGGCCCTCGCGAAGTCGTTGCCACCGACCGCGTGCGTCTCGATGCCATCATCGCCGGGAGCAAACCAATTGAAATGCGCCCCGCTCGCGACGCCGACGAACGAATGATCATCTGGAAGGGACGCAAGAGCGCCTTCAGCGCGGTCGGCCGCCTCTCGCCTGACTTCATTGTCCAGGACGGCGTCGTGCCGCGCCGCCGGCTGGGGGAGGCCCTCCGCCGCATTGGCGAGATGTCGCGCGAGACCGGCATACGCGTTGCCAACGTCTTCCACGCCGGCGACGGCAACCTCCATCCCCTGATCCTCTTTGACGGACGCCAGGCCGGCGCCCTCGAACGCGCCGAAGCCCTGGCCGGTCGTATCCTCAAACTCTGCATCGAGATGGGCGGCTCTATCACCGGTGAGCACGGCGTTGGCGTCGAGAAGCTCGAGTACCTCCCGGCCATGTATAACGCGGACGAGATAGACTGTATGATGCGCCTGCGCGCTGCCTTCGATCCTCTCTGCATCGCCAATCCCGGTAAGAAGTTCCCGCGACCTAGCGCCCGATGAGCGAGCCCCTGACACCTGCAACCCCCGCCGCGCTGGCTGAAGCCGTGCGTTCCCACCCGCGCGTGCTGGCGGTCGGCGCGCACACCAAGCCGCGCCTTTCGCAGGTGCCGGGCGAGGTGACCTTGCTATCCACGCGAGCCCTGCGGGGCATTGTGGAATACGAACCGGACGAATTCACCTTCAGCGCTCTCGCCGGCACCTCAGTGAGCGAGATTGGCCAGGCCCTGGCGGAGAAAGGCCAATACCTGCCCTTTGACCCGCTGTGGCTCGAAGCGGGCGCAACGCTGGGCGGCACTGTGGCTTCAGGCGTCAGCGGGCCGGGACGCTTCCGCTTCGGCGGTGTGCGAGACTTCATCCTGGGCATTCGGTTCGTGGACGGTTTGGGGCGTTTGCTCCGGATGGGCGGCAAAGTGGTGAAGAACTGCGCCGGCTTCGACCTTCCCAAGTTCATGGTTGGCAGCCTCGGTCGTTACGGCGCTCTGACCGAGGTTACGTTCAAAGTGTTCCCCACCCCACCCTCGCGCCTCACGCTGAAGCTGCCGACCGCCGGCGTCGAAGCCGCCGCATGCCTGCTTACCGGCGCCGCCAACTCCCGATGGGAGTGTGACGCGCTTGAACTCCTCCCTGACGGCAAAACGGTCTGCCTGCGCCTGGCCGGTCCCGCCTCCGCAATCGAGGCCCTCTCGCGCGAGATCCTGGCCCGCTGGCCCGGGCAAACCCTCTCTGCCGCCCAGGCGGACGCCGCCTGGGCTGAACTGCGGGAGTTTCGCTGGACGCACCCCGGCGGAACTTTGGTTAAAGTGGCCATCACCCCCTCGGCAGTGGCGTCGTTGCATGCCGCCACGGGCGCGCTGGACGGCACGCGTGTTCACATCAGCGCCGGCGGCAACGTCGCATTTGTCTCCCTGCCAGCATCGGCCGAATCCACTGCCTTGCAAGCGCGTCTGCGCGACCTGGGACTGCCCGCTGTTACCCTCTGCGGCAACGGGCCGCTCTGGTGCGGCGCGCGGGCGACTCCGGCGGTTGCCGCCGCGGTCAAACACGCGTTGGACCCGCACGACCGCTTTCCCTCAACGGAGGACTGATGCTTCACGCCATTCACCCAGAGCAGCACGGCCCCCTCGGCGAGGCAATGGCCCACGCCGTGCAAGCCTGCGTGCACTGCGGCTTCTGCCTTTCGGTCTGCCCGACGTACGCCGAGCTCCGCGAAGAAATGGACAGCCCCCGCGGACGCATCGTGTTGATGAAGCTGGTGCTGGAGGGCAGCCTCGGATGGGAATCCGCGCAGCCGCACATTGACCGCTGTCTGGGCTGCCTGGCCTGTGAGCCCGCCTGTCCCAGCGGTGTCGCCTATCGCGACCTCATCAGCCCGTTCCGCACCTTGGCCGCAGGCAAGTTTCGCCGTTCTGGCGCTGACAAACTGCGGCACTGGCTGGCGGGTCAAACGATCCCCTATCCTTCGCGATTCCGGCTTGCCGTCCGCGCGGCGGGGGCGGGCCGCGCCATGCGCCCGCTCGTGCCAGCCGCCCTGCGATCAATGCTCGACCTCGCTCCGCCGTGCGTGCCGTCGGCACAAACCTGGCCGAGTGTCACCCCGGCCCGTGGCGAGCGCCGTGCCCGCGTCGCTTTGCTTACCGGCTGCGCCCAGCAGGTGCTCGATCCCGACATCAACACCGCCACCATTGAAGTATTGTCCCGAAATGGGGTCGAAGTTCTCGTCCCCGGCGCTCAAAGTTGCTGTGGCGGCCTGGCTTGGCACACCGGCGACTGGGACGCCGCCCGCGCCTTCGCGCGCCGCAACCTCACCGCCTTTCCCGCAGACGTTGACGCTATTGTCACCAACGCTGCCGGGTGCGGGTCGGCCATGCGTGAATACCAACTCATTCTGCGCGGCACACCCGAGGAGGCCATGGCCGAAGCCTTCAGTAAGCGGGTGGTGGATGTGTCTGTGTTCCTGGCCAGGCTGGGTTTGCGCGAAAGGCCCCCCAGCAACGGCCGTCCGCAACGCATCGCGTATCACGACGCTTGTCACCTGGCTCAGGCCCAGAACGTCCGCCGCGAGCCCCGCGACCTGCTGCGGGCCATCCCAGGCGTTCAGTTGTTGGAGCTGCCGGACCCTCACATTTGCTGCGGCAGCGCCGGCTCGTATAACCTCGACCAACCCGCCATCGCCTCTGCCCTGGGCGAGAAGAAGGCCAAGTCCGTGCTTGCCACCGGCGCCGAGATGCTTGCCACCGGCAACATTGGCTGCCTCACCCAGCTCCGTGCGCACTTCGCCAAGCTCGGCTCCAATCTCCCGGTCCGTCACACCATCCAAGTCCTCCGCGACGCATATACTTCGCCACCGCCCCGGAGCTGATTGGCAAGACACTGCCCCCGCCACGGACGGTTCTGACTCAGGATACGCCGATAGCCCAAATACGGGATTTACCTGATTCCCCTTGGGACGCTCTTGCCCGATGGTCATGGGCGAAATGAGCATGGATTCGTCACAGCCAGGTGCTGCGGCCCAACAGGGCCGCAAGATCAACGTCGTCCTGGTGGATGACTCAGCCCCGGCCCGGACCATGCTGGCGCGCTTGCTGGCTCCTTACCTCCAAGTCCGCATCGCCGGGCAGGCGGAAAATGGGGCGGATGGCCTTGCCCTGGCCTCGCGGCTCCAGCCCGACCTGGTCATTGCCGATCTGCAAATGCCGGGCCTGAACGGCCTCCAATTGGTTCAGCAGCTTCGTCAGCTCTACCCCGCGATGCGTTCGCTCATCACCTCCGTGTACGACAGCCCCACCTGCCAAACCGCAAGCCTGCGGCACGGAGCGGACGCGTTTATCGGCAAGCGGCGCCTGCTCGAAGAATTCCCCCGCCTGCTGGCATCCTACTTCCCTGAGGCCATGGAACTCGATCCCACCGCCTGCATCGTATGAACCCCAAAGCAACCTGCCGTCGCAAGATCCTCGTCCCGCGTTGGACGGAGGAACGAATCCCGAAGATTCCCATCGTGCACCTGCCGCCGCGGCGAAAAGGGCTCGCCCTGCCGGCAATACTCCTGAAACCGTCGACGACCGGCACACGCTGCGTCATCCTGAATTGGCCCCCCTCAACCCGAGCCACTCGTTCTCTCAAATCCTGCCATGTCAGATACCGCACTCCTACACCATAATACAGCCTTACCCAGGGCCACGACCGAAGTCGGCGCAGGCGCTCCCCAACCCGAACTGTGCCAGGTGGGCGCTTACGTGCCTGGCTTCGAGGGGGGGTGGTGTCTCGTCCGTCCCATTCCTTATTGCCCGCTCGGCTTCCTTTATGGCGATGGCTATCTCTGTCGGCATCCGGAAATCGAGCGCATCGTTGCCCGCACCAAGGCGCGAAAGTCATCTGCCCAGGCATCAAAGAAGAAGCCTTCTCCGCGCAAAGACTGAGGCACCCGCCACATGTTGAAGCACAAATCAACGGACGCGAAGTCGGCAGGCCCGGACGGCAAGGCTGAGGTCGGCGCGGGAGCTCCCGACCCGTCGAAGTGCCGGGCCGTAAGGCGGTCGCATGGCCTCGACTTGGCTCTCTGCCTGGTAAGACCCACGCCGAGTTGCCAGTTTGGTCTGCCCTTTGCCGGCACCTACTCCTGCCGCCACCCCGAAGTTGAGCGCATTATTGCCCGAACACTGGCTCAGTTATGAAGCAGTACACCGCCACCCTTAAGTTCGAAGACTTCCGAAGCCTCAAGAACCTTGTCCAGGTCTTCCGCGACGACCATTTTGTCGCCGAACGCTCGATCCGCGCCCCCAATCGTCAAGCTGCCGTGCGAAAGACCCTGCAGTGGTTTTCCACGCGGTTCAATGGTTCCGTCGGTCCGGCCCGGCAGATTGTCACCGTGGACGATCCCTATCACGAAGTGACCTACGACGAGAATTTCAACTGCAACGACCTTCGCAACAAGTTCCTGCCTGAGGACGTCATCGAGAGGCTGCTCGCCCAGGCCAACGGCGAGTTGGAGCGCGACACCCGGGCGGCCCAACTCGGACATCCTCTTTGCGATGTCCGCAGAACGAAACGCCGGGTGAAGTTCAAGCCGACGGCCATCGCCCCATGCATCTATCAGAATGCCTGCGGCACGATCTTTTACCGCATCATCCAGCAGCCACAGCTCTCCAAGGCCGGCCGGGTAGTGCGCAAGCGCAAGACCCAGCTCGTACGCTTGGAAGCCAAGACCCTCCCGGCGGCCATCGAGGAAATACAAGCTCGCGGCCTCCCTGGACTGCACCGCTCACCGCGGAGAATCAAGAAACGGTCGCTTGCCCTCTTGCAGCAAATCGCCGAAGTGCCCGGAGACGCCCGGCCAGCGCGGCTGCCTGCCCACAATAACGGTGCGGCTCTCGATAACCCGTTGCCTCGGAATGGTGATCGCATTGGTTCCCGGAACAACGGGCGTAGCATCAAGCTGCAAGACCAACGCACCACCGCTTTCCGCCAATTCCGCTGCCGGTCTCAGGGTCTTGCTCGGCAGGCGCCGTAACCGCGCCACCGCAATCCTCTGCCCCGTTCGCCCGACCATTCTTGCTCATTACTGTCCAAAATTTGGACAGTAATCCAGCCTGCCTGCCTTTTCCAGTCTTCGCCGACCCCGGCCTCTATGGCTTGGGGTTACGGTGACGAGACGGTGGTGCCCCGGTGTGTATCCCATGGGGATCGCTCCCCATGGGATACACACCGTAGCCCGACCGCACTAACAAGCCATCCTCCAGCCAGCCGCAAGCCAACGCCGGTATGCGACAAGCGTAACGGCGTCGAGCCCGTCTGGCGGGGGTGCTGGACGTAAATTGGGGAGTGCGCGACGATAAATCGCTATCGGCAATCCCTGCAACCCCGCGAAGAACCTACTTTTCTTCGTGCCCCGACTTCACTTAGCTGTCAATATCGCCGCCGATGGAAGTCATCATACAACCGAATAAGGAAGCCGCCGCCAGCCTGGCCGCCCGTATTGTCGCCCGCGAACTCCGCACCAACCCGCACCTCGTCCTGGGCCTGGCCACCGGCCAGACGATGGAATGCCTCTATCGCCACCTCGTCCGCCTGCACCAGACCGAGAAACTCGACTTCTCCCTCTGCCGCACCTTCAACCTCGACGAGTATGTCGGCCTGTTCCCCGCCGACCCCAATTCCTACCGCTACTACATGAACCACCACCTGTTCCGCCACGTGAACGTGGACCTCCGCAACACGCACCTGCCCAATGGCCTGGCGGAGAACCTCGAGGGGGAATGCCGCCATTACGAGGCCACCATCAAAGGGTTTGGCGGCATTGACCTGCAAGTTCTCGGCATCGGCAAAGCCGGCCACATCGGCTTTAATGAACCCCTCTCCGCCCTCTATTCCCGCACCCGGGTCAAAGCCCTCACTCCCACCACCCTAAAGCAAAATTCGGGGGCTTTTGGCGGCGAGGACAAGATGCCGCGCCGCGCCATAACGATGGGCGTCGGCACCATCCTCGAATGCCGCCGTTGCCTGCTCCTGGCCACCGGCGACAGCAAGGCGAAGGTCATCGCCCAGGCCGTCGAAGGTCCCATCACCAGCATGGTCTCCGCCACCGCCCTCCAGCTCCACCCACGCTCGACCGTCATTGTGGACGAGGAAGCCGCCGCCAATCTCGCCGAGAAGGACTACTACCGCTGGATCTTCGACAACGAGCCCGAGTGGGAGGATTACCGCTGAGCCGATCCAGACTCTACACGTCGCAGTGTCCCCGCCGGCTCGGGCCTCAGTCCACCAGTTCGCGTTCGATGACTTCGAGGGTCTTGCCTTTGGTCTCCGGAAGCCTGGCCCGCACGTAGAAGAAGCCGAAGAGGCAAATGCCGGCGTAGACCCAATAGGTGCCCGCGGCGCCGAGCTTCGCGTTAAGCCAGGGGAATGAGTAGGTCAGGGTAAAGCAGCCGGTCCAAAGGACAAACACCGCCACGGACATTGCGGCGCCGCGGATGCGGTTAGGAAAGATTTCCGAGAGCACCACCCAGACCACCGGCGCCAGGGTGCAGGCATAGCAGCCGATCGCCGCCACCACGAGGATAACCAGCGGCACACCTTGGAGCCCGGCCACCTGGCTCGCCCCCAGGAGCAGGTAGATGATCGTGAGGCCGATCCAGCCGGCCAGCATGAGAAAACGGCGCCCCACTCGATCCACCGTGAACATGGCCACGAAGGTAAAGGTCAGGTTCGCCAGCCCGATGATGACGATATTGAGCAGGATGTCCGAGACCTGGTAACCGGCTGCCGCAAACACGTCTTTCGCGTAGTAGAAGATAACGTTGATGCCGCACCATTGCTGGAGGAACGCCAGGCCTGCGCCCAATAGCAGTATGGCTCTCATGCGTGGGGCAAGGATCAACTCACGAAAATTCACCCGCACAACTTCGTTGGCCAGGGTGGCCTTGATCTCGGCCAGCGCGGTGCCGGCATAAGACTCCCCGCCGATGCGCTCCAGTACTGCCCGGGCCTTGGCGTCCTGGCGGTTCCGCACAAGCCAGCGGGGGCTTTCGGGCACGAACAACAAGCCGAGCAGAAACAGAACCGATGGAACTGACGTCGCGGCGAACATCCAGCGCCAGCCATATTGCCCGTTCCACGAGGCAAGGATTTGCTCTGCCGTCGCGCCCGGCGGGGTGGGCTGGGCAATGAGCCAGTTGGCCAGTTGCGCCACGAGGATGCCGATCACGATCGTCAGCTGATTCAAGGACACCATCTTCCCGCGCGTGTCTGCGGGCGCGATTTCAGCGATATACATGGGCGACAAGTTCGAGGCGAGACCGATGGCGACGCCGCCGATGATGCGCCAGCCCACGAAGAGCTGGTAAGAAGCGGCAAGCCCCGTTCCCAGGGATGATACGGTGAAAAGGAGAGCGGCCAGAAGCAGCAACCGCTTCCGCCCAAGGCGATCGCTCAGCCCGCCGGAAACCAGCGCGCCCAAAAGGCAGCCAACCAGTGCGCAGCTCTTGGCCCATCCCACATCGGAAGCTGATACAAGGTGGAAGTACTTTTCATAGAACAAGTCCGCGCCGCTAATGACCACCCAATCGTAGCCAAAGAGCAGCCCCCCCAACGCCGCGACCAGTGAGATAGACCAGATGTAAGCCAGGTTGCAGCGGCCGCCCCCGGGAGCAGCCCCGGCAACCGCCTCGGAGTTTGTGGTCATTTGCATAATGTGTGGCCAGTGTGCGATTTTGGAAATGCGTTTAACCTCCTGCGCGGACTGAAAATCGCCAGGGAACGGGCGCTTTGGCTGGTGTTTGTCCGCATCATCACCAGCGCTCCACTCGTTTCAGAATGTCCTCCTCGTCGCCCTCACGAACTCCCAGGCAGAGAAACACGCCTGCCGGAGGGAGCCGATCCATAAACTCGTCCAACTCTTCGGTCGGCACATCCACCATGATTGACTTTCCCGCAGCCAGGATGCGTTTGAGCAGCGGAATCCATTGCAGGATCGGCCAGTCCGTTTCGAGCCCCTGAACCCACTGAATCGCCTGGATTTCAGGTTGCTCCAGGATGACCTCCAGATGCCGGGCAACCCCTTTGCCATCCACGTGGTAGATGGCGCGATCCATCCCCATCAACTCACGCCGCAGTTGCGGCAGCGAGAACTGCTGGAAATGGCGGGTCGAAATCATCGCGGCCACGTCACAGCTCGGAATATGGAAGCGGCCAAGGCAGGGGAGATTCAGCCAGGTAACCGAAGGCTGTCCCCGGTCCCGGAGCATCGAGTCGAAGTGGCCGAAGATGCGTTGAAAGTCCTTGATCGAAAGTTCCATCAATGGCGCCAGCTTGTCCGGCGCGGTCGCCATGTCGAGAAAGAGCGCATCCATCCCGCGCCAGGCGGCGACGCAGTCGAGGCTGGGATGAAAGTCTGTGTAGCCAACCCAGTAGCGGTCTCCGCACGCATCCAGGGCCGCTTGGGTGAGTTCCTCCAACTTCCTGAAGTAACGGTTGGCGAAAGGATCATTCTGCAAGACGGTCAAGTCGTCGAGGCAATGGAGCACTGGTTGGTACCACGAAGTCACCTCCGCAAACGCCAGTTGCCCCGCATAGAAAGCCGAGTAAACGCCAGGGCCCAGATTCGGAACAAACACCGGAAAGGTCTCCGCGTGAAACACCCTCCCGGCGATCGCACGCTCGAAGCTCTCGATCTGATAGGCGGCATCAAACCAGCGGGCTTCCAGCGAACTCCACCGCGAGGTATCCAGAGGTTCCCCCGCCTCGAATTGGGCGTTATGCTTGTAGAAACGGACGGGAGCGCGGTCCATGACCTCCTGGTGAAACCAGGCCTCGATCCGATCCATGCAACGGCTGAAGTCAGGCTTGGTGGACAGGGCCTGGATGGTGGCGCGCTTTGACATGAATATGCGACCCCATTTTCGGGCTTGCTTTGACAAGGTCAAAGCAATTGATTCACGCAATGAGAAGATTCCTGCCGGCTGGGTTGCGCGCATTCTGGGTGTTGGCGATTCTGTTGTGGTTGGGCGGCGGCAACGGCGCGGCTTCCGAGGCGCCGGCTCCGCGAATGGTTGAATCCAATGGTGTTCTCCGCGCGCGCGGCCCGGTCTTCGCCTGGGAGTGGTCGCGCAAAACCGACGTCTTTCAAATCGCCGATGCCAGCGGCCGGCGCATAGTGAGAGGCAAGCTGCAACCGGAGGTGATCATCCAAAATGCCGCCGGGGCACGGCAATCCCAATTGGGCCGACTGGCGGAGTATCAATGCCAGTCCAATTCCGTCTCAGCTCGGTACACCAACTTGATCGACGCCGCCTCGCTCACCGTCACGATGCGGTTTGATCCGGCGGCGATATGGGTCGAGCCCATTCGTTACGCAAACGCCTCCAGCAATGACATCGTTGAGCTGCGTTATTTCTCTGAGAATGAAAAGCCCAACCTGGCGTGTCACTATGCGGTGATCCCCGGCCTCGAAGACTCGGCGGCGGTCAGCCCGATCGTCGCCGGCGGCGTTGGACTGAACCTGACCAGTTGGCTGGGGCGGGGCGGCCCGCCGAGTTTGGGCATGCATCAACAATGGGGATTGCCGGTGCATTATTTCTGCGGCTTCGAACGGGGCGCCAAACCCCGGCAGGCAGGCTCGTTGAAGGAAGGCCTGTCCGATGCATTCTGCCTCGGGCTGGCCAGCCTGCCGGCGGGTGACCTCCATCTGCTGACCGCCCGCGGCTACCACAGTCTCATCGTCAGCACCCGCAGCGACCTCTGGCATCATCTGCGCGGCCCGAAACCGCTTGAACTCGGCGCGAAGCTCGTGTTTGCCTTCGGCCCGGATTTCCGCAAGGCCATTGGTTCGTATTACGCGCGGCTGGCGGAAACGGGCGTAATCGAGATCCCGCAACGGTCCCCGCGCAAGGAGGCCGCCATGGCCGCTCCTCAATTCAACACCTGGGCCGAGCAGGTCGCCACCGACACCCACGGACGGAACCTGACCGAGCGCGCCCTGACGGGGATGTATGACCGGATGCGGGCGCTGGGCATGCAGCCGGGCATGTTCGTCATTGATGATCAATGGGAGGGCACCTACGGCAACCTGCAACACTCCGAGGAGCGCCTGCCCGGTTTCGAGCGGTTCCTGGAGCGCGTGCGCGGCGACGGCTTGCGCGTAGGCCTGTGGGCCGCGTTCATGCGCTGCGAGAATCCCGCCGAGCTGGGCCTCACCCCGGCGAACATGCTGCGGGGCATTGACGGCAAACCGATCCGGCGCGGACGCTACTACCTCCTGGATTACACACAGGCCGAAGTGCAGGCAGGATTACGCGAGCGGGCACGGCGTTTTATCCGTCGCTACCAGCCGGATCTGGTGAAGTTCGACTTCGGCTACGAGATCCCTTCCCTGGCCATGGCCGCACCACGGGACATGAACAGCGCCGGCGAGCGCATGCTGCTCAAGGGCCTGGAGGTGGTGGTAGAAGCGATGCGCCAGGAAAACCCCGACATCGTATTGATGTATTACAGCCTGTCCCCGCTGCTCACCAAGTACATTGACCTCCATAGTCCGGACGACCTCTACGTGAATGCCGGTGAATATGATCTCGAAGCCAACCGACGTTTCTACTTCAGCAGCGTGCTGGCGGAGATTGGCATGCCTACGTACGGCTCCGGCGGTTATGACTGGGAAACCATGCCTGCCATCTGGTTTGACTCGGCTCTCATCGGCACTCTCGGCTCCCTCCAACCGCTTGGGGTGGACGAGCGCGGCGGTACCGGCACCCCCGAGCGCATCGCGAAGTTCAACGGCCTGGCCCACCTCTTGCGCGCGGCGTCCCAATTCCGCATCGAAGTCCTCGGCGACCGGCCCGTCTTCGCGGCCACACGCGCGGCCCACGCCACCTCCTGGGCCCGCTATGAGGGCGATGAACTCATGGGCGTTGCCTTGCGTGACCGCGCCTGGCCACAGGCGGGCATTGAAGCTACGGCACCCCTGGTAATTGCCGCTCGGGGAAAGACCGGGCTCCACAGCGCTCAACAGCTTGGGCTGGTTCCTTATGGCGATGGCGAACTTGAACTCAAGCACGACGGCGCCAACGGCCGATTTCCCGTCCGCTGCCACCTGTTTGGCGGCGGCTCCGATGCGGGCCATGCCACCATAACGGATGGTGTCCTGAAACTGCCCTTCAAGGAGCAGACCGACACCGGAAAGCCCATTGAATGGATTGAAATTGACCTCGCCGCCAGCCTCCTCCGCCCAGGAGAAACCAAGGCGAGGGATTCGCGGCCGTAGAGTTGTAGGGCGGCGTTGCTCCCAAATCACTGGCCAAGTATTGCGAGTCTTTCTCTCTCCCAGCCTCCAAGACTGAGGGACTTGCACGCGTGGCCCGGACGCCCTATTCACCTGTAGGTCGCTTCGCTCGCTTGACCGTTCCGGGATCGCCAATCAGAATCCACCCATGAGTGTGCAACTCAGTCGCCGTGGATTCGTGAAATCTGCGGGTGGATTCCTGGCAGGCGCGTCGCTTGGTTGCCCGACGTCAGAGACGGCAGCTAACGGCGCAAGCACTCCTGCCACCAGGCAATGCGATGTGTTGGTCTGCGGTGGTGGCCCGGCCGGATTTGCGGCGGCGGTGAATGCCGCGCGGCTAGGTGCGAAAACGCTGCTGGTCGAGAGGTGCGGGCGACTCGGCGGCATGGGCGTCACCGGATTGGTTGGCCCCCTTATGGGGCGGGTGCAAAGTGCTTTCGTGGAGGAAGTGCTCCGGCGTATCGGCGGCCGCCGCCCAGTCCAGGAACGGCTGGACCTCGATTATGCGGCGATGATTCAGGAAGCGGGCGGCGACATCCTCCTGCATGCCTGGGTGATGGAAGCATTGCGGCGCGGTCAGCGGGTGATCGGCGTGCGTGCGTTGACTAAAGAGGGCATTCTCGAACTGCGCGCCGGTGTCGTGGTGGACGCTACTGGTGATGGCGACGTGGCCTGCCTGGCGGGCGCGGCTTATGAGACGGGCCGTCCGGGCGATCGGTTGGCCCAGCCGGTTTCAATTCAATACCGCGTGGGCGGCGTGGATTCCGCGCGGGCATTGCTTTGTGGCAGTGAGGAGGAAGCCCTGGCGGTACGAGTGCCAGAGGGCGTCTGGGCGGATGTCGTTCATCAGGGCCAACAGGCCGGCGAACTGCCCGCCAGCATCGGCGTCATCCGGGTTTACCTTTCATCCTACGCCAACGAACGGATTATCAATGCCACCCAGGTCAACGGCATTGACGGCACGCGCGTCCAGGACTTGACGCGCGCGGAGTTGGAGGGACGCAAGCAGGCGTTCCAGGTGCTGGACTTTCTGCGCAAACACGCTCCAGGATTTGAGAAGGCTTACGTCTCCGCCATGCCCGCGATGATCGGGGTGCGGGAAACCCGGCGCATCCGGGGCGTCAAGTATCTGACCCGGGAAGAAGTAATACGAGGGCGGCGTCATCCCGATGCGGTGGTGCGGTCAGCGGATTTCGTGGTGGACATCCATAACCCGGTCGGCCCCGGCCAGGCCGAGGGGTTCGCTGCCAAGGCCAAGCCCTACGACATACCCTACGGCTGCCTGGTGCCGGAGAAGATCGAGGGGATGCTGCTGGCCGGACGCTGCATCAGCGGCAGCCACGACGCGCATGCTTCCTACCGCGTGCAGTGCATCGTGATGGCGATCGGGGCCGCCGCCGGGGTGGCCGCCGCGCTGGCGGCCCGGCACAAACTGCCTCCGCGCAAGCTCGACGTCGGTCAAATCCAGCAGACGCTTGATCGCGTTGTTTGAGGAGACGGCCTGCGGTTTGGCCCAGGCCTCGCTGGCACGGTTCAGAAGTGATCGTAGTACCTATCCGCGCGCAGCGTGTGCGACGCCCGGAGCCGGATGTCGCGGCTGGAAGTGCCCGCTTGGATCTGGTAGTCGCCGACCTCGGCCTTCCACTTCTTCTTCACGACATCGTAGAACGCCAGGGCACTCGGCCGCAGCAAGATCTCAAGCGCGCGGGACTCGCCCGCATTTAATATCGCCTTGGCAAAGCCCTTTAATTCCCGTGGCGGACGTGGCACAGAGGATTTGGGCGGCGCGACATAGACTTGCACCACCTCCGCGCCCGCGCGGGAACCGGTGTTCTTAACTGTGCAGACAACGCGAATCCCACGGCTCGTTTCGGTTACCTTCAGACTGCTCAACTCGAAAGTGGTATAGCTCAGGCCGTGGCCGAAGGGGAACCACGGCTCGATCTGCTTGTCGTCAAACCAGCGGTAGCCGGCAAAGACGCCCTCGTTGTATTCCGTGTCGAAGGCACGGGTGGCCTTGCGCTCTTCGGGCTTCATGCCGGGGTTGACCGGATCCTTGTCCAGGATGAGCCGCGCCGGCCACTCGCCGAGGGCATGGCATGGGTAATCCTGGAGACGGCGGGCGAAGGTGTAAGTGAGCTTGCCGCCGGGGTTGACCTTGCCGGTCAGGACATCGGCCAGCGCGTCGCCGGTTGCCTGGCCGGCGTAGTGGATGGCGAGAATGGCGGGAACCTCGTCGCCCCAAGGTTCCAGCGAGACCGCCCCGTTGTTGACGAGAATGACGATGACGTTGGTGTTGGCCCTGGCGAGTGCCGCGATGGCCTCAGCCTGACCGCCAGGCAGGTTCATGTCGGCCAGGTCGCGTCCCTCGCTGGCCAGCGTGCCCGCCGCGACGAAGATCACCGCATCGGCGGCTTGCGCGGCCTGGGACAGTGTTGCGGGTCCGGGCGGCTGATTGAGAGCGGCAGGACCTTTCTTCTTCTTGCCCTTCTTCGACTGGGCGGACGCGGCCTGTTCCCACTCGATGGCCGCCTTGCCCAGCGCCGGGCGAAGCGAGACGGCGTAGGGAAGGTGGGTAATCTGGGTTTCGCCGGCGAGGGCGGCCTGCAGGCCCTGCAGCGGGGAGACTTCGACGGCGGCGGGCACATTGCCCGATCCGCCGCCCTGGAGGACGCTGTCCGCGGCCGGCCCGGTGATGAGAATGCGGCGCAGCTTGCCCGCATCGAGGGGCAGCAGCTGCCCACGGTTTCTAAGCAGCACCATGCCCTCGGCAGCGAGGCGGCGCGCGGCCTGGCGATGCTCGGGCGTGTCCAAGCCGCCGCGGGCGCGGGCTGCGGGATCAAGCACACCGCAGCGGAGGTAAAGGCGCAGGATGCGGCGGACCTTTTCGTCGAGCAGCGCCGGGGGCACCTCCCCGTTCTTTATAGCCGCCAGGAGGCGGCCCTCGCCGAATACATATCCGCAGATGCCGGTGGTCATGTCGGTACCGGCCAGAGCCGCCGGCACGGTGTCGTAAGCAGCGCGCCAGTCAGTGATCATTACCCCATCAAACCCAATCTCGTCCTTCATCAACTCCTGGAGCAGCCGGTGGTTGTGTGCGCAGTGGACGCCGTTGAGGAGATTGTTGCCGGACATCATGCTCCAGACCCTCCCCTCGCGGACGCACATTTCGTAGCCGAGCAGATGCAGTTCGCGCAGCGTGCGGTCGTCCATGTTGGAGCTGGTGAAATGGCGCCGCGCCTCGCAGTCATTAGCCACCAGCAGGCACGCGCAGGCGCCGACGCGCTGTTCCTGCACCCCCCGGATATAGGCCGAGGCGATCTGGCCCGCCAAGCAGGGGTCCTCGCCGAAGTTCTCGAAATTGCGCCCGCCCAGCGGCGAGCGCACGAGGTTCACCATCGGCGCCAGGAGCACGTGCTGGTTAAGCGCGAGCATCTCTTCGGCAAGCACCTGCCCGAATTCGCGCGCCGCCGCCTCATCCCAGGTGCACGAGAGCGCAAGGGCGCAAGGCAACGATGTTGTGCGCATTCCTTTCTTATCTCCCACGGGCCTCAGTCCCTGCCGGCCATCGAGCATCGCCAACTGACCGATGCCCAGCCGCGGCACCCCGCCAGAGATAAACCCGCCGTGGCAGAGACCGGCCTTTTCTTCGAGAGTGAGCCGTGACAGCAGATCAGAGACTCGTTGTTCCAACGGCGCTTGCGGATTTGCGTAGAGCGGGGACTCGGCAGCCGTTACGCTCACCGCCAACGGCGGACCCATGCACAAGAAAGCAAGAGCGACAACGCGGGCTTTGGCCAACGACGTCAACATGAATCAGCGCCGTGCGCGGGAAGTTACGGCCTTGATATACTCGGTCTCCGCCGGGTCGTAGGGCGACCCGTTGGCGCGGAAGATATCGTGGAACCAGACCGGCGGTTCGGCCCGATACTCCTTCTTCCACGAATCCCAGGGATAAATCGTTTGCGACTTCCCATTCACAAATCCCCAGTTGTAAGCGCCGACATTATCCTGCTGAAAATAGCCGAGGATGGGATCAAAGCGGCTGCCGTTCGGGCGCGCCATGTACTCGGTGCAGAGAATCGGCCGGTTGTAGCGCCGCAGATTCTGCACGCACTTCTTCGCTTCTTCCAGATTCCCATAGGAGTGGAAGCTGATCACATCGGACTCCTCGATCTGGAATCGCTCCATCGGAGTCAGTTTGGCCGGGTCAGCCCAGTTGCCGATCCAGACGCCGGAGGTCAGTGGCTGCGAAGGGCGAACCTCGCGCGCCCAGCCGCAGGCCTTTTCTAGCAATGCCAGCGCGACTTCCGCCTTATTCTTCAGCTCAACGTCGCGATACTGCGGCACAGGATTATCCGGCTCATTGAAGACGTCCCAAACCTGCACGCGCCGGTCGTTGCGGAAACGGCCGACCACGCCTTGCACATAGTCCTTCAGAACATCCTGGCGGGCCGGGTCGCGCAGCACCTCCGCGCCGGGGCTCTGGACCCAGCCGGAATTGTGGATATGCGGTCGCGGCTCCCGCTGCCGGCCCAGCCTGGGAAACGGATCCCACACGCCGTCGAACAGCACAAACATGACGCCGATGTCGTGCTTCCGGGCCAGGTCCAGAAACTGGTCCATCCGCTTGAGAAAGCCCTTCTTATCCTGCTGCCAGAGCAGGTCATGGAGAAAGACGCGCACGCTGGTGAAACCCAGGTCGGCAGCCCAGCCGAGCTCGCGGTCAATCGTCGCCGGATCCCACGTGTCCGCCTGCCACATCTCCAGTTGGTTAATGGCGGTGCTGGGGATGAAGTTGCAGCCGACCAGCCAGGGTTGCGACTTGTACCAAGCCTGGCTCTCGGGTGGGGTCCATTGCCGGGCTTGGGTGCCAGCCTCGTCGCGCGGCACAGTGCCGCAGCCAATCAGGCAAACTACAAGCGCAGTGATAGGTAGGTGTTTGATATTCATAATCAGTGTTTCGGGAGCATTACTTTGGTTGAATCTCTTTCCAGCCGCCCAGGGGCAGAACGTTGGCGCGCGCGGCCCAGGCATCCCACTTGGCCGAGAGCTGTTGAACTTCCTGTGGGTGCGTCGCGGCGAGATCGTGCATTTCCGTGCGGTCCTTCTCCATATCGTAGAGTTCCCAAGGCTGATCGGCCTTGGCGACAAGCTTCCAGCGGCCTTCGCGGACGGCGCGGTTGCTTTCGTGTTCCCAGAACAAAGGCGCGGTGCGTTTGAGCGGCTTGCCCTGGAAAGCGGGCAACAAGGAGATGCCTTCCATGGGCTTGATCGGCTTGCCCTGATATTCACTGGGGTAGGCGGCGCCGGACAGTTCGAGGCAAGTGGCCATGAAATCTATGAGGTGGCCGGGCTGGGTTTCGAGTTTGCCGCGGCGGGCGGCAGGGATGCCGTCCGGCCAATGCACGATCAATGGCGTGCT
Source organism: Candidatus Paceibacterota bacterium (assembly GCA_035452965.1). NCBI lineage: Bacteria > Bacillati > Minisyncoccota > Minisyncoccota bacterium. The sequence goes on along the minus strand of DAOTCE010000003.1, from coordinate 52,386 downwards.
GATGCCGCCCTCGTGCACCCAGTGTTTGTATTCCCGGAAGGGGGTGTTGGAAACGTTGGCCCAGTCGCGGCCGTAGGCGATGTAGCTGGTCGCCGGTCCCGGCATCACCTGGCGGCCGGATTTCACGGCACGGCCGTCGCGCGTCTGCATCGGCAGCCGGATGCGGGTCTGGAGGGTGTCTGGGCTCATCGGCTTGAGCTCGGCAGCGGACGGTAGAGGCAGGCGGGTGCGGCCCATGTCCTCGGCGCAGGCGCCGTTGTCGTTGAGGTAGAAGATGACTGTGTTGTCGAGGCGGCCGGAGGTCTTGAGTTCGGCCAGGATGCGGCCGATGCCCTGGTCCATGTTGTCAATCATGGCGGCAAAGACTTCCATGCAGCGGGCTTCCCAGCGCTTGCGCTCCACGCTCGACCAGTCGCCGACGGTGGGGGCGCAGTCCCAGTCGGGGTTGATGAGGCCAAGCTCTTTGAGCCGCGCCAGGCGCGCCCGGCGAATGGGCTCATAGCCCTGGTCATACTTGCCGCGGTACTTGGCGATGTCCTTTTCCAGGGCCTGCATAGGCCAGTGAGCCGCGGTGTAGGCCAGATACATGAAGAACGGCTTGTCCGGCGATTGCTGCTGATGCTGCTGGAGGAAGCGCACCGCGTTATCGCTGAGCGCGTCGGTATAGTAGAACACCTTGGGCTTGTACTCGGGATCATTCTCTGGCGTGATGTAGGTGTTCTGGCGGCAGAGCGCGGAGGGATCGAAGAAGTTGCCATAGCCGCGGATGGTGCCGTAGAACTTGTCGAAGCCGCGCTGGAGAGGCCAGTTGGAGTTGTCGTCGGTGGGGCCATCCTTGTTGGTGACGTGCCACTTGCCGCACATGTAGGTGCGGTAGCCGGCGGGGCGCAGGACTTCGGCGAGGGTCACGCACTCGCGGTTAAGGTTGCTGCGGTAGCCGGGATGGCCGCGATCCACCATCATGTGGCCGACGCCGGCCTGGTGCGAGTAGAGACCGGTGAGCAGGGCGGCGCGCGTGGGGCAACAGCGGGCGGTGTTGTAGAACTGGGTAAAGAGGAGGCCGTTCCCGGCCAGCGAATCAAGGTTCGGCGTGTTGATTTCACCGCCGCAGCAGTGGAGGTCGGAGAAGCCGATGTCGTCGGCGAGAATGAGGAGGATGTTCGGCCGGCTCGCGCTCTGAACAGGCAGGAGGCTGAGCAGGAGGCAAATAGTAAGTGCTGCTATTCTCACAAGTTAGCTCCCGGTCACCAGGCTTGTTTTAAGGCGTCCCTCAGGCGCAGGCCGGCGATGGCGAGACGGCGCCGCATCGCAGTTTGCGTGTCGCGGACGTAGTCCGCCGTCAGGGCCGGAACGGCGGAGGTGGGAACTTTGCCGGACTTTACGTCCGTGGCCAGCGCCCACTTGACGCGGTTCTCCGCGTAGCTGAAGTCCACGGCGACGCGGTAAGTCTCCTGGACCCAGGCGGGGATGGCACGGTTCTGTTGATACTCCGGCAGCCGGGCCGGCTGGAGTTCAGGCGCGGCGGCCAGGCTATCTGCCAGGGCCATCACGCCTGAATAGGATGAATCGGCACCGGGCGCATAGTCCCAGTAAGTGTGAAGGTTGGCCACTTCTCCGCGCTCGTCACGCACCAGGAAAGAGCCGCCGAGGCCATGTCCCTTGGGCTTATCCCGGGTGACCAGATTGGCGGTATGCAGCGGTTGGTGCAAATCGCCGAACAGGTGCAGCGCCACGCACAGGCTGACCGCCCGGTCGCGCGCGCTGGCTTTCGGTTTCCGCAGGGTGACCAGTGCGTTGGACAGGACCATTTCGGCATTCGGTTTGGCAATAACGAACTTGTCCAACGAGACAGGCCCCCTCTCGGCGGGCCGCCGGAACGGATGGCCGATGGCATGGGGATACACATCGTACTTGGTGATCGAGCGCGGCTTGGGCGGCTGGCCCTGCTTGGCGGGGCGCACCAAGTCCAGCCACACTGCACCGGTCAGGAAGGCCCAGTGGTTCGTGTCCACGCCAGGAGGAGTTTGGGCGGTAAGTATCTGCTTGTAGTGCGGATGTTGACGCAACAGGTCTGCGGCGGCCTGGCGCTCGGCCGCGTCCATCTGACGCCACGCCAACTCCGCTACGGTCCGGTGCCCGAGCCCGTTCCACGCTGCTGCGGGAAAGGTCCACAGAAGCAGCGCGATCAGGATATACAACGTGTTTTGCATGATACTGTGCAGCAACGGGAATCAATCGTGCCCGATGATAGTCTAATTAATGTTATGTTGGCTGACGGGATCAAGGGAGAAGTTGGACGGTGGCGTAGAAGGCGCCGCAAAGGTCCTTCCCGGCGCGGTCCGTGAACCAGGCCTGCAATTGCGTCGGGCCGGCAGGGAGCCTGGCGCGGAAGGTGACGGCTTTGTCGCCGGCAGCGGCTTTGGCGGACAGTTCGTGGCCGGCCACCATCAGCCTGGCTCCGGTAATGGGCAGCGCCCGGCTGGGCGTGCCGTTCGGTGCCGCCAGGGCGGTGTCCACCTCTGGCGGCCAGCGGCGCACGCTGACTTCATACTCGCCGGCGCGCTCGACGCGCACGTTCCAGTGCCCGCCCCGCGGTCCGCCATTGGCCTGCCGGACATGCCGCGAGTTGTCCACATAGACATCCTGCCAGTCTGAGCTGGTCAGATTGACGACCGGTTGCGCCGCCGCACCGAGGCTGGTGGTCACAAACCCGCCCGACAGCGGCTCCAATTCCTTCCACCAGCTTTCGTAGTGCGCGCGCAACTGCGCCACGATGTCGGAGCGCTTTTCCGCCACGTCCGCCGACTGCGCCCGGTCGGCGGTGGTGTCGTAAAGCTCTTTGCCGTGAACCAACCGCCATTGGTTCCAGATGACGGCGGATTCCCACTTCTCCAGCCGGGCGCGGCTGTATTGAACCACCAGCTTGCGGTCGGGAAGCTGCCCCCGCCCATGCAGGAGACCGGCGAGGCTCAGGCCGTCGAACCGGGCGGAGGCAGGCGCTTTCACTCCGCACAGCTCAAGCAACGTCGGGAGAAGATCCTGAATCTGCGTTGGAGTGGAAAGGTCGCGCGGTTCGCCCAAACCGCCGGCCGGCCAGCGTATCCAGCATGGCACGCGGTGCCCGCCATCATAGAACGTGGTCTTCCCCTCGCGCAGGCCGGCATTCCACACCTTTACGCCCGCCGTCCCGCCATTGTCGGTCATGAAAATGAGAATGGTGTTGTCGCGCAAGCCGGTGTCGCGCAGGAACGTTTCGAGCCGGTCCATGTTCTCGTCAATATTGGCAATCATGCCGAAGAATTTGGCCGGGCCTTTCCCTTCGTAGCTGTATTTCTGAGGCGCGTCGAGGGCGGTAGCCTCGTAGGGCGCCGTGTATTTCTTCGGCGCGTCGAGCGGGATATGCGGAGCGTTCAGCGGGAGGTAGCAGAAAAACGGCTGGCGCGCCTCGCGTCGTTCCTTCATCCAGGCCATGGCGCGGTCGAACCAGAAATCGGTGCAGTAGCCGGTGAACTTCTTCTCAACTCCGTTGTGCAAGTAACGCCCATCCCAAAGCGTGTTGGCAAACTCCGGTGCCGAGGTGAAACCCCAGCCGCGGATGTGGACCGCTTCCTGGAAACCGCGATCCACCGGGCGATGGGGATAATTGTCGCCCAGATGCCACTTGCCAAAGAGGCCCGTGCGATACCCGGCGGCGGCAAACATCTCGGGCATCGTCGGAATGCCGGGCCGGATGAACGATCGGCCGCCCGTGACGGAGGTGGCGCCGTTGCGCACAGCATCCAGGCCGGTGAGCAATTGGCCGCGCGTCGGCGTGCACATCGGCGCGACGTGGAAGTCGGTGAACCGGACGCTTTGCCCGCGCAGCCGATCGAGGTTCGGCGTCTTGAGCACCGGGTTCCCATAGCAGGAGAAATCCCCCATGCCCTGGTCGTCGGTGAGGACAATCAGGACGTTTGGCCTGCCATCGGGAGCCGGCGCTGCTTGCATCCAGGAGCAAATGCATCCCAGGAGCATCAGCATCAGGGCACGACGTGGCTTCATTCAGCGGTCGCCTTCAGCGCCAATGGCTCTGTTGAAACTTGATCCCATCTACTGATACCAGCATGGGGGTTGCGGCACATTCTGCGCAAGGTTAAGCCATGCCGATTCAAGGCGGCCATACCCGCAAATTGGGGTATAAAACAGAATGGTGGGCCGTTTCGCAATGCCTGCCCATAACGCAGAATCCAACCCAGCTGGTGTCGGTCAGAATCGCCTCACCGGGCAGATGGGCGCAAGACCTACGCCTCCAGCTAGGTCTATCCGGCCACAGCCCCTGACTGCCGCCCCAACTACTGGCTCCGCCCCTTCCCCGAACCTCAGCCAGCCGACCCCAAGCCAACTACGGCGGATGGACGGCGGCAATCCAGCGGGACCCCGGTGTGTATCCCATGGGGAGCGCTCCCCATGGGATACACACCGGGGTATCACGCGTTTCACAGCGTTGCCGCACCAGCACTTCCGGCTGTGGCGTTGTGTTCGGGAGCCAACACTGTCTCAAAAATGGACACAACGCCGATTTCCACTAAGGAGGCTATCCGGTCCAGGAACACGGGACTGTACCTCTACGGATTGCGGTAGTTAGCCTATTCACGTGGTCGTTCGAGAGATTTGCGTCTCTTGTTGCGCAGTAAGCAGGGTGTCGGATTATCAGCATGGATGGTGGCTTTGTGCTTTCGTCGCGGGCGGGAGCGTGTATGTTCAAGCGCCATGCCAGTATCGGTAATCAGCATTGCACAGATGCGGGACTGGGAGCAGGCCACTTGGGCAACTGGTCAAACAGAAGCGGAAGTCATTCGCCGAGTCGGGCTTTGCGTTGCGCGGCAGGCCTTGCAGATGACCCAGGCGGGGGACCTGATCTTGATTCTCGCGGGCAAGGGTCACAACGGGGAGGACGCCCGCTGCTCACGCGAACACCTAGCCGAGCGGCGGGTCGAAGTTCTGGATGTGACGGAGACGCCAGCAGACCTGGGGAAGCTGGACACGCTGCTGCAAGCGCAGCCGGCGTTGCTGGTGGATGGTTTGTTCGGCATCGGACTGAATCGGCCGCTGGAACCGGGCTGGGTAGGTCTCATTGAGCGCGTCAACCAGGCGCGGGTGCCGGTGCTGGCGGTGGATGTGCCTTCGGGTCTCAACGCCGATTCAGGCGCGCCGCAGGGCGCGGCCATTAAGGCTGCGGTGACGCTGGCGGTGGGCGCCCCGAAGACCGGCTTGCTCGAGGAATTGGCCAAGTCGTTTGTGGGGCGGCTGGAAGTGGCAACGGATGTGGGGTTGGCACCGTGTCCGCATGTCAGCGAGGTGCAGTGGACGTTGCCGGCAGATTTCGCGGGATTCCCTCCCGCGCGGGCTGCGGCCACGCACAAAGGCGATTATGGCCACCTGGCCATCGTGGCGGGCAGCTTGGGTTATCATGGCGCAGCAATACTGGCGGCGCGCGGGGCGCAGCGGGCGCAGCCGGGGCTGATCACGGTGCATACGCTCGAAACTGTATACCATGCGGTGGCTCCGCAATTGCAGGCGCCAATGGTGTCCGTGTGGCCGCCGACCGGCAAGCTGCCCGGCTCGCACGACATGGTCCTGTTGGGCCCCGGCCTGGCGGCGACTGACATGCCGGTCGAGATGAAGCTGCTGACGCGGCATTTGTGGCGGGACACATTCCTGCCGGTGGCGGTGGACGCCACCGCGCTGGACTGGCTGCCGATGGACCCGGTGCCCCGGAATTCTGTGCGCGTCATGACCCCGCACCCGGGGGAAGCGGCGCGGCTGTTGCGCACGACACCGCAACAGGTGCAGGCGAACCGTTTGAACGCTTTGCGCAACGTGTCACGACGGTTTGGCAACGCGTGGGTCGTGCTCAAGGGCCATCGAACGCTCATCGGGCGAAGTACGGGAACGGTCTTTGTTAATCCGTCCGGCAACCCGCATCTGGCGCAAGGCGGCAGCGGGGATGTGCTAGCGGGCTACCTCGCGGGCTTGCTCGTCCAACCCGATTTGCGGACTGACCCCGAGCTGGCGATTCGCTACGCGGTGTGGCAGCACGGCGCCGCGGCGGATTACCTCACCGCGACGCGGGCGAACTGGGTGGTGGAGGACCTGGTCCAGGCCATTGGGGCGGTTGGCAGTCGGTAGCCGCGAGGCCAGAACAGGAGGCCGGATGAGAGACCGCGGGCCGCGCAATTTTGCTTCCTATGGCCGGAACCATTTGCTATGCAAGTAGGCATGGTGCGCAGATTGTGCTTAATCGTGGCTGTGTTGGCTGGCGGATGGCTGGTCAGCCAGGCTTACGCCGAGACGTTCAAGCTTGCCAACGGCGAGACATTGACCGGCGAAGCGCTGGTCAGCTCGGCCAGCGATGCCGGGGTGCAAATCAAGGTGGGGGATGGCAAGTACGAGAGGATTCCGTGGGCCAATTTCTCGCAGGAAGACCTGAAGAAGTTCGCCAAGATTCAGAAACTGCAGCCGCTGGTGGAGCCGTTTATCGAAGTGACGCAGGAGGAGAAGATCAAGAAGACCGAGGTGAATATCAAGCAGCCGCCCCGTCTGGAACTACCGGCCAGCGGATCCCTGCTGGGAGCGCTCTTCTCGTCGGGACCCGGTCTCCTGATAATGCTGCTGCTCTACGCGGCTAACATTTATGCCGGGTATGAAATTGCGATCTTCCGCGCCCGCCCGCCAGCGCTGGTCTGCGGCGTGTCGGCGGTGCTGCCCTTTGCCGGCCCGATCATCTTTCTGTGCATGCCCACCCTGATCGCGCCGGCCGCGGAAACCTGGGAACCGGCGCCCGAGGCGGCGCCAGCGGCTGGCGGGGCGGAAGCGGTCAATCCGATGGCCGCCGAGGGGGCACAGCACCCTACGGGTTTGCGGCTGGCAGGCTCAGGACCGTCGGAGGCGGCGGCGGCAGGGCACATCGAGGGTGCGGAAGCGAAACCCAGCGTGCCCGAGACCATAACCTATCAGCGCGGACAGTACACCTTTAACCGGCGGTTCATCGAGACGAAGTTTCCCGGCTTCTTTGGCGTAATACGCCGCGACTCGGACCGGGACATGGTGCTTATCATCAAGTCGGCGCGCGGCGAACATATCGGTCAGCGGATCAGCCGCATCGCGGCCAACGATCTCCACCTCGTGGTGCAGCGCGGCCACGCCTCGGAGGAAGTCATGATCCCCTTCGTGGAGATCAAAGAGATTGTGGTGAAGCACAAAGACGCGAAGTGAAATGCCGCGGCAGTTTGGCACCCTCACCGCCAGCGAACTGTATTGCCCGAAGTGCGGTAGCGCCCAACCGGTCCGCGAGCGCCTCCTTCTGGTGCTGCCCTCCGGTGAATTGTACGAGTTCCTCTGCGCCCGTTGCGCCACATCGCTAGGGAAACGCACGGTGACCGGTCCGGCGGTGGCGGCGACTCGACCACGACCACGGGCACCGCGCCCCGTCTCAGGCCGGCGATTGTTGCGATGAGCGGGGCCGGCGGCGCAGGCGGCGCGCCGGCTGCGAGGTTTTCGGGTGGGCACGGTTGGTGGATTTCACGCTTCGACTGGCGGATCTTTGCGTTAGCATACCTGTATGGCTGCCTTGCGAATCGTCTTCATGGGCACGGCGGAGCTGTCTTGTGACAGCCTGCGGAGGCTGCTCGAATCGCCGGCGTTCCAGATGGTGGCCGTTGTCACGCAACCGGATCGTCCGAAAGGGCGCGCCTTCAAGCTCCAGCCCTCGCCGGTGAAGGTGCTGGGGTTACAAGCACTGCTGCCCGTGTTGCAGCCCGAGCGGGCGCGGAGCGAGGAGTTTTTGGCGCACCTGCAAGCGCTGCAGCCAGACTTGATTGCGGTGGCGGCTTATGGCCAAATTCTGCCGGCGAGCATTCTGAACTTGCCGCGCTTTGGTTGCCTCAACGTCCACACCTCCCTGCTGCCACGCTATCGCGGTGCGGCGCCAATCCAATGGGCAATCCTGAACGGGGATGCGGAGACGGGCGTGACGATCATGAAGATGGACGCGGGTCTGGATACCGGTGAAATCGTGACCCAGGCCCGGACGCCGATTCGCCCTGAAGACGACGCGGAGGCACTGCACGACCGCCTTGCCGGCATGGGCGCGGAGCTATTGGTGCGGACCATACCCGAGTATGTCGCTGGCAGGATCACGTTGCAGCGTCAGCCAGCGGAAGGAGTCAGCCACGCACCTAAAATCAGGAAGGAGGACGGGCATATTGATTGGCGGCAGCCGGCGCTCGCCATTTGGAATCGCGTGCGGGGCCTCACGCCCTGGCCTGGGGCATTCAGCTATCTGCCCGGTCAACCCCGGCCGCACCTGCTCAAAATCTGGCGGGCGGAGGTCGCAACGTGCTCCGGCCCGGCCGGCGAGGTACTGCAGGCCGACAAAACCGGCATCGTGGTGGGCTGCGGTCAAGAGGCTCTGCGGATACTAAGGTTGCAGCTCGAAGGCGGACGGCGCCTGGAGGCGCAGGCATTCCTGGCCGGTCACCCGCTGCAACCCGGCCACAAGTTGGGTTGAAGCTTCTGCTGCTGTCTCGCGCGCGGTCCCTTGCGACGAGCACCCACGCCACACTGGCACGGATGAAAGCAGAACCATCGCTATTCCTATTCCCCAGTGTCCCGCCAACCTCCCGGCACATTCACGTCTGGCGCCCGCTAGGATTTTCCTGGGGCAGGTGTCGCCTATCCGACGCCTGCGCCAACCAACATCCCCCGGGACAGACTTGCGCGAATGAGCCGGCGATACCTGACAGGGCCCAGACAGCTTGGCCCCATCTCGTCAAAATTCCCAATGTCCATGCGGGTTTTGGCTGTCGCCGCAGATGACGGCGTGTTGGCTGGATATACGACAGGCGCGCCACAAGGCTCTCGGCAACATGGCTGACGAACGGGATGATCGAACGAATCGGTTCATCTCGCCACTTGCCCACTCAAGGGCGTCACGTTGACAACACTCGGATTCGGTGCAAGCGGTAATATCGGTATCTTGTTGAGCGACGTGCCCGACGGGGTGCTTAGAAAGACAATATGCTCTGGAAAGGGAAAATCGCGGTATGCTGATAAATCACTCGACTACGGAAACAAGTCCTCACCCCACCGACATCGAAGGAGAATTGCGAGATGACTTAGCCAGACTCAGGAATGAGTTAGCCAGACTCGAAAACGCAATTGAATCGCTAGATCCTTCAAGCGGACACCTGACGGGAATTTCGACGGCGTCTGGGGCGATTGCAACGGCTGGGTTGGATTGGGAAGTGGTCAAGGAACCACTTCGACTAAATGACTGTCACTCCGCCAGCCCGCAGGAGAAAAATCATGTCCTGGTCCGGACCAGCCCGGGAAGCGGCCCGAATCGAGTCATACTGGGACGCGTCGCGGAGGATTACACGCCCTTACAGAATCGAGAGGCGCTTGCATTGCTTGATCCGCTCGTGCAAGCCGGGACTGCCGAATATCACTCCGCCGGCGCGGTAGATCATGGGCGGAGGGTCTGGGTGCTTGGCCGGCTGCTCAAGCCCGCTCGGATCAAGGGCGCGGATACTCTCGATAGATACTTGCTGCTGGTAAACAACCACACTGGCGCTTCGCCTCAGGTGCAGATGCGGTTAATGCCGCACCGGTTATTCTGCAGCAACATGCTGGCTGCGGAGATAGAGATGGGGCGAAAAGTGTCCATCACGGCAGCGGGGGACGTTTACGTGCAGTTACAACAGGCGAAAGAGAGTGTGCGTCAGGTTGAACAGAACTACTCAGCCATTGAATCCGTGTTCCGGCGCATGGCCGATACGCCCATGACCACTGACGGAGCGGCTGAGTACGTGAAGGAAGTGCTGCCTGAGCCGGTCCAAACGAATCCAGAGGAGGAGCACGATCCGCTGCGCAGGCTCCGCGAGCTGGCAAACACCCTGTTTGAGACGGGCAAAGGTAACGACCAGCCGGGGATTCGGGGGACCCTTTGGGCTGCTTACAATGGCATCACTGAGTTGGTGGATCATCACATACCGGACGAGTCTCCGGAGGCCAGGTTGGGGCGCATTTGGTTCGGCAGCGGCCACGAGATTAAGATCAGGGCCTACACTGTAGCCATAAGGTGGCTGCGAGTGGCTACCCGGGCCGAGAATTGGCGTTCTGTCGGCAATCGGAAGGAGCTTCCCCGGGCAATCAGACGCACCGCGGAGCTGCCGGTTGTGCACCCTTCTGGCTCCATGCAGAAGCAAGCCGCGGAGCTTTGCGCAGCGCTTCCTTGATGCGGGTCGGTTGGTAGCCAGGTCGGCGTCAGGAGCATGGGGTGGGCCAAAGTGCGGTATGGCCCAGGGAAGCAGAGAGTTAGTTTGGCTATGCATGTGCGAATACATGTCTTCGCCTCTGGCGCTGCCTTCCTTGCTGTTTCCACGTTCAGGCGTCCAACCTGCCGGCAGCCCATATGCAGGCTTTCCGGGCGAACCACACACCTGCTAAGGTTCTCCTGTGGGCACTAAGTACGTCCGACTCAACGCACGACTCTACCGCTACCTCTGCGGCTGCCGCAGCGACGCGGCCGATCCGCTCCTGCAGGAACTCCGCACGGAGACTGCTGCGCTCGGGCAAGAAGTGAGCAAGTGCCAGATCAGCGACGAGCAGGGAGCCTTTCTGAGTCTTCTGGTCGCGGCGACGGGCGTGAAGTCCGCGATCGAGGTTGGGACGTTCACCGGTTATAGCTCGTTGTGCATTGCGCGTGCTTTGCCTCCAAAGGGTCGGCTCATCTGTCTGGATGAGAGCGCCGAATGGACGGCGGTGGCGCGGAAATACTGGGCAAAGGCCGGCATGCAGGATCGAATTGAACTGCGACTCGGCAAGGCCATTCCCCGGCTGAAACGGCTTGAACCGGGGGTGATGTTCGATTTTGCATTCATTGACGCAGACAAGACCCAATACGACGCCTATTACGAACTGCTCCTGCCGCGCCTGAGACGCAATGGCCTCCTGCTTTTCGATAATATGCTCTGGGGCGGCAGGTTGGGGAAAGGCCTGGTGAAGGAAGCTACCGGACGCGCGATTGATGCCTTGAACCACAAGCTGGCCCTTGACGCACGGGTGGAAACCGTGCTGCTTTCGATCGCGGACGGCATTCAACTCTGTCGTAAACGATGAAATGACATGAAGTCTCTTTCCAGCGGGAATTTACTGGGTGCAATGAGCGATGATGTTCCGGCTGCCGAACCGTCATGGAGACAATCGCGCTACGGCTTTGCCGGTTTCTGGTTTCTATCGCTGGTGGGAGCCTGGTTCCTGCTGCGGCTGGTTCTGCTGCTCGCCTTCAAGCCGCCGGCGGCACCGGCGGGGGAACTTCTGCTTGCCTTGCTGAGCGGCTTGCATCGCGACGTGTTCGCCGCGCTGCTGGAGACCATTCCGTTGCTAATGTGGTTATGGATCGTGCCGGACCGTTGGTTTGGAGCACGGTGGCATCGGGTCGTGTTCATTGGGGCCTGCTTCCTCTTCTGCTATGCGCAGATCTTCCTGATATTCGTCGAGTTCTTTTTCTTCGAGGAGTTCAGGTCGCGGTTCAATACCGTTGCGGTTGACTACCTGCTTTATCCGCGAGAGGTCTTCATCAACATTTGGCAGTCGTACCATGTCGGCGTGATCCTGCTGATTTGCCTTGCCCTGAGTCTGGGTTGGCTATTCGCGGCAGGCCGACTGTTTGGCCGGATGTGGCACCGGTCCTTCTCCGCCGGGTCCCGACTGCTGCGCCTGGCGGTGGGAATTGTGCTGACCGGTCTGCTGGCGCCGACGCTTAACCTCAAAGGCGCAGATGTGAGCAACGAACGCACCCTGAATGAAGTCGCCAACAATGGCGCGCTATCCTTCATCGCCGCTGTGTGGACGCGCAACCTCGACTATGCCGCGTTCTACAAAACGATGCCGCCGGAACAGGCCTACCAGCGGGCGCGCCGGCTGCTGGCCGAGCCCAATACGCAATTTGTCGAGGAAGGCCAGTCCATCCGCCGGCGCGTGGCCGGCGACCCCAACCGACCGCGCCTGAATGTAGTGATCCTCATCGAGGAAAGCCTTGGCTCGGAATTCTGGGGTTGCCTGGGGCGAAAGGAGACGCTGACACCGGAGATGGACAAGTTGGCGGCCGAAGAAGGCATGCTGTTCACCAACATCTATGCATCCGGCAACCGGACCGTCCGGGGATTCGAGGGCGTGCTCTCCTCCTTCCCGCCGCTGCCCGGTGAATCCATCGTGAAGCGGGACCGCTCCCATAATGTCGAGACCATTGCCCGCGTGCTGAAACGGGACGGTTACGCAACCGTGTTCTTATACGGCGGGCGGGGACTGTTTGATGGAATGCGGGCCTTCGCCGTGCGCAACGGCTACGATCGCTTCATCGAGCAGAAGCATTTTGAGCAACCGACGTTCTCAACGATCTGGGGCGTCTGCGACGAGGACTTGATGCTGCGGGCCGTGGAAGAGTTCAGGGAGCTGGCGCAAACCGGGCAGCCCTTCTTCGGCACCGTGCTGTCCGTTTCCAATCACAAGCCTTACACCTATCCCAAAGGCAGGATTCCCGAGGATCCCGAGACGCGGAGGCGAGCGCACGCGGTGAAGTACTCCGACTATGCCCTGGGGCTGTTTTTTAAGACCGCCCGGCAGGAGGCATTCTGGACGAATACGGTGTTTGTGGTGGTAGCGGACCATGGCGCGCGGGTGTATGGCGAGCAGTCTATTCCCATCCACTCATATGAGATCCCACTGCTTGTTGCAGGCCCGGCTGTGGTCAAGGGCCCAAGCCGCGTCGCCCAACTCGGTTGCTCGCTGGACGTGCCGACAACCATTCTCGGTCTGCTGGGGCGCCCCTACGAAAGCCTGTTCTTCGGCCGCGACCTGCTGAAGAGCCCACCCGAGGAAGGCCGGGCTTTCCTCAACCACAACCGGGACATCGGCATGTTAAAGCATGATCGGCTGGTTGTGCTGGGCCTGATGCACACGATAGAGTTCTACCAGGGCAATCCGAAATTAGCGGAGATGAAGTTGCTTCCGCAGCCGGCGGACGCCGACATGGAACTTGAGCAGGACACCATAGCCATCTACCAGGTCGCTGACGACCTCTACATGCACCGGCGCTACCGGCTTGACGGCGAAGCGGGGGCTCAGGCTTCCTCGCCTGGAACAAGGACGGCCACAGCAGCCCGTTAGTTGCCAGGCTTCGTGGCGTGGTTTATGTTACTGCGTGAGATTAGAAATGTGCATAATCTCATTATCGGATGCCGAGAGGTGGCCAACCCTCCCGGTAGGGCATGCCCGCCGTTCGTTCTGGTCGGCTCCATCAGCGGTCACTTTGGCAGACTCAGTCGGCGGGCCCAACGCGAGGTGAGGTATGATCAGCCGACAACTGGAGCTGGGCCTGGAGAACCGATCAAGCATGAAACCCGTGCCTGGAGGCCGCAGCCGCTCGAATCGTGCACATTGGTGGTTTGAAAAGATGCGGGGCGTAGTGAATGAGGCGCGAGACTGGCCGCCTGCCCTCCCACCACGCAGGGGGTCTCGTTCGCTTCCTCTGGCAATCGCCCCGGATACTCGTTCGCCCGAGGCCCTGCGGCGAACCGTGACCGCGGTTTCACGGGCCATTGACGTCGGTCGCCCCTTGGCCCAGCGCCGCACTCGTTGGCAGTTCGGCCGCACCCACCGCGTGTTGTGGGAGTGAGCATCGCACACCCGACGGTCAACCCGCGCCTGCGCTTTCACTGTTTCAGAAGTCTGCCCCGTCGCCGCGAACTGGCCAAGACAGGCATCGAGCGGCCGGTGTGCCGTGTGGGTTCATCATGATGTCACCCTTCCGATGGCCTGCGACCCTTCCGGAGGGGAGACCCGAGGGGAAGTTACAATCTCACGACATAGTTGCCGAGCATCTGCCTTGGTAAGACGCCCTGCCGAATCCCCATTCTGGAGCCGCCAAACTGTCGGTGATTTCCTTGACCTGGCTCAAGGCGGCTAGCCTTGCGGCGGTGCAAATTGTGCGCATGAATTGGCAAGAAATGTGTGGTCCACGGGGATTGCGCGGATGAGAATCTGGCCCGCAAATATGCCTAGGTCGAATGTATTCGAGTTTGCGTGCCGGGATGAGCCCCGCTGCGAGATTTGCCCGTTGAGCTGCGTCCAAAGCGGTGTCGCCGTGCGCATCAAGAAGTTGTGCGCCACGCCGGAGATCCAGAACCGCCTCCGCGAGCTGGGCTTGGGGGAGGACCAGATCATCAAGCTGCTCACCAGCCAGACGAATTTCATCTGCCAGGTATGCAACGCGCGCCTGGCCATCAGCCAGCAATTGGCGCAACTCATTTTGGTCGAACCGCTCCGCCCCGCAGTCGTTTAACGGGAAACGTAGCATCCATCCCGGCGGGCCGGCTCCGCCTCCGCGTGGCCGGCCCGTTTTGGCTGTTCAGAAAGCCGGTGGCGAGAGCATAAGCGAGGGCGCTACGCAGCAACTGAGCACCGTTAGCCAGGCAGGGAGAGAGCTTTTCGGATTTTCTTGTTTTGCTGCCGGCTAACGGCTTTCGACTCCTTTCACCCCGAGGCGAGCCATCTTCTCCAGCGCGTCCAGCCAAAGCGGGTGCTCATTCAGGCATGGAATCAGCGCAAAATCGGTCCCGCCCGCGCTGAGAAAGGTCTCCCGGCCGCGCATGCCGATTTCTTCGATCGTCTCCAGGCAATCGGATACAAAGGCGGGACAAATGACGAGGAGCTTCTTGACGCCGCGCTCCGCCAGCCGGGGAAGCTCGTGGTCCGTGTAGGGTTTGAGCCAGGGATCACGCCCCAGCCGGGACTGGAAGGCGACGGAGTATCTGCCTTCCGGCACGCCGGCTCGCTTGACAAAGGCGGCCACAGTCTTGAAGCACTGCGCTCGATAGCAAGTAGCGTGGGCCGGGCTGGCTGTGGCGCAGCAGTTTTCCAGCGTCAGGCAGTGTCGCCCGGTAGGATCGGACTTGCGGATATGCCTCTCCGGCAAGCCGTGATAGCTGAAGAGCAGGTGGTCGTAGGGGCGCTGCAGATACTCCTGCGCGCTGCCCGCCAGCGCCGCGATGTAGTCGGGCTCCTCGAAGTACGGCGGCTGCACCCGCACCCGCATTTGTGGCGCGAGCGCCGCCACCACCTCCTTGACCCGCTCCACAGCGGTCTCGAAGCTCGACATCGCGTAGTGGGGGAACAGGGGGATCAACTGGACTTCCTCCACCCCTTTGCGGGCCAGATTGCGGACCGCGTCCGGGATGGACGGATTTTGATACCGCATCGCCAGCTCAACTGGCACACTAAGCCGCTGCTGTAGCTTCGCCCGGACGTTGCGGCTGATGACGACCAGCGGCGAGCCCGCCGGTGTCCAGATTTTCTGGTAGGCCTCGGCAGATTGCTTGGGGCGCGAGGGCAGGATGGCGAAGTGAACAATGCAGAACCGCAACAACCAGTTGACGTCCAGCACGCGCCCGTCCATCAGAAACTCGCGCAGATAGCGCCGCACGTCGGCCACCGAAGGTGAATCCGGTGAACCCAAATTGACCAATAGGACGCCTTGGTTCATGATGCGGCACGCCTTAGCTTCATCGGTCGCTTCATGAGGTTCATGCAGGCATCGTGGCGGTTCGGTGGGTCGCGGACGCCAGATACTCTTCAACCCGGTCCGCCACCTTGCAGCCGGACATTATCGTGTCGCTCAGCGAGATGCCGTCGCGATAGTGCCCGGCGAAGAAAAGCCCCGGGGCCTTCTGCTCGATGTCGGTCATCAGCTCGCGGAATTGGCCGTAGCCCACGTTGTATTGGGGGATAGCGTGCGGATAATAGACGCTGTGCTCGAAGGTCGGCCGGCCGTGGACGCCCAGCAGCACGCGCAGGTCTTCGCAAGTGAGCGCGAACAGCTTTTCCGGCGGCAGGGAGGCCAGTTCCGGGTTCCGTTCGCCTCCGACGTAGCTGGTCAGGGTCAGGCACCCGGCCGGGGCGCGGTTCGGAAACAGCGAGGAGGAGAAGATCGTGCCCAGGATTTTGAAGCCCTCGACTTTGGGAATCAGCATGCCGAACCCTTCGCATGGGTGGGCCACATCCTCGCGCCGGAACCCCAGCACGACGCTGGCTACCGGGGGGTAACGAATGCCGGCGAACGTGTTAAAGTGCAGCGGCACGGCGGACTGGACCTCCAGCTCCGCCAGCTTGAAAGCCGTGCCCGCGTAAACCACCGCGCTGTGCTCGGCACGCGTTTGCCGGCCTTGCGGACGCAGATCGAGTGTCCACCCGTCGGGCGTTTGGGTCAGGCGCGTGACGGTGGTGTGCAGGCGCACCGCCTCGCCCAAGCCCTCGCGCAAAGTATCGGGCAGCACCTGCAGGCCCCCGTCGAAGGAGAACTTCGGGGCGCGGTCTTTGGCGATCTCACCGCGCCGCTTGCGCTCGCGGGCGCCGAAGAGCTGCCCCTTGATCAGCGAGCCGTAACGCGCCTCAAGCTGGCCCAGCTTCGGAAATGCCTGCGGCACCGACAGTTTGTAGGGGTCGCCCGCATAGACGCCCGCCACCAGCGCATCAATGGCATGGTCCAGGAATTCCCGCCCCAGCCGGCGCAGGACGAATTCAGCAACGCTCTCTTCCTTGCCGTCGCGGCGAGGCGGCACGAACGGCTCGCGCAACACGGCCAGCTTTGCCCGGGCGGTGAACAGGTGGGTGGCGAAGAAGCCCAGCGGGGAGCCTGGCATGGCGATCGGGCGCTGGTAGCGGACCACGTAGCGCGCGGAGGCCCGGGGGTCAGGATCGAGCCGCCGCGACGCCAGGCCCGCGTCGCGAACCAGTTGGGCAACTTTGGGCGAGGTCTCCAGGATGGTGTTGGGTCCGAACTCGGCCAGGTAACCCTCCGCACGGATGGACTGGATGGCGCCGCCCACGCGGTCGCCGGCCTCATAGACGGTGACCGGCACGCCCTTGCGCTTGAGATAAAAGGCGGCGGTCAGGCCTGTGATGCCGGCCCCTACAATTGCGACGGTTCTCATATCGTGCGCGAAAACCGGTTCTCCTTGCGCGTGGTGGAGTAGGCGTCGAACCGCATCGCGATGTTGCGGATGAGCAATCGCCCCAGGTCCGTCACCTGCAGTCCGCGCGGTGTCCTGGCCAGCAGCCCGTCAGCCTCCATGTCGTTGAGCGATTCCAGCTCCGGCGCGAAGTGCTCCTTGAAGTCCAGCCCCAGCCGCTGGGTCATGTCCGCGTAGTCCAGTCCCAGGTCGCACATGAGGCGCATGATTGTCGTGCGGCGGATTTTGTCTTCCCCGGTCATGAGGTAGCCGCGGTGCAAAGGCAGCGTGCCGGCGTCCAGCGCCGCGTAGTAGGCGGGCAGTTCCTTGTGGTTTTGCCAGTAGAAGTCCTGCGCCTGGGAGATGGACGACATGCCGAACGCGTAGATGTCCGCCCCGCCGCGCGTGCTGTAGCCCTGAAAATTCCTTTGCAGCGTCTTTTGCCGTTGCGCCAGTGTCAGCTCGTCCTCGGCCCGCGCGAAGTGGTCCATCCCGATATAGACATAGCCTTCGGCGGTGAGCCGTTCGATGGTCAGTTTGAGCAGCTCGAGCTTGGTCTCCGGCGAGGGCAGCATTTCGGGTTTCAGGATCTTCTGCGCCGGCTTCATCCACGGCACGTGCGCGTAATTGAACACGGCAAACCGGTCCGGCTTCAGCGTTAGAATCTCCTCCAATGTTCGGGCGAAGGACGGCGGGGTCTGGTACGGCAGGCCGTAAATCAGGTCAATGTTGACGGAATGAAAGCCGACCTCGCGCATCCATTCGACGACCTGCCTGGTCATCTCGAAGGGCTGGATGCGGTGGACGGCCTTCTGCACAGCGGGATCGTCGTCCTGCACGCCCATCGAGCCACGGTTGAAGCCCACTTCGCGCAGGGCGACCAAGTGGTCGCGCGTGAGCCGGCGCGGGTCCACTTCCACGCCCGCCTCGACATCCGGCGCGAGCGTGAACCGCGAGTGAATCAGGTCGCCCAGGCGCCGGATCTCGTCCGGCAGCGAGAAGGTGGGCGTGCCCCCGCCGAAGTGGAGCTGGACGACCTTGCGCTTCGGGTCGAGCAGCGGCTTCATCAAATCCATTTCCCGCTCCAGGTAATTGACGTACTCCGCGCTCTTCTTCTGGTCGGCGGTAATCACGGTGGTGCAGCCGCAAAACCAGCAAAGCGAATAGCAGAACGGCAGGTGAAAGTAGAGCGAGAGGTCCCGGTCGGCCAGGTTGTTGGCGCGAATCTTCTCGACGAACGCCTGCGGCTCGATCTCGTCGGTGAAGTGCGTCGCGGGCGGGTACGACGTGTAGCGTGGGCCAGGCACGTTGTATTTCCGTACCAGCTCGAGATCTACTTTCAGCATGCTCATTTGGACTCTCTCATCGCGCACATCACATTCTCACCGCAACCGCCGACGTCGGCGGCTGGAATTCGCCGCCTTTGAAACTTCTGACCGCGTTCACCAGGCTCTCGATGTTCTCCAGCCGGGCGCTTGGCGGCACGCCGTGGCCTAAGTTAAAGATGTGCCCCGGGCGGCCGCGCATCTGGCGCAGGATGCGCCCCGTCTCGGCGGCGACCACCGCCGGGGTCGTTGTCAGCACGAAGGGATCGAGGTTGCCCTGCACGGCCACGCGGCCCGGCAGCCTGGCGGCGACTTCCGCGAGGCGCACGTTCCAATCCACGCCCAGCGCTTGCGCGCCCGTGCCGGCCAGCTCATCCCAGTTCCCGTGCGTGCCTTTGGAGAACAGAATCACCGGCGCCCTGCCTTTGAGGGAGGCGATGATCTGTTTTATCCAGCGCGCCGAGGCGGCTGAGAACTCGCCGTCGGACAACACACCGCCGAGGCTATCAAAAATCTGGACTGCATCCGCGCCGGCGTCAATTTGGAGTTGGAGGCAGGCGCTGACGGCCCGGGTCAGCTTGTCCATCAAGCGCGCGAAGAGGGCCGGCTCGGCATAGAAGAGCGCCTTGGCCCGGGTGTATTCTTTAACGCCGCCGCCCTCCATCATGAAATTGGCCAGCGTCCACGGCGAGCCGGCAAAGCCGATGAGCGCCGCGCGGCCATCGAGCGCGGACTTGATGAGCGGTAGGGCCTGGGCCACGTATTGCAGACGTTCCGTTACCGCTGCGACATCCAGCCGGGCAATGTCCGCCGCCGACTTGAGCAGGAACTCCATCTCGATCCCGCCCCGGTCGCGAAACTGGTAGCGCTGCCCCAGGCCCTCGGCCACGACCAAGATGTCGCAGAAGAGTATTGCCGCGTCAAAGCCAAACCGCCGGATGGGCTGCAGCGTCACTTCTGCCGCCAGCTCCGGGGTTTGGACCAGTTCGAGAAAGGAGTGCTGTTCCTTGAGGGCGCGGTATTCGGGCAGCGCGCGCCCCGCCTGACGCATCAGCCACACTGGCGGGCGGTCCACCGGGCGGCAATGGCAGGCGTGCAGAAACCGCTGCCGCCCCGTCAACGCGCCGGCCAGGCGCGGCGCGCTGGCAGGCGGACGCTTTATGCTCGTGGCAACTCTCTTTTTCATGCGTGGAGCGCCTCCATTCTCGCCTGCCTCCCCCACCCCAGTCAATCCCCAGCCCTTCGCATCCTTCACCCCATTCGCGCCTTTCACACGCCTGGTACACACTTTAGGGCGGGTGAGGGATTCAGGGGGACACAGCGCGAGCGGCAGTTCGGGAAGTTCTCTCCCCAGCTACTGGTGCTCCCCGAGGGAATCCCCGCCGCTCAGCTTGACAGCCCCTTCGCCTCCTCCTACCGTCGCCCACGGTGATCATGAAGACTGGAGCGCATTCCCAATTTGTCTTGCCTCTATGCACAAATCTGCAGTGCCTTTGATGCTCTTTCTCCTCTTGCTGGCCGGTGCGGGCTGCGCTTCCCCGAAGCCCAACCCGGCACCGGCGGCCTTTGCGCACCCCGACGAAATCAGGATCGGTGACGGGTTCAGGGTGTTGGCGGACCGCCGGGTCTTCGTCACCATGGCCTTCATTAATGCGACCGGCTTCGACGACCAACCGCCAGCCGTGGCCATGCACCCTGTCCGGCAGAAGGTGCGCCAACGGGTGGCGGAGAACCTGGCGGCCCATCCCGAGAAGCTTCAGAAGTGGCGCCAGTACGCGAGATCCAGGAAGCTGGGCCCTTTCGCCTACCAGGACTTTGCGCTGAGCTTGGAGCCCAATTACCCGTTCCAGCGGGTGCGGACGGACAAGGAGCTGAATTATCCCATCACGGCGAAGCGGTTGGCGGATTTCCCTGCTCTGCTGCGCGATTTCTGGGTCACGGCTGACTTGACCAATGTCTGGAACGAAGTCAAAGGCGACTACCTGGCCGAGCTGAAGAAGTACGATCTGGCGGCGATGCAACGACAGATGGACGGCCTCTGGCAATACCTGCGTTTGCCGCGCCAAGACACACTGACCATTGTCAATGTCCCGGACCTTTTGGATTCACATTACTCTGCGATAGCAGCCCCCTATGAACCCTATTACTACTGCGTTGAGGGGCCCGGCTCTCACTCCTACGGTTTGAACGTTCACGAGTATCTTCATTCGATTGTGAACCCCCTGGTCAAAACCAACTTCCCGGCACACCGGGCAAAGCTGCTTCGCTACTATGAGGCCGGCAAGCGCGGGCCACGGTCGGAGAGCTATCAGGACGCGGTGACATTCACCTACGAATGCCTCGTCCGGGCCCTGGACCGCCGCTTCTGCGCCACCTCGCACCTCAATGCTGCCAATGCCGCACGGATTAGCGCCCACCAGGACTGGCTGGTAACCGACGATACGGCCAACGGACTGACGTTGACGCGTCCCTTTTACGATCTGCTCCCGGGCTTTGAGACAAGCAGTATGAGCTTTGAGGCGTTTTTGCCGGTGATGCTCGAGCGCCTGCCGGAAATCGCACCGCGATCGTAACCCGGATGCAGTATGAGAGGCTCGACGTTGCTCTTGGCGATCCTGGTTGGCCAAGCAGCGCACCAGCTTTCATTGGCGGATACGCGGAGCGCCGCGCCCCGGATGCACTTCGCGGACAACGTCAGCGGCCGGCCGTTCTCAAAGGACCCGGCCGTCGTGAAGTTCAAGGGCACGTATTGGCTCTACTACTCCGTCCCGCCTTACCCGGGCAAGCCGACGGAGGGCTGGTCCATCGGGGTGGCGACCAGCACAAACCTGGTGGATTGGACCAAAGCCGGGGAGCTGCGCAGTAGCGGCGAAGCCGAGGCCAG
Source organism: Candidatus Paceibacterota bacterium (assembly GCA_035452965.1). Classification (NCBI taxonomy): domain Bacteria; kingdom Bacillati; phylum Minisyncoccota; species Minisyncoccota bacterium. The sequence continues at coordinate 31,129 of DAOTCE010000003.1, read as the reverse complement.
GGGTTTCACCGCCCCGGGCGCCATCGTGCTGCGCGGGAAGATTCACCTGTTCTATCAGACCTACGGCAGGGGCAAAGGCGACGCGATTTGCCACGCGTGGTCCGAGGATGGCTTGCGATTCACCCGAGACCCGACAAATCCCGTGTTCTGGCCGAGCGGCGATTGGAACGCCGGCCGAGCCATTGACGCGGATGTCATCCGGCATGGGGACCGGCTGCTGCTGTATTGGGCAACACGTGACCCGACGATGAAAGTCCAGATGCTCGGAGTGGCTGCGGCGCCATTGGACAGCGATTTCGCGCGCGACAAATGGACGCAGCTCAACATGAACGGCCCGATCCTTGAGCCCACGGTGCCAACGGAGCTGGATGACCCGGGCCTCGATCTGGCCTGGGAAAAGCGCTGTATTGAAGCCCCGGCGATGGGTCGGCACGGCGGCCGGCTCTACATGTTCTACGCCGGCGGCTACAACAACGATCCGCAGCAGATTGGTGTGGCGGTCAGCGACGATGGCGTCCGCTTCCAGCGCCTGTCGGACAAGCCCTTTCTACCGAACGGCCGGCCGGGTAGTTGGAATGCGAGCGAATCGGGCCACCCCTACCTGTTTCAGGACGATGACGGGCAGGATTACTTATTCTACCAAGGGAACAACACAGCCGGCAAGACGTGGCACTTGTCCGTTGTGCCCATACAATGGCGGGAGGGCCAGCCCGTTCAAGCGCCCGAGAGACTCCTGCCGAGATAACGCCGCCCGACTGTAACCGGTCGCGCGGCAGGGCCAACCAGCGAAAGCAGAGCCGCAGCCGCGAACGTCATTTCGCGCTGACACCAGGGTTTCGCCTCGCGCCCGGCGCTATGCCCTGCGCCGCAGCGCCTGCCCCGCCTTCGCGCCGGTGTGCTCGCTGTCCTTGATGACCGGGACGCCGTTCACCAACACGTGCGGGATGCCGGTGGGATAATGGTGCGGATCCTTGTAGATGGAGGTGTCCTGCACCTTTTCGGGATCGAAGATCACGATGTCGGCCCAGTTCCCTTCGCGCAGCTGGCCGCGGCCTTTGAAGTGGAAGGTGTTGGCGGGCAGGCTGGTCATTTTTCGAATGGCGTCCTCCAGTCGGAGCACCTTCAGCTCGCGGACGTAACGGGCCAGCACGCGCGCATTATTGCCGTAGCCGCGCGGGTGCGGCATACCTTCGCCGAGCTTCCGCAAGCCGCTGTCGCTGGCGACCATGGTGTTGGGGTGCCGCATGAAGAGCTTCAAATCATCTTCGCTCATGCCGTGGAAGACGCCGCTGGCGCCGCCGGCGGCCTGGATCGCCAGGATCATCTCGATCTGGTCGTCGAGGGAGCCTGAGCCGCGTTTCGCCTTAGCGGCTTCCGCGATGTTGAGTCCGTTGAGCGACTTGTCCGATCGGCAGGACGCGATGACGGCGTAGGAGTAGTCGTCGCGTCCTTTGTTGCGTACGCTCTTCTTCATTTGGGCGACCATCGTCGCCTTCTGCGCCGGGTCGGCGAGGCGTTTTTGGAACTCACTCCGGCCGCCTTCCCGCGCCCAATCGGGGATCAACTGACTCAGCCCCGTGCTGGAGGCGGTGTACGCATACTGGTCTTGCGTGACATCCAGGCCTTCGGCGCGCGCCTTCTCGATGCAGGCCAGCACCCGGTCGGCCTGGCCCCAGCAGTTTGGGCCCGAGAGCTTGATATGCGACACCTCGGCGCGGACGCCTGCTTCCCGCGCGATTCGGAATACTTCGTCAAGCGCACTGTAGATCTGGTCGTCCTCGTGCCGCATGTGAGTTGCGTAAATGCCGCCATACGGCGCGATAACCTTGGCCAGTTCCACAATCTCATCCGTCGTTGCGAAGACGCCAGGATGATAGATCAGCCCGGTGGAAAGCCCCACTGCGCCGTCTTTCATCGCCCGCTCGACCAGCGACTTCATCCCGGAGAGCTCCTGCGCGGTGGGTGGGCGATCAAAGGAGCCGCCCATGGCCTTCTCGCGGACGCTGTTGAAGCCCACCAGCGTGGCCACGTTCACGGCGACATTGGTGCGCTCGATCGCGCGAAAGAACGTCGCGAGGTCCAGCCTCGATCCGCCGCAGTTGCCGGCCACAACCGTAGTAACGCCCATGCGGACGAAGTTCTCCGCCTTCGGCATTTCAGCGATTTCGTCGGCGTGGGTGTGAACGTCTATGAAACCGGGCGCAACGACGAGGCCCGCCGCGTCAATCTCGGTCCTGGCCGTGCCGTCAACCCGGCCGATGGCGGCGATGCGTCCGTTGCTGATTGCGAGGTCAGCGAAGAAGGCCGGGTTGCCCGTTCCGTCCACGACGCGGCCATGACGGATGAGCAGGTCATAGGACTCGGCCGGGAGGCTGACCGGAACAAGGGCTGCAAACAGGGCCAACAGCAGGGTGCAACGGCGTTTCATTGTCTCCTTTATAACGCGGAGTGTGTCCGAACGCCACAGCAAGCTGCGCCTTACCGTTCTTGCCAAACCGTTACGGGAATCACATGGTTAGACAAGTTACATCCGAAACACCAGGTGCACGGAAGGAAGGCATGAGCAGCGCAGCAAACTTGAACCGGATTGAAGTGGTCGAGGGCGACATTACGAAGCAATCGGTGGATGCCATTGTCAACGCCGCCAACACAACCCTGCTCGGGGGCGGGGGCGTGGACGGCGCCATTCATCGCGCTGCCGGACCGGAACTGCTCGCCGAATGCCGGACTTTGGGCGGCTGCGCGACCGGCCGGGCAAAGATCACCAACGGCTACCGGCTGCCGGCCAAGTGGGTCATTCACGCCGTCGGCCCGGTCTGGCATGGCGGCGAGCACAGCGAAAGCGAGCTGCTGGCGAGCTGCTATCAATGCTGCCTCGAACTGGCCGTGCAAAAAGGCATCCGCACCATCGCCTTTCCCTCCATCAGCACCGGGGCCTATGGCTTCCCAAGGGAACGCGCCGCCCACATTGCCGTGCGTGAAACCAAGCAGTTCCTGGAGGGGAATCCCTCGATTGAACGGGTGCTGCTGGTGTGTTTTGGGGCGGTCGCACGCGCCATTCACACCCGCGCGTTGGAAGAACTTGTCCGCAAGTAGCAACTAAACACTTCGACGATTTATGCCCCTAATTGACTGCCCGGAATGCAAGAAGCCGGTTTCCACAGAGGCGCACACCTGCCCCAACTGCGGCTACCCGGTGGCCGAAAAGCTCGCCCGCCAGCCGGCGCCAGGCGCGGCCAGCCCCGGCCCGGAATTCACGGAGATGTTGGCGGAAGTCCGCCCGTCGTGGTGGGGTTTCTTCTGGCACTTCTTCTTCTTCTGGCTGATCATACCACCCATTGTTGCATGGGTGCGCCGGGCCTCAACGGTGCTGCGCATTTACCCTGAGCGCATCACCCTGGAGCGGGGCATATTGTCGAAGTGCTACCAGGACTACAACCCACGCGATATCCGGTCCATTGACATTGACCAGAGTTTCCTGCAGCGCATCGTCGGCATCGGCACCCTCACCATCTCCACCGCCGCCAGCGCCGAAGGCGCGGAACAGATCAAGTCCATCCCCGATCCGAAGGGCGTGCGCGATTTGATCCTGGCCCAGCGCGGAACCCGCTAACATGCTCTCTATGCTGATCGGACGCTATTCTCTCATTTCGCTCCTGCTGCTGGCTGGCGCCCTGGCGGTTGCCGCGGCGGACACCCGCCCGAACATCCTCTACTGCCTGGCCGACGACTGGTCCTGGCCCCACGCCGGGGCCTATGGCGACCGGGTCGTCCGAACGCCAACTTTCGACCGCCTCGCCCGCGAGGGCGCGCGGTTCAACTGCTGCTTCAGCGCCGCGTCCTCCTGCACGCCGTCGCGGGCGGCGATGCTGACGGGGCAATACCTGCATCGGCTCGAAGAAGGAAGCTGTCTCTGGGGTTTCCTGCCGAGGAAGTATCCGGTTTACACCCGGCTGCTCGAGCAAGCGGGCTACAGGATCGGCAGCACGCGCAAGGGCTGGGGGCCGGGGGATTTCCGAGCGGGCGGCTACACGCGCAATCCGGCGGGCCCGACGTTCAAGGACTTCGCCACGTTCCTGCAACAAGTGCCGGCCGGGCAGCCGTTCTGCTTCTGGTTCGGCAGTCACGACGCGCATCGCCCGTTCGAGCACGGCCTCGGCGCCGCGAGCGGCCTCAAGACCAACCACGTCGCGGTGCCGCCATATTGGCCGGACAACGACGTCACGCGCAATGACGCGCTGGACTACTATTGGGAAGTGCAGCGGTTCGACCGGGAAGTGGGGGAGCTGCTGGAGCTGCTGGACAAGGCGGGCAAGCTCGACAACACGCTGGTGATCATGACCGGCGACAACGGCTGGGCGTTTCCGCGCTGCAAGGCAAATATTTACGACGGCGGGTCGCGTCAGCCGCTGGCGGTGCGCTGGCCGGCCAAGGCCAAGGCGGGCCAAGTGCTGGACGACTTCATCAACCTGGTGGACCTGGCGCCCACGTGCCTGGAAGCGGCGGGATTGACGCCGCCGGCGGAGATGACCGGGCGGAGCTTCCTGAGCCTGCTCACCGGCGCGGAGAAGCCCGGCTCGCGTGACACGGTGTTTCTGGAACGCGAGCGCCACGCCAACGTGCGGGCCGGGGACGCGGGCTATCCGGTGCGCGCCATTCGCACGCGGCAGTTTCTCTACGTCCGGAACTTCCGGGCCGACCGCTGGCCGGCTGGCGACCCGCAGGCGCACAAGGATCCCAAACGCGTTTTCGGCGATTGCGATGACAGCCCGACAAAGAACTACATCCTCGACCATCGGGATGAACCGGGCATGCAGAAGTTCTTCCAGCTCTGCTTCGGGAAACGCCCGGCTGAGGAGCTCTACGACTTGAGAACAGACCCGCACCAAATTGACAACCTGGCCGGACGGCCCACCTGCGCCGCCGCGCAAAAACAGCTCCGCGCCCGGCTCGACCAGTGGATGAGAGACACCGCCGACCCGCGTGCGGTCAAGGATGACGACCACTGGGACAGCTATCCGTATTTCGGCGGCAAGGTCGGCACACAGAAGAAGAGGGGAAACAAATAGGTTCTTCGCGGATTCCCGGGGAAGCCTGCTGGCGATTCATCGTCTCGTTCACCATTGCCTGGCTCCGGCACCCCCTCCGGCCGGACGACGGCGCCGTGACAGTGGCCGGACATTGGCGTTGGCTTGCGGCCGGCTGGGGGATGGCTTGTCAGCGCGGTTGAGCTACGGTGTGTATCCCATGGGGAGCGCTCCCCATGGGATACACACCGTAGCACCACCGTGCCGCCACCGTAACCCCAAGCCGGATGTGCCGGGGTAAGCGGGGACTGGAAAAGGCAGGCAGGTGGCATCACTGTCCAAAATTTGGACAGTGCGCGGGTTTCGGAGGTAAGGGGGGCCATCCAGGCTGCGCGGATGGCAACCAACGCTGGCACTTCCCGGAAGTCCGTAATGAACCAACAAGTTGTCCAGCCGGGCTCAATTAGGATTCATTTCCTGGAAGATCTTCAGCCAGGCAGCCGTGAGAGCATCGCCGAGGTGGGTTGATTGGCTTAGTTCCGAGGGTGTCTGGCCCCAGTAAAACCCAAGCCAACCCGCCGCGTATTGTCGCGAGCCCGCCAGGAACTGGCGCAGGTCCGATTCACCGCAGTCCAGGAGAAAGATCTCTTCGATGACCACAGGTTTGCCTGCCCGGAAGCCTTGCAGGAGTTCCAAATCCTCCTTGAGCTTGCCCGCCTTTGGGTAGAGGTGCACGCAGATGAAATCCAGGTCGCCGGCTATTGCCTGGGGAACAAAGCCCGACGACATAGCGGAGCCTTCCAGGCTGTTGGGCAGCAGACCCACGGTGATCAGATGCCGCTGGTCGTGCTTGCGGATGGCAGCGACGAGTTTGGAGGCCCAGTGCCGCGCAATTTCCGGGCGGGCGCGGCCAGCCTGGTCGAGGGAAATGAACTGGCAGTAGGTGAAGCCGGCCAATTCGCCGGTCAACCATTCGCCAGCCTTCCGCTTCCCACCAGGCACAATAGGCTCGTTCATCAGGTCGTAGCAAAAGACCGCCGGGCTGGCCGCACAACGCTCCGCGATGGCTTCCCAGAACCGAGCCTGCGCTTCCCAGCGTTCGGCCTCACCCAGGGAATCATACCAGGCGGGTACGTCCTTCTTGCGATAACATGCCAGCCCCGTGAGGTCGAGGTGGAGCCCGGCTTCCTCCGCCAGCACTACCAACTGGCCGAGGCGTGCGAGCGACCGAGCATTGGGCCGGTCCGGCGCGTCCATGAACCTGGCAAACTGAAGGTGAACCCGAACCACGTTGGCACCGAGTTGCTTCATCTCCCGGAAGTCCTCCACAACCGTTTGCCACTCCGTTTCCCAGTAGTCCTCCAGCAGCCGCATCTTGCAGTCGCGGTCGTAGTTGAATCCCCAGGGAACAAACGGCCGCCCGGATATCGCGGACACAAAGCCTCGCTTGTTCCTGGAGACCTTTATCCAGTCCAGCGCGCCGTTGGCGGGCACGGCAGTTCCCACGACTTTCCTGTGGTCGGCGGCATTGATTTGGGAGCGCGCAACGCTCTGCTCAAGGTCCGCCGGCTGCCGGGCCGCGCGAGGCGGCTCATGGGACGGGTTCATGTACAGGCGAAACCAATGCTCGGCGTGGAGGCGCACCACATCAACTGGAAGGTTATGACCGAAGCCTTCATAAACCACCAATCGCAGGCGGTCGGGGTCAGCTTGATACGACGGCCGTGCGGCTTCCGCAAACGCTTGCGCCGTCCTTGGATCAACCACCTTGTCCTCGCCGCCGCCGACCATCAGCACCGCGGTGGGGAACAGGTTCGTGGCATGAAGAATGGGGTCGTATTCCTCAAGCAGGGCCCTAGTTTCCGGCCATAGTGAGTAGGTCTGGCCGGGCCATAGCCCGTTGGGCTGCCAAGTGTCAAACCACTGTTGATAAGCGCCGGTGCTGACGAATGCGACCACCGCCGCCAGCCGCGGACCTTGCGTGGCCACCGCCAGACCCGGAATGCCGGTCGAGGAGCTGCCCAGCCAACCGATCTTGCCTGCGTCAACGTCGCCCCGGCTGACGAGATAGTCTATTACGCGTCTGGTGTCCGCGATGGCGCGTTGGGCGCCTAACACGTAGCTGTGGGCAAACCGCTGGTCGAAATGGAGCCACTGCGCCCGACGCGCCGGGTCAGGATCAGGCGGATGCGCCGCGGCGAACGCCGCCAACATGTAACCTTCCATGACCAGGTTGGTGCTCCAGTCTGGCACCGCGTTCGTCGGCAGAGAGCCGAGCATCAAGATGACCGGATGGCGCCGGAGAGCTCCCGGACGGCAGGCGATGTTGATGGTGATGGGCGCGTCGCCATTCGGCAGCACCAGCGATTCGTATGCAAGGGGCTGCTTCGCCGCAACGGGCGCCGGCTCCGCCCTGAGACCAGCGCCGTGAGCAAGCAGCAGCAGGGCGGCACAGACGAGTGGACCTTTGCTCAGCACTCCAAGATCTCGCGGCGGTTCCTGCGCGCACTTTGCCTGCGATGGGGTCGCAGCATCGGGGGCAGCTCTTGCACAGGGCTCAACCTTGCGGCGGTTGCGCGGCGAACAACTCCGCAATGGTCAGTTGGAATTCCGGGAGGAGCTGCTCCGTCAGCAGTTCGCGCCCCGCCAGGATGCTTTTGAGGATCAGGCCGTATTGGCTGCTGTGATACACCTCCACATTGTCGTAGCGCGGGTCAATCATCCACAGCCGTGGCAGCTTCATCTCCTCGTATACCTGCTTCTTGATGACCGTGTCGGGCTGGTGGTCGTCGGAACTTACGATCTCAGCCGCCAGCCAAAGCTTGCCTGTTGCAACGGTCACGAGTGCCAGGTCCGGGCAAACTGTATGCCTGAGGGACAGCCGCACCTCTGAACGTGCCGCCAGCAAGCGCGTAGCGGCAAAGTCCGCCACGCTCGCTCTCATCCACTGATGCAGACGGGTGCAAATCAATTCATGGCGTGCCCCGGGTGCTCGCCGCGCCAGGGGCGCCCCGTTGAGTATCTCGGCGTACGCGACGCTCATGCGTGGGCCAGGACACTACGCAGAAAGGCGCCCGTATGCGAGTGTTTGTTGCGCGCGACTTGTTCCGGCGTGCCGGCTACCACGACACGCCCCCCGCCGACTCCGCCCTCAGGGCCAAGGTCAATCACCCAATCGGCTTCGGCGATAAAGTCGAGGTTGTGCTCGATGACGATCACCGTATGCCCGTGGTCCACCAGCCGCTGCAGCACCTCCACCAGCCGCTGCACGTCCGCCATGTGCAAGCCGATGGTCGGCTCTTCAAGAACGAACAAGTTGCGTCGGGTCTGGCGGCTGAGGGCGTCCGGCTCCCGCAAGCCCGCCAGCAGATGGCTGACCAGCTTCACGCGCTGCGCCTCGCCACCGCTGAGGGTGGGACTCGTCTGACCGAGCCTCAGATACCCCAGCCCCGTGTCGCAGAGCGCCTGCAAGGGCCGCCTGATCTTCGGCAAGCTCGCAAAGAACTCCAGGGCCTCCTCCACCGACAGCTCCAGCACCGCGGCAACATTCCGGCCGTGGTATTCAATGTCGAGCGTCTCGCGGTTAAACCGTGTTCCCCCGCAGACCTCGCACCGCACGAACGCCGGCGGCAGGAAGTTCATCTCCAGCTTGATCGTGCCCGCGCCTTCGCACTCCGGACACCGCCCCTGCGCGCTATTGAACGAGAACCGGCTCGGCGAATACCCGCGCAGCCGCGCCTCGGGCACCTGTGCGAACAACTGGCGGATGTCGTCAAAGAAGCCCACATACGTGGCCGGGATCGAGCGTGGCGTGCGGCCGATGGGGGATTGGTCCACCTCATAGACGGCTTGCAGAGATTCCCAGCCCGTGACGGCGGTGTCTGGCGGTGTGGTGCGTGCTGCGTGGCGCTTGAAACGTGGTTCCAGCGCGGGCAACAGGCACTCCCGAATCAACGTGCTCTTGCCTGACCCGCTCACCCCCGTTACCACCACCAGCCGCCCCAGCGGAAACTCCACCGTCAAATCCTTCAGGTTATTCCTCCTCGCCCCGCTCAACACCAACCAGCCGCCATCATTCCTTCCCGCAGCCGCCGACGCCAGTCGGCGCTGATCAACTTCGATCTTCGCGCTTCGCCCCTGAGACCTTGAACTTCCACGCCGCCCAACTTCCCTCCGGCCACCCCTTGTCGGAAACCTCCTTCGCGCCCGCAGACACTGCCCCGTGACCGATTCAGGATGCCGCAGCAGCTCTGCCAGCTTGCCCGCCGCCACCACTTCGCCCCCGTGCACACCCGGTCCCGGCCCCAGGTCAATGATGTAATCCGCCCGCCGCATCGTCGCCTCGTCATGCTCAACTACGAGCACCGAATTGCCGCGGGCCTTTAGCTTGTCGAGCGCCGCCAGCAGCTGCTCGTTATCGCGCGAGTGCAGCCCGATGGTCGGTTCGTCCAGGATGTAAAGCACGCCGCTCAGGTTCGATCCCAGTTGCGCCGCCAGCCGGATCCGCTGCGCTTCACCGCCCGACAGCGTCGGCACGCCCCGCCCGAGTTGCAGGTAGCCCAGGCCCACCTCCCGCAGGAACTTCAGCCGCTCCCGAATCTCCGGCAGGATGTCGCGCGCAATCAGTGCCGCCCGCCCTGCGAACCTCACCCGTCGGAAGAACTCAACCGCGGCGGCCACCGACATTTGCCCAAACGTTTCCATCGTCGGCGCCGCTTTCCATTCTGTCATCTGCCCGCTGCCATCTCCCATCCCCAACCGCACCGCGCGCGCGAGTGAATTCAGCCTGGCTCCCCCGCATTCAGGACAAGTTTCCCGCTCCCCTTCCTGCCAGCCGTACCACGACTCCTCGATGGCGTCCGCTCGCGCACCGCGGTCCACGTCCGGCAGGTAGAACAACTCCCCAAACCCCCGGCAGCGCGGGCACCAGCCCTGCGGCGAGTTATAGCTGAAGTTCTTCGGGTCGAGCGCCTCGAACGACCGGCCGCACTGCGGGCACGCGCGCTCCGTTGAATGCACGGTGAGGTGGCGGTGATTATCCAGCGCGAACAGCGTTCCCTGCCCCAGCTTCAGCGCCTCGTCAATGCGCTCGCAGGACGGGCTATCCCCGGCGCGCCGCCCTTTCAACTTCGCATCGAGCACTCCCACGACAATCTCCACGTTATGCTCCCGAAACCGGTCCAGCCGCAGCCGTTCGCCGGTTGGGTAGATTTTGCCATCGGCCCGCACTTCGGCGTAACCGTGGCTGGCGGCCCATTCGGCAACTTCCGTATGGAAGCCCTTCCGCTTCCTCACCACCGGTGCCAGCAACAGCAGATCGCCGCGTCGGCGGAGCTCGCCCCTTATGCGTCGGCCCAGCTCATCGCGCGTCTGCGCTTCCACGGGCACCTGGCAATCCGGGCAGAACTGCGTGCCCAGCCGCGCGAACAGCAGCCGGATGAAGTGATGGACCTCCGTGACTGTAGCAACCGTGCTCTTCCCACCGCCGCGGCTGATCCGCTGCTCGATGCTCACCGTCGGCGGGATGCCCGCGATCAGGTCCACGTCCGGCCGGGACAACTGCTCCACGAACTGCCGCGCATAGACATTCATCGAGTCCAGGAACCGCCGCTGCCCCTCGGCGAACAACAGGTCAAACGCCAGCGTACTCTTCCCCGACCCGCTCACGCCGGTCACAACGACAAAACGCCCCCGCGGCACCGAGAGCGACACATTCTTCAAATTGTGCTCTCGCGCCCCGTGAATCTCGATGGCCTGCTCGGGCCACACGCTCAGTTCTCGATCATCGAACATCGTTCTTCGTCAGCGTAATACCGTTTGCAGCGCGCGGCCCGTGTGGCTCTCGGAACAAGCGGCGATTTCCTCAGGTGTGCCGGTGGCGACGATTTGCCCGCCCTGATCGCCGGCGTCAGGGCCGAGGTCAATGATCCAGTCGGCGGACTTGATAACTTCCACGTTGTGCTCGATCACAAGCACCGAGTGGCCGGCATCCACCAAACGCTGAAAGACCTTAAGCAGCACGCGCACATCGTCGAAGTGCAGCCCGGTGGTCGGCTCGTCGAACAAGAAGAGCGTAGGAGCCGACGTAAGGACGCCCTGCCCAGTTAGCCCGGTGTCAGGACGCGCTGTCCCCGGCGCGCTGGGGATAACGCGCCCCACCATCACTTCAGCGAGGTGGCGCACCAGTTTAAGGCGCTGACTTTCGCCGCCGGACAGGGTGTTGATCGGCTGACCCAGCTTCAGGTATCCCAGGCCCACCTCCTCAAGCAGCTTGAGGCTCTCGGCCGCGCGCCGTGCGGGAAGCGAGTCGGGAAACCGGGACAGGAAAGCGACGGCTTCCTCGACGGTGGCATCCAGAACGTCGGCGATGGAGAAGGCGACTGTTGCGCGTTGCGGGTTGCGTGGAGAAGCTACGGCCGTTCGCGTGTGGTCCGCCGGAGCCGGGCTGACCTTCACTTCGAGAATGTGGGAGCGGTAGCGGCGGCCGTTGCAGTCGGGGCAACGAATGAACACGTCGCTCAGGAACTGCATCTCGATCTTCTCGAACCCGGCGCCGCGGCAGCGCTCGCATTGGCCCTGGCTGGAGTTGAAGCTGAAGGCGCTGGCGTTGTATCCGCGCTGCTTCGCCAAGTCCGACTGGGCGAAGAAGGCCCGGATGTCATCAAACGCCCCGATATACACGGCGGGATTGGAGCGCGGCGTCTTGGCCAGAATGGACTGGTCTACGAGCGCCACGCTGCTGAGGCCTTCCGCGCCGCGAAGCACTGCGGAGCGCGGGGCCGCGGATGCGGGTTCGCCGCCCGCCGCCTCATCGTTCTCCTCCGCCGAGAACCGGTCCGAGGCTTTGGTTTGCGGCGCAGCGGACTGAAGCCGGGCCAGCAGCGCCGGCAGCAGAACCTCGCGGACAAGCGTGGTCTTGCCGGAGCCGCTGACGCCTGTGACGCACACAAACCGCCCCAGCGGGATTTCCACGCTGAGGTTCTTGAGATTGTTCCGCGTGGCATGGGCGAGACGCAAGCGTGATGCCTGGCCAACGCTGGCAACCCTTCGTCGAGGAAGCTCGATCCGCTTGCGGCCGCTGAGATACTGGCCGGTCAGCGACCTGCCCGATTTGAGCAACTGCGGGCAGGTGCCTTGAAACACGACCTCGCCGCCCGTGGCGCCGTGGCCAGGTCCCAGGTCAACGATTTGGTCCGCCGCGCGGATGACGCTGGCTTCGTGCTCGACGACGACGACGGTGTTGCCCGCAGTGCGAAGCTGTTCGAGCAGGCGCACCAACCGCTCCGTGTCGCGCGGGTGGAGGCCGACGCTCGGCTCGTCCAAAACAAACAGGGTGTTGACCAGGCGCGTGCCCAGGCAGGTGGTGAGGTTGACGCGCTCGGTCTCGCCACCGGAGAGCGTGCGTGTCGGGCGATCCAAAGTGAGATAGCCCAGACCCACCTCGTTGAGATAGCTCAGCCGGGCGCGCACATCGTTCAGGACCAGGCTGAGCGGGTCGTTCCGCCGCAGCCGCTGCCGCTCAGCGAGCGCTTCGACAAAGGGCAAGGCGTCACGGATCGGTAGTTGATAGAAATCCGCCAGCGTCAGGTAGCCGTTGTTGTCCCGGTCTGGCGACACAGTTGAATTCCGCGAGTGGGACTTCTGGCTGCGGGCTGGAGATTTGCCCCTCCCGCCGCCGGGTGCTCCGGGGACACGGTAGAGCAGCGCCTCGGGCTGGAGGCGTTTGCCACGGCAATCCGGGCAGGGCGTATAGGCCCGGTAGCGCGAGAGCAGGACGCGCACATGCATTTTGTAGGCCTTGGATTCGAGCCAGCGGAAGTAGCCTTTCACCCCGTACCAGGCGCGCGGCCATTCGTGCGCCTTGTCCTTGCCGTAATCCGGATCTCCGTTGACGACGACGTCTTGCCACTTCTTCGGCAACTGGTTGAATGGGACATCGGTGGGCATGCCGAGCCGCCGGCACACGCGCAACAGATCACCCTGGCACTCCAAGCCGAACCCGGTCTGCCACGGCTTGACCACACCTTGTGCCAGCGTCCGCGTGCGGTCGGGCAGCGCCAGGTCGTAATCGATGCTGATGATGCGCCCAAAACCGCGGCAGGCCGGGCAAGCGCCCACCGGGTGGTTGAAGCTGAACAGGGCGGGCGTGGGCTCGCGGTATTCGATTTCGCACGAGGCACAGTGACGCCGATTTGAGAAGGGTTGGGGCTTGCCAATCCTGGGCCGCGTGGTGCCGTTGGTGGGCGCAAGATCACGGACGGCGAGCCGGCCCTTGCCGAAGTGGTAGGCCTGTTCGCAGGCCTCGACGAAGCGCGCGCGGTTGGCTTCCGTGAGGACCAGGCGGTCCTGGATGACGGTGAGGGAGGCAATGCCTGTTGCGTGTTGCGTGGTGCGTGTGGGGATGTCCTCGAGTTGGAGGATTTGCCCGTCGAACAGCAGCCGTTGGTAGCCTTGCCGGGCAACGAGCGCGAGAGAATCCTCCAGTGAGAGCTTCTCGGAAAGCGGCAGATCAAACGTGATCAGGACTTCGGACTTCGGAGCGCGGAGTTCGGATTTCCTGCCGACGGACACCTCCTCACGCGCCAGGGTCTGCCAAATCTGGGCCGGCGGGTCTTTGCGCACGGGTCGGCCGCACTGGCGGCAGTGCAATTGCGCCAGGTTCGGCCAGAGCATCTTCATGTAGTCGCAGACCTCGGTCATCGTGCCGACGGTCGAACGCGTGGTGCGGACGGCGTTGCGTTGCTCGATGGCGATGGCGGGAGGGATGCCCTCGATGCTGTCCACCTGAGGCTTGTCCATCCGGTCGAAGAACTGCCGCGCGTAGGGGGAGAACGTCTCAATGTAGCGCCGCTGCCCCTCGGCAAAGAGCGTGTCGAACGCGAGCGAACTCTTACCCGAGCCGCTCAAGCCAGTGATGACCACAAGCCGGTTGAGCGGCAGGTCCAGGTCGAAGTTCTTCAGGTTGTTATGTCGGACACCTCGAAGCCGAATCACCGCCTGCGCCGAAGACCTGGGCTTCGTGGGCCGGTTCCGCATGCTCCGTGATGATTCGACATTCGCCAGACTCATTGGTACTCTGGCCCCACGTTACTCCGATTCTATGGCTGAATCATCCTTAAACGTTCTGGCCGTTGTTGGCAGCCTGCAACGGGATTCGGTGACGCGCGTAGTTGTTCAGTATGTTGCTCAACGGCTTCAGGCCACGGGTTGCGCGGTGGATGTGCTCGATCTTGAGAGGGAACCGCTCGCCCTTTACAACCCGGACACCGCTCACCAACTGCCTGGTTACGCCGGCTTGCAGGCGCGTGTTCACCAGGCGGACGTGATTTTCCTGGGCTCGCCGGACTACCACGGCGGCATCAGCGGCGCGACAAAGAACTTCCTCGATCACTTCTGGCATGAGTTCGCCGGGAAGCTCTTCGCCAGCATCGTCGCTTCGCACGAGAAAGGCCTCACGGTAACCGACCAATTGCGCACCGTGGCCCGGCAATGCAACGCCTGGTCGCTGCCATATGGAGTGTGCTGCACCGTAGGTCTTGACGTGAAGGAGGGCAGGATCGTCAGTGACGCGCTCAAACAGCGATTGGAGATGCTGACACGGGACCTGCGGGTTTACGGCGAGCTGCTGGCCCGGCAGCGCCACGCCGATTTGGCGGGCACTGACCCGGGTTTTCTCGCACGGCACAGGCATTAGGCTCCGCTGGACTATGAAGCGTTGGGCTGCACTGACCGTCCTGCTCTACCTGGTGGTTTTGGTGGTGCTGGCAGCGCCGCTCCTGGTGTTGGCCATGGGCGATTGGTGGCAGGCCAGACCGGGTGGAATGTCCCTATCCGAGGCGCTCGGCATTTATGAGGAATGGGGATTCTGGGTTTGGCTCGCGGTAATGGTACTGGGTCAGGCCTTATTGCTGATCACGCCCATCGGCTCCGCCGAACGCCGGCCCAGGCCTCGGCGGCCGCTGTTCGTCCCGGTCCTGACCACGGCGTTCCTGCTCGCGCTTCTGCTGTTGGGCGGCATCTTGGCGGTGCTGCTCGCGGTTTTTGGAGACGACGCCTTCGAGTTGTTCCCTCACATCGGCACCCTGGCTCAGGCAGATGCCGCGCACAACCCGGTCACCAGCCAGATCTGGAAAGCCACAGTGGCGGCCACGGGCAGCGGGACGGCCGAGGGATTATTCGGAACCACTTTGGCACTGGCCGTCTGCTGGCTGGTTTGGGCGGTGGTCTTTTATTGCTTTGCCAGGTCCGACGATCCCGCAGCGCTTGTGAAACGGATCACGCGCTGGCTGCTGCGCGGCAGCATTCTTGGCCTCCTGGTCGCCGTGCCAAGCCACATCATCGTTCGCCACCGCAATGACTGCTGCGCACCGGCGGGGACTTTGCTGGGCATCGCGACTGGCGTCTCGATTATGTTGTTGTGCTTCGGCCCGGGCGTCTTCTTCCTGTTCGTGGAGCGGTTCGGGCGGCTGAAACCCAAAGGCCCAGCGGACCGTGCGGAAGGCGTTTCGGCAGAAAGTCCCGGTCCTTAAGTCGGCGGCTGCGGAGGCTCGAACGCCCCCCCGCCCCCTGATCCTGGCGCGCGCGCGACACTTTTCACTGGCATCAGGCCAGTTTTCGCGGAGAATCCCGCAACCTATGGCGAGCGAAGCCCCATCGGCCACCGGCTCCGGCACCGGGTTCCAACCTCACGTCCCGCCCGGCGCGGTCATGCGCGAATGCACACCCCGGGCCATCATCGTCGGCACGCTGCTGGGGATGGTGTTTGGCGCTTCATCGCTCTACCTCGTCCTGAAGGTCGGTCTCACCGTCAGCGCCTCAATTCCAGTCGCGGTCATTTCCCTGGCGTTGTTCCGGCTCTGGTCGAAGGCCGGCGGACGCGACGCCACCATTCTGGAGAACAACATTGTCCAAACCGCCGGCTCGGCGGGCGAGTCCATCGCTTTCGGTCTCGGGGTTACCATGCCGGCGATTTTGATCCTCGGCTTCGACCTCGAAATCAGCCGGGTCATGCTCGTAGGACTGCTTGGCAGCCTCCTGGGCATTCTGATGATGATCCCGCTGCGGCGCGCGCTGATCGTGGCCCAGCATGGCCAGCTCAAGTATCCCGAAGGCACAGCTTGCGCCCAGGTGCTCAAGGCCGGGGCCGGCGCGGGGATCAAGGCCTCGACTATCTTCACCGGTTTTGGGATTGGGCTGGCTTACAAGACGCTCATGACGGCGTGCAAGCTATGGAAGGATGTGCCGGAGAAAGTCTTCGGCGCCCCGCTTAAGGGCGGCTCTATCTCTGCGGAAATCTCCCCCGAACTGCTGGGGGTAGGCTACATCATCGGGCCGCGAATCTCCTCCATCATGATGGCAGGTGGCGTGCTCAGTTGCCTGGTGCTAACGCCGCTCATCAAGTTCTTCGGCGAGGGATTGAACAGCGTGCTGCCGCCGGGCACCAAGCCCATTGCCGACATGAGCCCGAACGACATCCGCGGCGCCTATATCCTGTATATCGGCGCGGGGGCGGTCGCGGCAGGGGGCATCATCAGCCTGATGCGGTCGCTGCCCATCATACTGGATAGCATCCGGTCCGGGCTGTCTGATTTCAAGGCTGCCGCCGCTGCCCACACCTCGGTCCTCCGCACCGAGCGTGACCTGTCTATGAAACTGGTGGCCGGGGGCGTTTTCGCCCTGATCCTGGCCATCCTGCTGGCCCCCTCGCTGCACATGAACATCCTCGGGGCAGTGTTGATCGTGGTGTTCGGCTTCCTCTTTGTTACGGTGTCATCCCGGCTCACCGGCGAAATTGGCTCGTCGTCCAACCCTATCTCCGGCATGACGGTCGCGACGTTGCTGCTTACCTGCCTGGTATTTCTGGTCGTCGGCTGGACAGGCGGGACCTACTACGTGACCGCGCTTTCGGTGGGCGGCATTGTATGCGTCGCTGCCTCGAATGCCGGCGCGACGTCGCAGGATTTAAAGACCGGTTTCCTCGTCGGTGCCACGCCCAGGCTGCAGCAGATCTCTATTCTGATTGGCGCCGCCGCGAGCGCGCTGCTGCTCGGCCCCATCCTGTTGCTGTTGAACAACACCGCCACCGTCTACGTGCCCGCAGTACAAGCAGCACCGGGCTTGCGGGCCCCGGCAAACGCGAGGTTCGATGGCATAGAAACTCCGCCGGCCAGGGTTGCGGGCGATTGCGCCGCCGCCTGCCGCGTCTGGCAGAAGACCGACTCCGTCGGCGGCCCGAGCGGCAAATACCTCGTGGACGACACCGGCGCGGCCGTGTGGCTGGTGGACCCGGGCATTAACGGGGTGTTCAGGACGAGACCCGACGGCACGCAGGTGCGGAAGTTTGAGGCCCCGAAGGCTACCCTCATGAGCTACATCATCAAAGGCATGCTCGACCGCAAGCTGCCCTGGGGTCTGGTGCTGTTCGGAGTGATGATTGCCGTGGTGCTGGAGTTATGCGGCGTGTCTTCCCTCGCCTTCGCGGTTGGCGCCTACCTGCCGATTTCGTCCTCCGCGCCCATATTCACAGGGGGACTGGTGCGTTGGCTGGTGGACCGGCAAATGCGGCGCGCGCTCCGCGAGCACAAGCTGGAAGAGGCTGCCCTCGCCGCCGAAAGTGACAAGAGCCCTGGAGTGCTCCTCGCGAGCGGTTACATTGCCGGTGGGGCCATCGCGGGCATTGTCATTGCGATTGTGCAGGGCGTTACAATTCATCTGGATGCGGCTATCAATGCCTGGGCCAGCAAGAACAACCCGTTCTTCGCTGGCCCCTGCGCCGACTGGCTGGCGCTCATGCCGTTCCTCGCCCTGGCTGCTGTCCTCTACATCACCGCCCGTAGAACTGCCCCGGCACGCACTTGATTTCCCGCTCTGCTGGACCGACCCAGCAGCGTAAAGCAGCAAATGGGAACTGCACGCTTGCGGTCAACCTCCAACGCGGCTACATATCTACTCCGGGCTGTGGCGGAAAACCAGCCTGGCTAAATCAAAACCGCATGAGTTCCACCAGCGATCTAACGAGCTTTGCCGCGCGGCTGCGCCGGCTTATGGACGTTGCCCCGAGAGTGCAGGAGCGTGCCTCTGGAGACATGCCGTTCTTCGAACCGTTCGCCCTCGAACTCTTCGCTCTCCAATTCGAGCTGAACCCTCTGTATCGCCGGTTCTGCGAGGCTCGAAATGTGCGAGCCGACACGGTGACGCACTGGACCGGCATCCCGGCCGTGCCGACTTCGGCCTTCAAGAAGTTGGAGGTATCGTGCCTGCCGCCGGAAGCGCGCACAGCCGTCTTTCACTCCAGCGGCACGACCGCGCACCAGCCCAGCCGACATTTACACAACGCTGCGTCGCTCGCAGTGTATGAAGCGTCCGTGCTGGCCTGGTTCAAGGCCCATTTCCAATTCCCGGCCGCCAACTGCCAATTGGCAATTCTCACGCCGCCACCGGCAGATGCGCCGCATTCCTCGCTGGTTCACATGTTCCAAACCATTCGGCGCGAGATCGCTCCCACCGAATCGGCTTTTGTCGGCAGCGTGCATGAGGATGGCGCCTGGACGGTTGATCTGGAAGCTGCGCTGCAAATCCTGCGCAAGGCGTGCGCCAGCGGGCAACCTGTGCTCGTGCCTGGCACCGCGTTTTCATTTGTGCAACTTCTGGATCGCCTGGCGGAACGGAGCCTGCGACTTGAGCTTCCGCCCGGTTCCTGCGCCATGGAGACGGGCGGCTACAAGGGCCGCTCGCGCACTTTGCCGAAAGCGGCCTTGCACGCGTTTATCTCGCAGCGCTTTGGTATTCCTCTGAATCGCATCGTCTCCGAATACGGCATGAGCGAGCTCAGTTCCCAGGCCTACGATTCGCAGGTTGGGTGGCCGGGCGCAGAACCTCCGCTGGCAGCGAACCCGAACGCTTGCTTCTGCTTCCCGCCCTGGGCACGAGTGCAGATCATTTCCCCGGAAACCGGGCGCGAGGTGGGCGAGGGCGAAACCGGTTTGATTCGCGTGTTCGATTTGGCGAACGTGTATTCGGTGATGGCAATTCAGACCGAGGATTTAGGCATCCGCCGCGGCGATGGTTTTGCCCTGGTCGGCAGGGCAGCCGCAGCCGAGCCGCGCGGGTGTTCGCTGCTGGCTGGCTAGGCCGATCCGATGAACGCGCACGACCAACATCGGACCCGGACGCTCTGGCTGACCGGCCTGCTGCACGGCTTCACACACGTGTATCAGGTGGTGTTGATCCCCCTCTACCTGCTGATCCAAAGAGACCTCAAATTGACCAGCGTGGACCAGGCCACTTTGTTGATGACCGTGATGATGGCGGCCTGCTTCGCGCCGAGCTATCCCATTGGGGTGCTGGCGGACCGGATGGATCGCAAGAAACTGCTCGGTTTTGGGCTGGCGCTCAACGGGCTGGCATTTGTGGCGCTGGCGCTGGCGCCAAATTATGCGTGGACGCTCGTGGCGGTCGCCGCGGCCGGATTTGGTGGGAGCTTTTATCACCCCGCCGCCACGGCGATGGTGGCGCGTCTGTATCCGGGCAGCAGGGGCAAGGCGCTTGGGTTGGTCGGCATCGGGGCGAGCGTGGGCTTCTTCGTCGGGCCAATCTACGCCGGCTGGCGCGCGGGCCTGCTCGAACCGGTTTTGGGCCCGGCTGCCTGGCGCCGGCCGGTGCTTGAGCTGGGCCTGCTGGGGATAGCTGTCGCCGCTCTGTTCTACTGGCTGGCGGACGATGAGCAGCCCGCACCAGCGGCCGAGCGCAACTCTGATCGGGCAGGGCGGATGTTTCCCACTCCCGCGCTCTGGATTTTCTTCCTGCTATACTGCCTGGCGTTCAGTGTGCGCGATTTCGCCGGGTCGAGCATGGGCAGCCTCAGCTCGCTGTTCCTGCAGAACGCCCGCAACTACGATCCCAAGTGGACCGGGCTGGCTTTAAGCGGCATGTTTGTCGCGGCGATCATAAGCAATCCGCTCTTCGGCCACCTGAGCGACCGGGGCCGCAAGCGCTGGATCGCACTGGTTCTAACGGTGGCAGCCGCGGCCATGGCGGTCTTTCCGCACGTGCCTTCCGGCTGGACGCTCCCGGTGCTGCTGGTCTATGGGTTCTTCTTCATGGCCAGCTACCCGATGACCGAGGCGGCGCTGATGGACTCGGTGCCGGACGCCGTGCGCGGACGCGCGTTTGGCCTGTTCGTCATGGGCGGCGGTGTGATCGGCAATCTCTCTCACTGGGCAGTGGGCGCGAAGGTCAGGCTCCTTGGACCCGCGGCG
Source organism: Candidatus Paceibacterota bacterium (assembly GCA_035452965.1). NCBI lineage: Bacteria > Bacillati > Minisyncoccota > Minisyncoccota bacterium. The sequence continues at coordinate 10,845 of DAOTCE010000003.1, read as the reverse complement.
CACACGGTCAGCGCTTATTTTCCGATCTACCTGGCCGTTGCTTTGCTGACGCTGGCATCGCTCACCGGGCTGCTTTGCCTGCGCGCCATTCAACGGCGCGAAGGGCCGGTGACGTCGGCAGCGCGCCCGGACTCGATGCCTTTGCTGACATGAACCTGCCTGATTACTTTCTGGCGGACCTGCCCGCGGCGGCGACTCTAAGCCCCGTGATGATTAGCGAGGCGTGCCGGACGCTTAGGCGCAACCGCGAGCGCTACCTGGCCCACCGTTCCACGCACAGCCTCGTGCGCGTGATCAGCGACGTGGCCCGAAGCTGGCGCGAACCGGATTACCAGTTTCGCAAGCTGGCCCTTGAACAGGGGCCAGGCGCAACCGGCTTCCCCCGCGCGACACTGGTCCGGGGGCTGGACGCCTTCTTCAGACAGCTGACACCGGAGCACTTCCACGCCCTGCTGGAACAGGATTTGGGTCACGCGCAGCGGCTCGACGAGATGGTGTCGGGCGATGCCGAGCAAAAGACGCACCGCGCTTCGCTGGTGACCGCTCCGGAGATGCTGGTGCACATCGCGGCCGGCAACCTGCCGAGCCCCACGCTTGGCTCGATGGTGCTGGGCGTGCTGGGGCGGTCAGCGCAGTTCGTGAAGTGCGCCAGCGGCACAACCTTGCTGCCGCGCCTGTTTGCGCACTCGCTGTATGAGGTGGAACCGAAACTGGGCGCCTGCCTGGAAGTGGCCGAGTGGCGCGGGGGAAGCGAGGAGCTGGAGAAGGCCTTGTTCGACGAGGCCGACTGCGTGACGGCCACGGGCACCGATGAAACGCTGGCGGCGATTCGCCAGCGGCTGCCGGGCAAAGCGCGGTTTGTGGGCTACGGCCACCGGGTCAGCTTTGCGTATGTTTCAGGCGCGGCACTGGCCGCCTCGGGCGCGCGGCGGATTGCCGGCCAGGCCGCCGCTGATGTCGCCGCCTGGAACCAACAGGGCTGCCTTTCGCCGCACGTCATTTACGTGGAGCAGGGCGGGGCGGTGCTGCCCGAGCAGTTTGCCGAAATGCTGGCGGAGGAGTTGGAGCGGCGCGAGGAAACCGAACCGCGCGGCGAGCTGCCCGTGGAAGCTGCCGCTGCCATCGCTTCGCGGCGCGCTTTCTACGAGGTGCGTGCCGCCCACTCGCCGGACACCCGCCAGTGGTGCAGCCGGGATTCAACGGCCTGGACAGTGATCTACGAAGCCGATCCGCGCTTCCAGGCTTCCTGCCTGAACCGGTTCATCTACGTCAAGAGCGTGAAGGACTTGACCGAAGCGTTGCAGAGTGCCGACGGCGTGCGGGGCCGAGTTTCGACGGTGGGGCTTGCCGCACCCGAAGACATGGCGCAGGCGCTGGCGACCGCACTGGCGCGCTGGGGGGTCTCACGCGTCTGTCCGCTCGGCCGGATGCAGGAGCCGCCGCTGGCCTGGCGGCACGATGGCCGGCCGGCACTGGGCGACCTGGTGACCTGGACAGATTGGGAGCCGGATCGAGGAAGCTAGAACGTAAATGAGTGGCACGAATTGCATGAAGATGGAACTACGCAAGACCTACCAGTTTGAGGCGGCGCACCTGCTGCCACACCTGCCCAAGTCGCACAAATGCCGCCGGTTGCACGGCCACAGTTTCAAGGTGGAGGTTGCCGTCGCCGGCGAATGCGACCCCAGGCTCGGCTGGCTGATGGACTACGCCGACATCACGCGGGCCTTCCAGCCGATCTGGAAGAAGCTCGACCACTTCTACCTCAACGACATCCCCGGACTGGACAACCCGACCAGCGAGAATGTTGCCGCCTGGATCTGGCGAAGGCTCAAACCAAGACTGCCTCTGTTGACGGAGGTGGTGGTGGCCGAAACTTGCACCGCCCGGTGTGTCTATCGCGGGGAGCAGAGTTGAGCGGGTGGGACGACCCCGCTCACCAGTAGCCGTAGTAGAGGATGTAGGAGGAGGCAAACCGCTTCTGCATCTGCCGCATGCTCTTCCAGACGACCGAGCCGTCAAGGAAGCCGACATTGCCTCCAGCCCCGCCGATCGTTTTCGGGTCGTCGTTCCCACCTGCGTCGTTGATGAACGTGGCCGGTATGGTCGGCGAAGCCTGGCTGGTGCGATTCATCGGCCCGGTCTTTCCGTGTGGCGCCATGTTCAAGCTTCCGCCAAACGTGTTGGCGTCAGCCACGATGAAGTTGGTGCCGGATTCGGTGGTCTTTATCGGCGAGCGCCAGTATTCGGGCGCGGTGGGCGGCCAGCTGCTCAAGGTCGAGGCGTCCAACGCGCGGCCCAGGTAGGCGTAGCCCACCAGGAAGCCGTAAGCGTTCGCATAACGCTTGAAGCTGCCGTAGGTGAAATTCGGGCAGTCCATGACCTTCAAGTTGCCGGTATAGCGGATCATGTTCGTGTAGGTGACGCTGTTGACACGAATAGCGTGCCACTGGGGGGGACGGTTGTTGTCGCGCCCGTCGGGCACATAGTCCTGAAAGTCCATGCCATACATGTGAACGGTGTAAACGGTCTGGCGCATGTTGCTCTTGCAAACGGCGCGCTTGCCTTTTTCCTTGGCCGAGGCCAGCGCCGGCAGCAGCAGCGCCGCCAGGATGGCAATAATGGCAATCACCACCAGCAATTCAATAAGCGTGAATGCCCCTCCGCCGGCTTTGCGAAACCTGCGCCTCAGTTTAACAGGCATGACAAGTTCTCTGTCGGGCACTACAAGAGTATCCTCCACGGCAGGCCGCCGGGCAATTGGAAAAAACGGGCAATTGTAATCTCTCAGTCTGGAGCCGGCGTTCGGGCTGCGGCTCAGGGACGGTAGGACAGGTTGGTGCCGGTCTGCGGGTCCTGGGGGATGGCCTTGAGATACACCGGCACCAGATCCGCAAAACTCGTGGCCGGCCTGCCCTTTTCCAACTCGTAGGCGCGGGCGGCCAACCGGACCAACAAACCCCGCAGCCGGACTTGCTGGGTCTGCACCCTGGCAGCCGATTTTTGCTCAATTTGCTTCGCCTGCCTGGACAAGAGCACCTGGTAGATCCGCTTTCTGAGACCGTAGCTTCGATACGCCCATTCTCTTTCCCGTGCCAGCACGGCTTCCAGCGGCTCACGCCGGCTCTCGGAGGACTCAATCGCGGCAGCGGCTTCGCGGCACTGCCTGGCATCCAGGGCCGGGACCACCTGCTCCAGTCCGCTGGTGCCAATTGCCTCGACAGCGCTGCTCACCATCAAGTCAAGCAGCACCCCGCCCTGACTAATGGCCCTGCCCAATTGGATGATCGAGAGATACGCCTCGGTCGCATCGGCGGGACGGTTTTCCCTTTCCGCCAGGCGGCCTTGCGCCGCCAGGGCCTGGCTGAGGCGTTTGATGCAGGATATATCCTCGATTCGCGCGCGGTTGGTTGGGGAGTCGTCCAGCGGCACCTGGCAGGCACGGGTCAATCCCGTCCTTGCCAGTTTCAGGGCGTCGGCATTCTTCTCCACGAGGGCACGCAGTTCCTCGTCGCTCAGGCTGACGAAACCCGAGGTGTCTTTGGCAAGCATCCGACCTGCCTGCACAAAATCGTCATACCCGTTGGGCTTGGGCAACGGCGGCACAGGCGCCGGCACAGGCGCCGGCCGGCTCAGAGTGAGAACCACTTGGACCACCACCAGCAGGACCGCAAGGATGGAGAAACCAATCAGCAACCTGGCGATTAGGCGCGACACACTTATGAATTGCCTGGCGAGACGGCCAGACGCCGAATCTCAGGAACATCAGCCGTGCCCGTGGTGCCGAGTTTATGGACGACCACAGATGCGGCAGCGTTAGCCAGCTCCAGGGTTTCGCTCAGGGTGGCGCCGGCGGCCATCGCCACCGTCAGATTGGCGGACACCGCGTCTCCAGCTCCGACGACGTCAATCTCGCCGCGCCGAGGCAGAGCGGGGGTGCAATGGGTTTGGCCGTCCGGCGTGGCGCCCAGCATGCCGCGAGCCGCCTGCGTGACGAACACATTCCGGCCATTCCGGCGCGCCAGGTCAACGGCGGCGGCTTCAATCTGCGCTGGGCTCAACTCGCCCGGCATTCCCGTTAACGCGGACAACTCGGCCGCGTTCATCTTGAAGACGACCGGCGGGAAGCCCCGCAACCCACGCCGGCTGTCGGCGAGCACCAGCAGCCCCGGCCTCGTCTCCACCAGACTCTCCAGCGCCGCCAGAACCTTCCGGGTCACGACCCCGGTTTCCGGAATACCAACCTGGTCCAGCACAATGATCGCATCCACCTGCGCCGCCACCTCCAGGAGTTGGGTGGCCAGGAGTTCCTGGAGCCACGTTGAGGTCGGCGTCCAGTTCTTGAGATCCAGGCGGTTGAGCTCCACGGGCGGCTTGTGGGGCTCCACCATGAGCGGTTTGCAGTAGGTAAACGTGTGCCGGTGCGGCGTGCGCACCATGTGGCGCGACTGCACCCCGGCCAGACCCTCCAGCGCGCGGCATAGTTCGTACCCCTCTCCATCCTCGCCAATCAAGCCTAGCGGGAAGATCGCTCCAATTCCCAGCGCGGCCAGATTGTTCACGATGGTCCCCGCGCCGCCCGGCTGCGCGCGCACGTTCACGACATTGTGGACGGGCAGCCCAGTCTCGAGGGAGGTTTCCTGCTTCGTTGGGTCAATCTCCAGGTAGCGGTCGAGGCAGAAATCGCCCACGACTGCGATGCGCAACGCGGGATAGCGCTCGACGATTTCGTTGAAGCGCGCAGCGTCCATGCTTCTCAGCGTAGCAGCAGCTGGAGCAGGTTATGCAGGAACCCTACGTTATCGCACTGGACGTAAGTCATGTTGCCCCCCATGCGGGAGAAGCTCTTGCAGAAGCGCAGGTAGTAGGCCGGGTTGTCCTTGGGCGGTTCGCCCTGGGACCAGTCCCACTTCCCGCCGTCCTGGATGTCCACCACGAAGAACTCGTGGTCGCGCACGATGGGCCGCCCGGCCTGCAACCGCAAGTTGTTGACGCAACTGAGGCTCTTTTCAAACACCTGCGGCGCCATCACCGCCGAACCGACCGAAAGCACCACGCCGCCATCCAGTCCTTCCACCGCGCGGCAGAATAGCTGGAAATCCGATGCCGCCGCCCGGCCAACTGCCGCGCCGCTGAACATGGGGTGTGTCGCGATAATGTCGTAGCCGATCCCGGGATGGACTGTCAGCGGCACGTTGGCGCGAAACGCTTCCGCCAGGATCGAGTGCTCCTTCCACCGATGCGGCACCGTGGTCCGCCCCGCCGGCAGGTGATGAACGAGCATGGTCCGAAGCAACTCCGCCTGGGCCGCGGCGGCTGGGTCCGCCGGCCGGTCCCGCAGCGACTTCTCCAGGGACTCTGTCGTGGGAAGCGTCACACCGTCCTCGCAGATGAAGCGGCCAAGGCTGCGCCCGTAGCCGTCGTTGCGCAATGCGCCGGCGAGGAGCGCCAGTTGAAGGCAGCGCCCGGTCTCGTCCCACGTGCCGAATGTGCCCGTGGCCACGTTCTGGCGGACGCTCTCCTCCGTACGACCGAGAAATGACAACTCCCAATCGTGGATGGTGCCCGCCCCGTTGGTGGCGAGATGGGTCACCCAGCCGGACTTGACGAGCTGGTTTGCAATCGCCATGGCGCCGTTCTTGATCAGGTGCGCGCCATACATGAGGATGACGCTGGCGTTGCGCTTGCGGGCCGTCGCGACCTGCCGCGCGCACTTGCGGATCAACGCCAGGATCTCCGGCTCGCAGGCGCGAGGAGGCCGGCTGGGATCTACCAGGATCTGCTCAAGCGAGCTTAAGCTCTGCCGCTCTGCCAGCGGATAGACCTTTACTTTGCTGAGGTCCAGGGGTTCAGGGAACTCTTTCATGGGCCAAGAATACACTCCATCAGCGCCGCGGCATCACGATAATCCGGAATGAGCATGTCGGCGCCCGCGGCGGCCAGCACCTTGTGCTTTTGCGGCTGCATGGCGCCGGAGCCATTCCGCTCCTCGTCGCTGGCCACCCCCACCGCCAGCCCGCCCGCGGCCTTCGTCACCTCGATCTCCACCGGCCCGTCGCCGAGGGACAGCAGGTGTTCGCCCGAAATGCCTTCCTCCCGCAGCAAGCGCTCAATCACCGCCCGCTTCGAGGACTGCGCCACATCGGCCGTGCCGCCGTAAATGTGGCGGCCAAAATAGCGCGCCAGGTCGAGCAGGTCAGCCTCCTCCTTGATCCGATGCTCGATGGTGCCACTCAGAATGATCAGGGTCAGGCCGCGCCCGCGGAGCGCTTCGAGCAAGCCCCGCGCACCGTGCACCACGAAATCCTCCCGGCGCGCTTTCCCGGTCAGAATCGCCTCGGTCCGTTCCCGGATCACCGTGTCGAGCCGTTTCTGATATTCCCGCAGCAACGCTTCGGGGCTGGGGGGCCGTCCGCCACGCTCGCGCAATCGCTCCACGCCACGGATCATTTGGTGAATTGAGGACTTGCCGTTTAACGCGAGGATGTCCTCCATCAGCAGCTCGTGCACCGCTGCGCCGGCGTGGTCCTTCGTGTCGGGCAGGTATTCCCGGAACACTTCAAACATCAGCTCCGGCCAGCCATGCCGCAGCCAGGACAGCGTGCCGTCGAAGTCAAATACCACGTGGCTGATTTGCGAGCGCGGTGAGAAGCCCGGGCCGAATTCCACTAATCCCTCGAACGACGGTACGGGGAGCATTTATTCGCCAGTAACCCCTGTTTTTGGTGAAAAGTCAATCCCAGGGCCGGCGGCAGTCATATCGCTTCCAGGCAGTTGGAACCCTGCGCGGCACCGCCGAAGCGTCCAGAAAGGGATAGGGGGCCGTTTCCGGCGGATTTGCGCAACTCATTGCGGCTAAAGGACTTGTGACAAATCTGGCCTCTGGAACTCGCTTTGCAGCCGGTCTTGATCGTAAGTGCAACAAAGCCAGCGGTTTACGCCAAAATCCATCACTGATGTCAAGGCTGTATCTACGGTGTGGGTCCGGTGTGGATACGGTTAGGATACGGTGTGTCTCCTTTGCAGCCTGACACCAGCTCAATAATGGTCCGCAGCCGGGTGAGCGGACGAAAGCCGACCGTCGCGGCCAGTTTCTCCACCACCGGCTTGCGGCGGCGCATATCGTCAAACCCGGGTTCATAGGCCCGGCTGTATGGGACAAGTTCAACCACTGAGCTGGACCCCAGGAGCTCGATTACCAGGCCGGCCAGGTCTCGCATGCTGATTTCCTCGGTGCTGCCTACGTTGAACACCTGCCCGTGTGCCGCCGGGCAGTTTTGCAGGCGCACCAGTGCTTCAACTGTGTCTCCCACATAGCAGAAGCAGCGGGTCTGTAGGCCGTCGCCAAAGACTCGAAGCGGTTCTCCTCGCCTGGCTGCGGTGATGAACCGCGGCAGCACCATGCCGTACTGCCCGGTCTGACGCGGGCCAACAGTGTTAAACAGGCGCGCGATGATCACCGGCAGCGCCTGTTCCTTCGCGTAGGCCAGCGCCAGGAATTCGTCCATCAGCTTCGAGCACGCGTAGCTCCACCGCGACTGGTGCGGCGGGCCGATCAGCAGGTCGTCTTCCTCGCTAAACGCTTCCTTCTGGCTCTTGCCATACACCTCCGAGGTGGAGGCCAACAGCACGGGCACGCCCTCCGCCGCCGCCGCTTCCAGCAGCACCTCCGTCTCGTGCAGGTTCGTCTCCAGCACATGAATCGGCGACCGCACCACCAGGTCCACTCCCACCGCCGCCGCCAGGTGGTAAACGCATTCCGCCTCCGCCACCAACTGTCCCAACACGCGACAGGTCGAGAGCTTTGACTCAATCACCCGCAGCCGGGAACTGGTCTTGACCGCGCGCAGATTGTTCAGGCTCCCGGTCGAGAGGTCATCCACCACGGTCACCGAATTGCCCTCCGCCAGCAGCCGCTCCACCAGGTGCGACCCGATGAACCCCGCCCCGCCGGTGACCAGAATCCTTTGCGGGCTGCGAGCTGCGGGCTGCGGCGTCACTGGGATCCCGCCTTCCTGGACACCAACTCCGCCCGACGGTTTGGGTCGTTCGGTCCTGGAACCCCCGTTTCGGACTTCGCGCTTCTGCCTTCGGAAGTCTCCACGACCGCCAGGGCGATTCCTTCCGCCAGGCGCTGCCGATAGGCCGGATCGGCGATCCGCCGCGCCTCGGCGGGATTGGACAGGTAGCCTCCCTCCACCAGCACCGCCGGGCGGTTCTGTCCGCGCAGCACCCCCAGGAACCGCGCCCGCCGCACGCCCCGATCCAGCCGCCCGTTGACTTGGAGCAGCGCCCGATGCACCCGCAACGCCAACTGCAGGTTCTGCGCGTCGAAAGCGTTGTTGGGAAACGCCAGTGCCGGGTCGTCGCCGTAGCCCCGGCTGAGGTTCGAAGGCATGCCCGTCGGCGTGAGGCAGTAAGTCTCCAAGCCGGCCTCGCGATCGCTCGGTGCCGCGGAGTTGAAATGCAAACTCAGGAACAAGTCGGCCTGGTGCGCCTCGGCGAACGCGACCCGGTTCGAAAGCGCCATGTCCACGTCCGCGGTGCGCGTCAGAAACACCTGCCACCCCTGCTCGGCCAGCAGCGCCCCCGCCCTGCGCGCCCAATCCAGCGTGAAGTCCTTCTCGTAGCCATAGCCCAGAACGCACTTGGCCCCCGAATCATTGCCGCCGTGACCCGGATCGATGACGATCGTCAGGTTGGTTCCCTGAAGGCTTGCGGATCCTCCGGTAGCCAGTGGTTCCAGCGTCTTGCTCAGGTCGAGCGTGTGCATGTAGGGCTGTCCATCTATCACCTGCGGCGGGAACCCCAACCGCAGTTCCAGACCGTCCCAACGCGCTGAATCACTGCCCGCGCGAATCACGAATACACCCTTGGCCGTGCTTAACGAATAGGTCGGGAACATTGCCACCGCCAGCAGGTTCGGCGCCGCCAAACCCTTAGCCAGGCACCAGCGGCCCAGCGGAACCCAGGTCTGAGTCGGCTCATCGGTGACAACAATCGGTGGCGGGACTGGCGCCGCTTCAGGGGATGGCACAACCACCGGGGCAGGCGGCACTGCCGGCGTGGCAGCTACCTCCTCCTGTTCCCAATCCGACACCGACTCACCTGGCTCATGCGGTCTGGTAGCGCAACCCGCCAGCGCTACGGCCAGCAGGCAGAACACCCAAACGCAGCCGCCTGGCTCGCGGGCAAACACATTGCCTGATTCTGACACTTGGGTATTGTGCGCTTGCGCCGTCGCGACACAAGCCGTTTCCGCGCCCGCGCGCAAACCCGCTTGCCGTATCGGTTGCCCGTGGCCATATTCTGGCAGTCTGCAACGCAAACATTCGTCGCTCTTGAAAATACTTGTCGCCATCACCGGAGCTAGTGGCGCGCTTTACGCCCAGCGCCTGCTGGATAACCTTGATCCCTCCCGGCACCAGGTTCACGTCATTCTCAGCCAATACGCACCGGCGGTCATCGCTGAGGAACTGCCCGGCGGCTTGCGCCTGCCTCCCGGCGTAATCCCCCACAACCTCAAGAGCATGAACGCCCCCTTCGCCAGCGGATCCAACGCGCCCGACGCCATGGTCGTCATCCCGTGCAGCATGGGCACCCTGGGACGCATCGCGCACGGCTACAGCGAGAACGTTCTGCTGCGCGCGGCCGACGTGGCCCTGAAAGAGAAGAAGAAGCTCATCCTCGTCCCCCGCGAGACGCCGCTCAATCTGATCCATATCAGGAACTTCGAACTCCTTCTCCAGGCGGGCGCTACCATGCTCCCCGCCAACCCCTGCTTCTACTCGCGCCCGCAAAACGTTGAGCAACTCGTTGACACTGTTGTCGCCCGCGTCCTTGATCACCTCGGCCTGCCGCAACAACTCGTCCCCCGCTGGCAGGAGGAGCGGGAGTGAACGCCCTGCGCAAATGGGCTTCCTTCGTCAAGTTCCCCCACACTGTCTTTGCCCTGCCGTTTGCCGTAGCCGCCATGGCCATCGCCGCCCGCGATAACCGCGGCTGGCCCGGCTGGCGCACCTTCGGTTTAATTCTCGCGGCGATGGTATGCGCCCGCACCTGCGCAATGGCCTTCAATCGCATCGTGGACCGCAAGTTCGACGCCCTCAACCCTCGCACCGCCGACCGGCACCTGCCCACCGGCCAGATCACCCTGGCCAGTGCCGTGACCTTGTGTGTGCTCTCGGGCGCCGGATTCGTTATCGCCAGTTTCCTGCTTAATCCTCTCTGCTTTTGCCTCTCGCCAGTCGCGCTCGCCGTCATCTGTTTCTATTCTTTGACCAAGCGCTTTACTGATTACACCCACGTCTTTCTCGGGCTGGCCCTGGCGCTGGCCCCCGTCGGCGCATGGCTCGCTGTCAAGGGCGCGGACATCTCCCCCTGGGAAGTCCTCCAGATGGTCGTCCTGGCCGGCATTGTGATTCTCTGGCTTGTCGGCTTCGATATCATCTACGCGCTGCAGGACTACGAATTCGACCGAGCACACGGCCTTCGCTCCCTCGTCGTCGCCTGGGGGCCCAAGAATGCCCTGCAAACGGCCTTCCTTGCCCACCTCATCACGTGCGGCCTGCTGCTGGTCTTCGGACTCCTTTGCCGATTCCGCATCGCCTACCTCGTCGGTTGGATGATTATCGTCCTCTGCCTCGTCCTGGAGCATTGGATTGCCCGCCGCCGCAGCCTCAATTGGATCAACCTCGCCTTCTTCCGCCTCAACGCCGTGGTCAGCGCCGTCTTCCTGCTCGTCGTCCTCACCGAAGTCGTCTTCCGAAGCGGCTTCCGCCTGCGTTGAACTAGGACGCACCTTTTCAAGCTGGAGAGCGCCAGGAAACCGGGGATTTGGCGAAC